>NZ_JAESIF010000001.1:0-466649 GCF_016757295.1 Streptomyces sp. M2CJ-2 | reverse complement strand
AAGGGTGTTCTACCAGCTCGGCCGCCCTCGCCGGATGCGGGCATCGGAACCGAGATCACGACCCCGAACAGGCCCTAGTGCCCACTGTGCGCTTCATGTGGCCTCTTGGCCACACCTGGTCGTTCCCAGGCCGGGCGGTCGGGATCAGAGGGTCCAGGGCAGTCGGAGGGCCTCGATTTCCGTGTCGTTCAGGAGGGCCTCGACGAGCGGGGCAGGGCCCGCCACCTTGGTGGCCCAGAGGTCGTAGTCCGTGCAGAGGACCCAGGACCGGTCCTGGGCCCAGAGGTTGGACGGGGTCCAACCGTCCTCCTCCGGGTAGTCGTACAACGCCTTGGCATCCGCGAGCGCGCCGGCCCGGACGTGCAAGTTGTCGAAGTCCTCAGCCCTCTGCAACAGCGGGTTGTAGTAGGCCAGGCAGCGGGTCTCCGCACCCTGGGGGCTGTGCTCGGTGAGGATGTCGACCAGGCGGTTCCAGTCGGCCTGGTCCAGGCTGCCCTCGGACGGCCCCGCGATGCCGACCGGCCAGCCGCTCGGCTCCCGGAGCGAGGGGAATGAGCGGTAGCAGGGCAGCTGCCCCTCGGGCGCCACGGGATCACCAGTCCGCCGCGAGAGCTCCGCCCAGCGCAGCCGGCGCCAACGGGGGCCGCGGGGCTCGCCCGGCGTCACCCCCAACACGTCCGCGGGGTCGAGGCCCGGGATGATCTCGGGCCCGCCGCCATTCAGCACGGCTCGTTGATACGCGACATAGGACATGTCGATGGGCCCGAGTTCGTGTTCGTACATGGAGTGGAGCACCCAGGCGGCGTCGGGCAGTGCCGGCGGCATGAAGCCGGTGAGCCCGTCATCGTCGGCCAGCTCCCGCAGCCAATCAGTCTCCCCAGCCGCGGCCAGCGGCCACCGAGCGGTCGCCAGAGCAGCGGATGTCTCGTTCATCCGTTCAGGATCTCACCCGCCAGCGGCGAGCGCCGGGATCACTTCCCGGCCTCCACCACGTTCCCGGCGCCCTTGACAAACATGATTGGGAATCAGTCACAATCGACCTGCTGCTCGTTGGCCAGCAGACTGTCTCCAAGATCTGATCTTGGAGGTGGTCGTGGGGCGTCGACCGAGTGTGTTCGTCCGGCCGGTCACGATGGACGAGGGCCGGAAGCTGCAGCGGATCAGTCGGAGTGCGAAGGACCCGGTGAAACTCCGCCGGGCGATCGTGGTGCTGATGTCGGCCCAGGGCCAGACGGTCAAGGACATCACCGTGCTGATGCAGGTCAGCGAGGACTACGTCCGCGATGTCATCCACGCCTTCAACGAGCAGGGGTTCGACGCGTTGGACCCAAAATGGAGCGGGGGGCGCCCGAGGGTGATCAGTGATGAGGTGCGTGAGCGCATCTGCCTGATCGCCCGGACGTCTCCCGCGGACTGGAAGATCACCGCGTTCTCCACCTGGAGCCTGAGCAAGCTCGCCGAGCACCTGGTCAAGCAGAAGGTGACCGCGGCCATCAGCCGGGAGAGCCTGCGCCGGATCCTGCGCGAGGGAAAGGTCTCCTGGAAGACCACTACCACGTGGAAGGCGTCCACCGACCCGGAGTTCATCGCCAAGATGCACCGCGTCCTGGCGCTGTACGACACCCCGCCCGCCGGCGGACGGGTGATATGCGTCGATGAGTTCGGGCCGCTGAACCTGCTGCCCCGCAAGGGCAAGGCGTGGGGGCCGGTGAGGCGTCCGCGCCGGCTGCGGGCCACCTACCACCGCTACGGCGGCGTGCGGCAGATGCTCGCCGCCCTCGATCTGGCCACCGGCAAGCTGTACTACCGCATCCGCCCGCGCAAGCGGTGGCGCGAGTTCCTCGATGAAGTTGCCCCGGTTTGATGGACAACCTTTCGCTTTGGGACACTAAGTCCCGCAAGGAGGAGTTCATCGTGCCAAGGACGCGTCCGGCCTACCCGCCGGAGTTCCGTCGCCAGATAATCGAGCTGGTCCGCTCTGGTCGGTCGCCGGAGGAACTGGCCAAGGAGTTCGAGCCGTCCGCCCAGACCATCCGGACCTGGGCCAACCAGGACCGGGTGGACACCGGGGAACGCCCCGGCCTGACCAGCGACGAGAAGGAGGAACTCGCCCAGCTGCGCCGCGAGGTGAAGCAGTTGCGTGAGGAGAAGGAGATCCTCCGCAAAGCCACGGTTTTCTTCGTCCGGGAGACCAGCCGGTGATCTGCTACCGGCTGATCGACGAGAACACGGCACACCATGACGTCTCCCTGATGGCCCGGCTGCTGGGTGTGTCGCGGCAGGGCTACTACGCCTGGAGGGACCGCGCCCCCTCCCGCCGCCGGCGGGAGGACGCCGAGCTCACGGAGAAGATCCGCGGGCACCACGAGCGGTCCCACGGAACCTACGGAGCCCCGCGCATCCACGCGGACCTGCGCGAGATCGACGGCCTGTCCGTCGGGCGCAAGCGCGTCGCCCGCCTGATACGCAAGGCCGGGCTGACCGGCGTGCACCGCCGCACCGGCCGGGTCTCGCTCACCCGCCAGGACCGGCAGGCCACAGCCGCCCCCGACCTGATCGGCCGCGACTTCACCGCGAGCGCGCCGAACCTGCGCTGGACCGCGGACATCACCTACGTCCCCACCGGCGAGGGCTGGCTCTACCTCGCCGTCGTCCTGGACCTGTTCTCCCGCCGCATCGTCGGCTGGGCGATGGCCGACCACATGAGAACCGAGCTGGTCACCGACGCCCTCGCCATGGCGGTCACGGCCCGCAGACCCCGTCCCGGCCTCGTGCATCACAGCGACAAGGGCTCCCAATACACCAGCCTGACGTTCAGTCAGCGATGCGAAGAGGCGGGGATCCGGCCTTCCACCGGCCGCACCGGCTCGTGTTTCGACAATGCCGTCACCGAGAGCTTCTTCGCTTCCCTGGAGACCGAACTCATCGACCGGGCCGCCTTTCCCACCCGACACCACGCCGAGCAGACCCTCTTCGCCTACATCGAAGGCTTCTATAATCCCCGGCGCCGCCATTCGGCGAACGGCCAGCTCAGCCCGGCCGAGTACGAACGTCGTCACGCCGCGAAGGCACCACATAGAGTGCTCTACGCAGCCGCATAGCTCGCAAGCCCATCGGTGTCTGTCAGACCGGGGCAACTCCACGGGCCAGTTGTTCCAGCGGGGCGGGCATGAGGGAAAATGCAGGTGCAGGGACGGACTCACCAAGTGTTCATGGGACTTCGACACTCACATGCTCACTGAGACCGTGCCTGTACTGCGTTTTCCCTGTCCGAACCGGGACGCTCACCCCTACTTCGCGACGACTCCGGCGAACCCGACGATCTTCGATCTTGCGCGGGCTCCTGCGGGATCGCCGGAGCCGGATTTTCGTACTCCAGGTCACCAAGGGATTCGAGCGTTCTCTTCCTGGATTTCACGGCGGAGCCTCTCCCGGCACCGCCGCGTCGGCCGCGCGGGCCCCGTCCTCGTCGCGGTCCGTCCCACCTCCCGGGCGCACCTGAGCGCCCGCGTACGTGACCTTCGCTCCCGCAAGGTCAATACTTCAGACAAGAGGACTTCAGCCGACCCGCATCCGACCGCCCAGCAGACCTGACGGCCCGTCACCAAAGTCAGCATTAAGTCAGCATCAGTACCGCCACAGCCCGCTTCCGGCCACTGCGGACCGTCAAGATCGAAAACTTCCCCTACCTACTCTGACCAGCAAAAACGCAGGTGGAAGACCCACCTGCTAAGCCCCCTAGGAGGCACCCGTGAAGATGCTGATCAATGTGCCGGAGACCGTGGTCGCGGACGCGTTGCGTGGGATGGCGGCGGCTCATCCCGAACTCGCGGTGGATGTGGAGAACCGGGTGATCGTCCGGCGGGACGCTCCCGTGGCCGGGAAGGTGGGTCTGGTCTCCGGCGGCGGATCGGGGCACGAACCGCTGCACGGCGGGTTCGTGGGACCCGGGATGCTCTCGGCGGCCTGTCCCGGCGAGGTGTTCACCTCCCCCGTGCCCGACCAGATGGTGCGGGCGGCGGCGGCCGTGGACAGCGGGGCCGGGGTGCTGTTCGTCGTGAAGAACTACACCGGTGACGTGCTCAACTTCGACATGGCCGCCGAGCTCGCCGAGGACGAGGGCGTCCAGGTCGCGAAAGTACTGGTCAACGACGACGTAGCGGTGACCGACAGCCTCTACACCGCCGGTCGGCGCGGTACCGGGGCGACGCTGTTCGTGGAGAAGATCGCGGGCGCTGCGGCCGAGGAGGGGCAGCCGCTGGAGCGGGTGGAGGCCGTGGCCCGTCAGGTCAATGAGAACTCCCGCAGTTTCGGCGTGGCCCTGAGCGCCGTCACCACGCCCGCCAAGGGCAGCCCCACCTTCGACCTGCCGTCCGGCGAGCTGGAGTTGGGCATCGGTATCCACGGCGAGCCGGGCCGGGAGCGGCGGCCGATGATGACCTCGGGTGAGATCGCCGAGGCCGCCGTCGACGCGATCCTCCAGGACCTCACCCCTCGCAATCCGGTCCTGGTCCTGGTCAACGGCATGGGTGCGACCCCGTTGCTGGAGCTGTACGGCTTCAACGCCGAAGTGCAGCGGGTGTTCGGCGAGCGTGGTGTTCCCGTCGCCCGGGTCCTCGTCGGCAACTACGTGACGTCGCTCGACATGGCCGGTGCCTCGGTCACCCTGTGCCAGATCGACGAGGAGCTGCTGCGGCTGTGGGACGCGCCGGTGAACACGCCGGGACTGCGCTGGGGCGTCTGACGGACACCGGGGTATCGGTTCACAGTGCCTATCTCGCAAGGAGTTCCAGTGCTCGACGCCGAGTTCTTCCGCCGCTGGATGACGGTGACCGCCGAGTCCGTCGACCGTGAGGCGGAGCGGCTCACCGCCCTCGACTCCCCCATCGGGGACGCCGACCACGGCATCAACCTCCAGCGCGGGTTCACCGCGGTGCGGGCCGCGCTGGAGAAGGAGCCGCCCGCCACGCCCGGCGCGGTCCTCACCCTGTCCGGGCGTCTGCTCATCTCGAGCGTGGGCGGCGCGTCCGGGCCTCTGTACGGGACGCTGCTGCGCCGCACCGGCAAGGCACTCGGGGAGGCCGCCGAGGTGAGCAGGCAGCAGTTGGCCGAGGCGCTGCGCACCGGAGTGGACGCGGTCCGGCAGCTCGGGGGCGCGGCGCCGGGTGACAAGACGATGATCGACGCCCTGGTGCCCGCGGTCGACGCGCTCGGCGATTCCTTCGCCGCGGCGCGGGCCGCCGCCGAGGAGGGCGCGGTGGCCACGACGCCGTTGCGGGCCCGCAAGGGCAGGGCCAGTTACCTGGGCGAGCGGAGCATCGGGCACCAGGATCCCGGGGCCACGTCGGCGGCGCTGCTGATCGCCGGCCTCGCCGATGCCTCCGGCTCCGCCGGAGCCGCGGAGGCAGCCGGTGAGTGACGGAAAGCTGGTGGGGATCGTCCTGGTGTCGCACAGCGCGCAGGTGGCGGCCTCGGTCGCCGAGCTGGCGAAGGGCCTGGCCGGCGCCGGTACCGCGGTGGCCGTCGCCCCGGCGGGCGGCACGGAGGACGGAGGTCTCGGTACGAGCGCCGGACTCGTCGCCACCGCGGCGGCGTCCGTCGACGGTGGCGCCGGGGTCGCCGTTCTGGCCGATCTGGGCAGCGCGGTGCTCACCGTGAAGGCGCTGCTCGCCGAGGGCGACGAGCTCCCGGAGCACACCCGGCTGGTGGACGCGCCGTTCGTGGAGGGAGCGGTGGCCGCAGTGGTCACGGCGGCCACGGGAGCGGACCTCGCGGCGGTGGAGGCCGCCGCGGCGGATGCGTACACGTATCGGAAGGTCTGAGGGTCTGGCTTCGGCGCAGTCGCCGTTCACCGGGTGCCGTTCACGAACTGCCGGGCGAGCCTCTCCCCCGTCGTCACCGCCGCCCGGCGGTCCTCGACGGGGGTCACCCGACTGTCCCTGAACACGATGTAGGTGACACCGGAGGAGGTGCCGCCGCCCCGCGGGTCGGGATCGATATCGAGCGCTTCGGCCGTCGCGTAGGACGCCTCGCCGATGACACCCGCGGGGCCGGTGTCGCCGACGACCGCGTACTGCACCCGGTCGCGGTACACGACGGCCACCACCGAGCCGCCTCGGACGCCGTGCGCCCGGTGGTCCCAGAGCTCGCTCGGCGCCGGCACCACCACGAAGGGCAGGGTCTCGGATTTCAGGGGGCGGCCGTCAAACTGCGTGAAGGCGGTGGTGGCGGAGAAGTGCGGGTCGGTGCGGTTGTTGCAACGAACACCGGGCTGTCCGTCGCAGTCGATGTCCATGTCGGCCTTCCAGAACACGGCGTCGCGAGTACCGCACACCGAGATGGTGGCGCGGGCGCCCTGGTCGCTCCGGTGGTTGCCGTGGGAGACGGGGGTGCAGTCACGCACCTCGGCCAGCAGGTCGGCGGCGCTGACAGCGTCGGCAACGCTGACGGCGTCCTCCTGCCGCACGACCGGTTGTTCCGTGCGGGCCCGGGACGAGGTGTCGTGGAACGTCGCGGGGGCGAACAGGGAGACGCCGGCCACGGCCAGTGCGAGCGACTGGACAGGGTTCACGGTGTGCGGGCCTCTCGTGGGGGACACTGACGAGCACTCGGTCAATCTCATCCCGGAGTGGTGCCGCGGCCACCGAGACAGGGCCGTACGGTGCACCTTCGGCCGCCTCACAAGGACCCCGCCACACCCTCTTGATGTGGTCGCATCAGCCACGCCATATTGGTACGGACCACTTCACCGTTCCTGTGCCCTTCGGGAGGCAGAGCCGTGCGAGGCCTTCCTGTTGCCGTGCCTCCGTACCGGCGTGGCGTGCTGCGCGGGGCGCTCCGTGGCACGCTCTGCGGCGGGCTCCTGTTGATCGTCTCCTGCGGCGGGAGCGGATCCGGGGACGGAAGCGGGAACGACGGCGAACGGCCGCCCGGAGCTCCGACGGGTGTCACGGCCGAGGCAGGCAGCGCCACCAGCGTGCATGTCATGTGGAACACCGTCGCCTCCGCGAGCGCCGGGGTGAGCCGGTACGAGGTATATCGGGGCACCACAAAAGTCAAGGAAGTACCCGGTTCCGAACACATGGTGGATGTCACCAGGCTCCGGCCCGCCACCACCTATGCCTTCACCGTGCGGGCGCGGGACACGGACGGGCGGCTCGGACCGCGCAGCCGGGAGGTCCGGGCGACGACACCCGCGGCCACGATTGCCGACCGGTCCGCGCCCAGCCGCCCCACGGACGTCCGCGGCACAGCGGCCGGCAGCCGGGCGGTGCAGTTGTCCTGGTCTGCCTCGACGGACGACCGGGGTGTGCTCTCCTACGACGTGTACCAGGGAGGGGCGAAGATCCACAGCGTCGGCGGGGGGCAGACCGCCACCGTGGTGACGGGGCTGCGGCCGGGCACCCGCTACGCCTTCACCGTCCGGGCTCGGGACGCCGCCGACAATCTCTCCCCCGCCGGCGCCCCCGTCCGCCTCACCACACCGGGCCGTGACGACGGTCGCGCCACGGCGCCCACCGGCTTCCGCGCCACGAGTCACCGCTTTGAAGGCGCGTACCACATCGAGCTCAGCTGGGTGCCGCCACGCGTGGACGGGGTGATCACCGAGTACGAGGTGCGGCTCGACGGCCGCGCGGCCACCTCACTCGTCTACGGAGGGGACGCGCCGCGCGACCGGGCGACGTACAACTTCTACGCGGGCGAGGAGGCGGGGGTCACCCATCGGGTACGGATCCGGGCCAAGCTGCCGGACGGGACCTGGGGCGGTTTCTCGGCGGAGCGCACGGTGACGACGGGCCCGCACCGCTGAGCCCGTCCCCGTCCGGGCGACGACAGTCGTCACCTGCCCGGCGGCGGCCGGAATGCGCCGCGGGCCGGGTGCGCATTGGCTGGGCCCGTGGCAGCACGGGCGTTCCCCGATCCTCGGCGGCGCAAGGGATGTACCGCCAGCCGTGCCGCCGGAAGGCAGTTCACATGCGCTATTCGAAGCCACTGCTCCGTTCCGGTCTGACCGTGGCAGCCGCCGCCGCGCTGCCCCTGACCCTGGCGGGCCCGGCCGCCTCGGGCCCCGGAATCTCCGTGAGCACCACCGGTTCGACGGTCTCCGTCACCACCACCGCGTGCGCCCAGCTCAACGGCAGCTGGGGCACCGCCTCGCTGCTCGACAGCAGCAAGTCGAACTTCTCCCAGGGCCGCCAGGTGGCACTGTCCGGTACCAGCTCGGGACAGTCCGCCGCCTGGTCGGACGTCGGCTCGGGGACCCACACGGTGATCGTGATGTGCTCGAACGGGACCACCGCGGGCACGCAGTCCGTCGTCGTCGCCGCCGATCCCGCTCCCAGCCCGGCGGCCTCCGTCTCGCCTTCGCCGACCCGCGGGGTGATGGGCGGCATCGGCGGCGGCTCCACCGACTACGGCACGGTGACACTGGTGGCCGGCGGCGCGCTGGTCGGTACCGGTCTCGTCGCCACGGTCTGGTACCTGCGGCGGCGCGGCAAGCCGAACCGCCTCTGAGACGGCGTCGGCCGCCATCACGTCCGACGCGCTCCGGTCGGGCGGCCGGCGTCACTTTCCTCCGGAGCCCGATCCGTCCGGTTCCGCACGCCCGGAGCCGGACGGATCCGTGGGGGCGGAGCCCGGCGAGTCGGTCGGCTCAGCCCGCCCGGTCCGCTCGTTCCGCCCCGCCCGCTCGGTGTCCGGCAACTCCGCGAACTCCGTCAGCGCGTGCTCGAGCCACCGGGTCCAGAAGGTCTCCAGGTCGATGCCGGCCCGCAGCACCAGATGCCGGAGCCGGTCCTCCCTGTCGTCCCTGCCGGGCGGGAAGTCGCGCTGCTCGATGTCCTTGTACTCAGCCAACTGCCTTTCATGCAGCTCCAGATGGCGTCGAAAATCTGCCTCGAGCCCTCCGGTGCCGACCACTGCCGCCGCCCTCAGCCGCAGCAACAGCGCGTCGCGGAGCGGTTTGGGGTCCTGCGAGGCGGAGGTCCAGCGGGCCAGTTCGGCGCGGCCCGCCGGCAGGACCTCGTAGGACTTCTTCTGCCCGCGGGCGGGCTGTTCGGCGGACAGCGCCCGGATCAGGCCCTCTGCCTCCATTTTCCCCAGCTCGCGGTAGATCTGCTGATGCGTCGCGGACCAGAAGTAGCCGATCGACTTGTCGAAGCGCCGGGTCAGCTCCAGCCCGGACGACGGCTTCTCGAGCAGGGCGGTGAGGATGGCGTGCGGGAGTGACATGGGATCGATCCTAGGGACGGAACGCGCCGCTCTACAGGGCCGCCGCCAGCTCCGTGCCCTGCTTGATGGCGCGTTTGGCGTCCAGTTCGGCGGCCAGGTCGGCGCCGCCGATCAGGTGGACGGCGTGCCCGGCGGCGACCAGTTCCTCGTACAGGTCGCGGCGCGGCTCCTGGCCGGTGCACAGGACGATCGTGTCCACCTCCAGAACGGTGCTCTCGCCGTCGACGGTGACATGCAGACCGGCGTCGTCGATACGGTCGTAGCGCACCCCGGGGACCATGGTGACGCCGCGGTGGCGGAGTTCGGTGCGGTGGATCCAGCCGGTGGTCTTGCCGAGCCCCGCGCCGACCTTGGACGTCTTGCGCTGGAGCAGGTGGACGGTGCGCGGCGGGGCGGACCGCTGGGGTGCGGTAAGACCGCCGGGCGTGCGGTGCTCCATGTCGACGCCCCACTGACGGAAGTACGTCTCGGGGTGCTCGTGCGCCTTGTCGCCGCCGTCGGTGAGGAACTCGGCGACGTCGAAACCGATGCCGCCCGCGCCGAGGATCGCGACCCGGTCGCCGACGGGGGCGCCGTCGCGCAGCACGTCGAGGTAGCCGAGCACGCTCGGGTGGTCGACGCCGGGGAGGTCGGGCACGCGCGGGCTGACGCCGGTGGCGACGACGACCTCGTCGTGGCCGGCGACGTCGTCGGCCGTGACCAGGGTGTCCAGGCGTACGTCCACGGCCAGTTCGGCGAGCCGGGTACGGAAGTAGCGCAGGGTCTCGTCGAACTCCTGCTTGCCGGGGACCTTCCGCGCGACGTTGAGCTGGCCACCGATCTCGCTCGCGGCGTCGTACAGGGTGACGTCGTGGCCGCGTTCGGCGGCGCTGACGGCGCAGGCGAGCCCGGCCGGGCCGGCGCCGACGACCGCGACGCGCTTGCGGTGCCTGGTCGGGGACAGCACCAGTTCGGTCTCGTGGCAGGCACGCGGATTGACCAGGCAGGAGGTGATCTGCCCGCTGAAGGTGTGGTCCAGGCAGGCCTGGTTGCAGCCGATGCAGGTGTTGATCGCCTCGGACCGGCCGTCCGCGGCCTTGGCGACGAAGTCGGGGTCGGCGAGCATCGGGCGGGCCATCGACACCATGTCGGCGTGTCCCTCGGCGAGCAGTTCCTCGGCGAGTTCGGGGGTGTTGATGCGGTTGGTGGTGACGAGGGGGACCGAGACCTCACCCATGAGCCGCTTCGTCACCCAGGTGTACGCACCGCGGGGTACCGAGGTGGCGATGGTGGGGATGCGGGCCTCGTGCCAGCCGATGCCGGTGTTGATGATCGTGGCGCCGGCCGCCTCGACGGCGCGGGCCAGTGCGATCACCTCGTCCAGGGTCGAGCCGCCGGGGACGAGGTCCAGCATGGAGAGCCGGTAGATGACGATGAAGTCCTCACCGACCGCCTCGCGCACCCGGCGGACGATCTCCAGGGGGAAGCGCGTCCGGTTCTCGTACGAGCCGCCCCAGCGGTCCGTGCGCCGGTTGGTCTGCTCGACGATGAACTCGTTGATCAGATACCCCTCGGAGCCCATGATCTCGACGCCGTCGTAGCCGGCCTGCCGGGCGAGGCGGGCGGTGCGGACGTAGTCGTCGACGGTGCGCTCGACTTCGGCGTCGGTGAGTTCGCGGGGGGTGAAGGGGCTGATCGGCGCCTGGAGCGGGCTGGGGGCGACCAGGTCCTGGTGGTAGGCGTACCGGCCGAAGTGCAGGATCTGCAGGGCGATCCGCCCACCCTCACGGTGCACGGCCTCGGTGACGGTCCGGTGCTGCTCGGCCTCCGCGTCGGTGGTGAGCTTCGCGCCGCCCTCGAAGGCCCGCCCCTCGTCGTTGGGTGCGATGCCGCCGGTGACGATGAGGCCCACGCCGCCCCGGGCACGGGCGGCGTAGAACTCGGCCATGCGCGTGAAGCCGCCCTCGGCCTCCTCGAGGCCTATGTGCATGGAGCCCATGAGGACCCGGTTGGGCAGGGTCGTGAAGCCCAGGTCGAGGGGGGTCAGCAGGTGCGGGTATCGGCTCATCGGGCCCTCCGTGCGCGGTGTGGTGCCTCTGTTGTAGAGGACGCGCACCTGCTTATGCAACTAGTTGCACAAGCATGACGGAGGGCGCGGTGAGCCGGCGGCGCGGAGGACCGTCGGGGTGTCCGTGCGCGCCGCCGTGCCCCCGGCGGGTCACCGGCTTTCGAGGCGGATGTGCAGTTCCTCCTCCTGGTCGCCCGAGACCGTGCTCAGATCGTGCACCGTGAACAGGGAGTCCAGGGTGGTGCGGAACCGGTCGACGGCCCAGTAGCCGCCGTACACGTCGGCGTCGACCGGCGACGACAGCCGGGCCGGGCGGGCGCCGCCCTCCTGCGGGGCGGCGACGTCGAACGTGCCGAGCCACACCATCGGGCGGGTCTCGTGGAACTTCTCCGGTACGTCGTCGGAGCACCGGTCGGACGTGTAGCACGCACACAGCGTGTCGAAGACGATCCGCGCGTCATGCTTGTCGCACCCGCTGATCTCGACCGAGACGGATTCCGGGTGCGCTCGTTCACTGCCCATCGTGATCGCTCCTCTCGTCGCCCCCACCGGCTTCCCCACCCCTCCCCAGGGAAACACCGCACGCGCGGGAGCACTACCCGCGCACCACCGGCGTGCCCGGGGGATCGCGGGGCACCCGCCGGATGAGAGGAAGAAGGTGGCAGGAGACGGTCGGAGCGGCGGAAAATCGCCCCCACGCACGGTAGAACAAGGGATGACGGCACCGCGACGGTGTGCCGTGGGAATCGGCGAAGGCGGGGCGTGCGATGAGTTCAGCCGAGTCACCCCTGGTCGAGGGCGGCGGGGCGGCACCGGGGCCGGTCCGTCCCAGCGGGCTGCTCGACGTGCTGCGTGTGGCCTCGGTGGTGCTGGACCCCGAGGGGCGGATCGTGCTGTGGAGCCCCCAGGCCGAGGAACTGTTCGGCTACAGCGCCGAGGAGGCGCTGGGCCGGTACGCCGCGCGGATCATGGTGGACGAGCGGTATCTGGACCTGGTGGTCAAGCTGTTCTCCGACGTCATGCGCACCGGACAGAGCTGGGCCGGGGCCTTCCCCATCCGGCGCAAGGACGGCGGCACCCGGCTGGTGGAGTTCCGCAACATGCGGCTGACGGACGACCGCGGCGCCGTCTACGCCCTCGGCCTCGCGGTCGACCAGTCGACCGTGCGCCGGATGGAGCGGGACGTGGCGCTGTCCACCCGGATCGTCGCCCAGTCCCCGATCGGGCTGGCCGTACTGGACACCGGTCTGCGGTACGTCTCGGTCAACCCGGCACTGGAACAGATCAACGGCGTGCCGGCCGACGACCATCTGGGCCGCACGGTCCGCGAGGTGCTGCCGCGGCTGGACGCCGACGCCGTCGAGGCCGCGGCGCTCCGGGTCCTGGACACCGGGAAACCGGTCGTCGACCAGTCCATGATCGGCCGGACTCCGGCCGATCCCGAGGTGGACCACGCCTGGTCGGTCTCGCTCTACCGGCTGGAGAACGCGCTCGGCTCGGTGCTGGGCGTGGCCGTGTCCGTGGTGGACATCACCGAGCAGTACCGGGCAGCCGTGGAGGCCGAGACGGCCCGGCGCCGGCTGGCCGTCGTCGCCGACGCCTCGGTGCGGATCGGCACCACCCTGGACCTGGAGCGTACGGCCAGTGAGCTGGCCGACGTGGCCGTGCCGGAACTGGCCGACGTGGCGGCCGTGGATCTGCTGGACGCGGTGGTCCGGGGCCACCGCAGCACCATCGCCCCCACCGAACCGGCGATGATCCGGGCGCTGGCGGTCCGGGGCGCGGGCGTGGGCTCGGACGACGCCCTGCGGGCGGCCGATCCGCCGGGCCAGGTGGCCCGGTACGGCCCGGACCGCCTGGTCACCGAGTGCGTACGCACCGGCCTGCCCGTGATGCTGCCGCAGGTGAAGGACGAACACCTCACCCGTATCGCCCGCTCCGCCCCGGCGACCGAACTGCTGGGCCGGGCGGGCGTGCACTCGTATCTGGCCGTGCCGCTCATCGCGCGCGGCGAGGTGCTGGGCGCGCTCGACCTCAAACGCATCGGCAATCCGCGGCCGTTCGACGAGGACGATCTGCTGCTGGCCCGGGAACTGGCCGCCCGCGCGGCGGTGCAGATCGACAACGCCCGCTGGTACCAGAGCGCCCGCGACGCCGCGCTCACCCTGCAGCGCAGTCTGCTGCCCAGCCATCCGCCCGTCACGGGCGGGCTCGAGGTCGCCTCCCGCTACCAGCCCGCGGGCAGCACCAGCGAGGTGGGCGGTGACTGGTTCGACGTGATCCCGCTGGACGGCGGCAGGACGGCCCTCGTGGTGGGAGACGTGATGGGCAGCGGCATCCCGGCGGCGGCCACCATGGGCCGGCTGCGCACGGCGACGAACACGCTGGCCTCGCTCGGCCTCGATCCGGCGGTGCTCCTGGAGCACCTCGACCGGATCGTCGGCGGTCTGGAGGATGCCATCGCCACCTGTGTCTACGCCGTCCACGACCCCCGTGAACACCAATGCCTGATCGCCAACGCGGGACATCTGCCGCCGGTGCGGGTACGGGTCGGCGACACCCCGGAACTGCTGGAGCTGCCCACCGGGGTGCCGCTGGGCGTGGGCGGTGTCAAGTTCTCCACGACCGTCGTCGGGATCGAGCCGGGCGACCGGCTGGTGCTCTACACCGACGGTCTCGTCGAGACCCGCCGGCACCCGCTGGACCAGCGTCTCGACCGCCTGCTCACGCTGCTGCACGGCCCCGACCGCTCCCTCGAGGACATGTGCGACCTGCTGCTGCGCACGCTGCACGAGCCCGACAACTTCGACGACGTGGCCCTGCTCATCGCCCGCGCGACGACTCCCGACGGCAGGGGACGCGCAGGCGCTCCTACGGTCTGACGCCGATCACGACATGGGCGTACTCCTCCTCGGACGCGGCCCGGCGGGCCCGCAGTCCGGCACCGGTGAGGACGGCGGTGGCCGCGGGTGCCTGCCGGCGGCTCGTCTCGACCAGGAGGCACCCGCCGGGAGCCAGCCAGTCGGGGGCCCCGGCGGCCACCCGGCGCAGCACGTCGAGCCCGTCCGTGCCGCCGTCGAGTGCGACGCGCGGCTCGTGGTCGCGGGCCTCCGGCGGGAGCAGACCGATCTCGCCGCTGGGCACATACGGAACGTTGGCCGCGAGGATGTCGATCCGGCCGCGCAACACTGCGGGCAACGCCTCGAACAGGTCTCCGACGTGGACCTGGCCGCCGGCGTCCGCGACATTGCGGCGGGCACAGCGCACGGCGACCGGGTCGATGTCGGCGGCGTGCAGTTCGACCGCGCCGAGCCCGTCGGCCAGCGCCGTGCCGACGGCGCCCGAACCGCAGCACAGGTCCACGACGACGGCCGCGTCGGGTGCCTGGGCGAGCGCCTGCGTCACGAGGAACTCGGTACGGCGCCGGGGTACGAAGACACGGGGGGTCACGGCGATCCGTCGGCCCCTGAACTCGGCCCAGCCGACGACGAGTTCGAGCGGGAGCCCACGAACCCTGCGCGCGACCATCGCGGTCGCGTCGTCCGGGGTGTGCGCGGCGGCGAGGATCAGCTCGGCCTCGTCCTCGGCGAAGACACAGCCGGCGGCGCGCAGCGCGGCGACGACGGATTCCCGGTCGGCCGGCGCGGAAGGCGGGGCGGACGGCGGCCCGGCGGACTGCGGCCGGGCGGGAGAGAACCGGGGAGAGGACTGCGGGAGGGGCGAGGGAGACGGGAACGGCATGGCGACAAGAGCCTTTCGGGAGCCGAAGGGCGCTCCCGCGGTCACCTACTACGGGTGATCCGCGTCGCTTCGAGGTGAGAGCACCCGACCTGACACAGCGGTAATGGGTCTCACCTCCCCGGGCCGTCGACGGCTGGGACCGTCCGCAGCCGGGTCGCCACACTACCCGACGACACGGCCGGTCGTACGGCGTTCTTTCGTACGGCGCGGTGCACACGGTGCGGCGGGACCGAAGCCGGTGGGGCGGCCGGGGCCCCGGCGGTACGGCCGGAGGCCGGAGGCCGGCAGGCGAGATCGGTGTGCGGGCGCTCTCCGGCACCCCGTACGGTTGAAGCCGGAGAACATCGGAAACACCAGAAACATCTGAGCACCACTCGCAACGGAATCGCCGATCACGTGAACATCACCCGCGGCTTCACCGGCCGCCCCCGCGTGGACCACCCCGGTCTGCCGCCCGGTCAGTACGACGCGGGCGACGAATGGCCCGTGCTGTCCGCCGAGGTCACCCCTGACCTCGCGCCCGCCGACTGGACGTTCCGGATCGACGGGCTGGTGGCCGAGCCCCGTACGTGGGACTGGGAGCAGGCGCACACCCTGCCGGCCTCGGCGTACGAGGGCGCGATCCACTGTGTGACGGGCTGGTCGAAGTTCGGGGTGCGGTTCGGCGGTGTCTCCCTGGACGCCTTCATGGATCTGGTCCGGCCCGACGGGTCCGCCACCCATGCCGTCGCCTACTCGCACACCGGCTACACGGCGAACCTGCCGCTCGCCGACCTGACCGGCGGGCGGGCCTGGATCGTCCGGGAGTACGACGGCCGGCCGATCCCGCCCGAGCACGGCGGCCCGGCCCGGCTGATCGTGCCGCACCTGTACTTCTGGAAGAGCGTCAAGTGGATCGCGGGCCTGCGGATCCTCGACCACGACGAGCCGGGTTTCTGGGAGGGCAACGGCTACCACGCGCGCGGCAATCCCTGGGAGGAGCAGCGGTACTCCGGTGACTGAGCGAGTGACACTGCCGCGGGGGCCGGAGGGTTCGGCTCCCCCCGCCCGGTTCGCCCCGCCGACACGGTTCGCCGTGCCCGGACGCATCGGCGTGAGCCAGCAGACGGCCTCGGTGTGGCGGACGGCGACACTGACCGGGATCCGCCGCGAGACCCCGCGCGCCGCGACTTTCCGCTTCGCCGTGCCCGGCTGGCCGGGACATGTGCCGGGTCAGCACCTGCTGCTGCGGCTGACCGCCGAGGACGGCTATGTGGCTCAGCGCCACTACTCGATCGCGTCCGCACCGGACGACTCCGGGCACGTCGAGCTGACCCTGGACCATGTGGCGGGCGGCGAGGTCTCGGGCTGGTTCCACTCGGTGGCCCGGCCCGGTGACCGGGTCGAGGTGCGCGGCCCGCTGAGCGGCTTCTTCGCCTGGCCGGGCGACCGGCCCGCGCTGCTGCTGGGAGCCGGCTCGGGTGTGGTCCCGCTGATGTCGATGGTGCGGCACCACAGGGCCCGGGACCTGTCACTGCCCCTGCGGCTGCTGGTGTCGGCGCGCAGCCCCGAGGAGCTGATCTACCGGGGTGAGTTCGGCGCGGAGACCCTGCCCGTGTTCACCCGGAGCGCGCCGGAGGGTGTGGCCGTGGGACGTATGACGGCCGCACATGTGGCGCCGCTCCTGGCCGACGCTCCCGAGGGTGGGTGGGAAGCCTATGTGTGCGGTTCCAACTCCTTTGCCGAGCACGCCTCCAGGCTGCTTGTCGCGGCCGGCCAGCCCGTGGACCGGATCCGTATCGAGCGCTTCGGCTGACCCGTGCCGCGCCGGGACCGCCGCAGGACGGCGGCCCCACCGGGCACAAGCGCTTTCCGCGCCCTCCACCTGTGCGCCTCTGTTCTCGCATCGGGCGCGGACGGAGCCCCGCAGACGCTCTGGCGGCTGTCCCCGCGGCCCACGTACGGTGTGATCGCTTCGTACTGTCTCCGTACAAAGGCGGTCCCTCATGGCCCTGTTCGACCTTCCGCTCGACGAACTGCGCGAGTACCGGAGCGCGTCCACGGCCCCGGAGGACTTCGACGCGTTCTGGTCCAAGACGCTCGCGGAGGCACGCGAGCACGACCTGGACGTCCGCTTCGAGCCGGTCGACACGGGCCTGTCCACGGTGCGGGTCCTCGATGTGACGTTCGCCGGTTTCGGGGGCCACCCGGTCAAGGGCTGGCTGACGCTGCCCGCCGGGGCCGAGGAACCGCTGCCGCTGGTCGTGCAGTTCATCGGCTACGGCGGGGGCCGCGGTCTGCCCCACGAGCATCTGCTGTGGGCGTCCACGGGCCGGGCGCACTTCGTGATGGACACCCGCGGCCAGGGCAGTGCCTGGGGCGCCGGTGGTGGTACGGCGGACCCGGTGGGCGGCGCGCCGGCGTACCCCGGGTTCATGACGCGGGGCATCGACGCGCCCGAGAACTACTACTACCGCCGGGTGTTCACGGACGCGGTGCGCGCGGTGGAGGCGGCCCGCGCACACCCGCTGGCCGATGCGGCCCGCACCGCGGTCGTCGGCGCGAGTCAGGGCGGCGGGGTCGCCCTCGCGGTGGGCGGCCTGGTCCCGGACCTGGCGGCCGTCGCCCCGGACGTGCCGTTCCTGTGCGACTTCCCGCGTGCCGCGACGCTCACCGACCGGCACCCGTACCGGGAGATCGGTCTCTTCCTCAGGACGCACCGGGGCCGCACCGAGGACGCCCTGCGCACCCTGTCCTACTTCGACGGCGTGCACTTCGCCGCCCGCGGCCGTGCCCCGGCGCTGTTCTCGGCGGCCCTCGAGGATCAGACCTGCCCGCCCTCGACGGTCTTCGCCGCCTTCAACGCCTGGAGGCACGACGACAAGTCCATCGAGGTGTACGACTTCAACGACCACGAGGGCGGCGGCCCCTTCCAGGAGGCGGCCAAGCTCCGCTGGATGCGCTCGTACGTCTGACCTCGCGAAAGCGCGAGGCCGGCTCCGGCGGTGTTTCGCCGTCCGGCCTGGTCGGACGGCGAAACACCGCCGGAGCACCAGGTTCGAACCGCATTCGATCATGACCCCTGCCCCTGCCCCTGTCCCCGCCGTGCCCCGTTCCGGCCGGACAGTCGGTCACGGAACCGGGGACAGGCCCGATCGGATCCTTTCCGTATCCATATGGTCGCCAAGAGTGGCGGCACTGCGGGGGCGCCCATAACGTCGGGATCATGAGGAAATACCAAGTCACGTGCCTTAGTTGCGCCATCGCGCCCCTTGTCGTCGGCATGGGCGCCCTCGCGCCGGCCGCCTCCGCCCGCAGCGGGTCCGAGCAAGTGGTCCGTCCGGACCAGTCCATCCAGGAGGCCGTCGACGCGGCCGCCCCCGGAGCCACCATCGTCCTGACGCGGGGCACCTACCGCGGAAGCGTCACGCTCACCAAGCCGCTGACCCTCCGGGGCGCGGGCGAGCAGACCGTGATCGTCCCCGGAAAGGACGAGGAGGCAGGGAGTGCGTGCGCCGAGGCGGGGGACGGCATCTGTGTCACCGGCACGGACGAACAGCCCGTCACCGGGGCGCGGATCCAGTCGCTGACCGTCGAAGGGTTCAAGAGGAACGGTGTCACGGCCACGCGCACCGACCAGCTGGAGGTCCGCCGGGTGACCGCCCGGGACAACGGCCAGTGGGGCATCGCGCAGGATCGTTCCACCCGCGCCTCGTTCCGCTACAACACCGCGAGCGGCAACGGCGACGCCGGGCTCTACACCGCCAACGTGTTCGAGGCTGACGCGGAGAGCAAGACCCTCGACTCCCGTGGCACGGTGATCAGCGGCAACCGTCTGACGGGCAACCGGATCGGCATGACCACCCGTCGGCTCAGGAACCTCACCGTCGAACACAACGTCGTCACCGGGAACTGCGCGGGCGTCTTCGTCGTGCTTCCGCGCACGGTGGGCGACCTGACCGTCCGTCGCAACGCGGTCTACGAGAACAACGAGCACTGCCCCGCCTCCGCGCGCCTGCCCCACCTCCAGGGGGTCGGCATCGTCCTCGTCGGTACGGAGAAGGTGCTGGTGACGCAGAACGCGGTCCACGACAACGTGGGTGACTCCCCGTACTCCGGCGGGATCGTCGTGTTCGGCAGCATGGACGGCGTCTCCAACGAGCAGAACACCGTCCGCGACAACCTCGTCCTGGACAACGGCCCGGCTGACCTGGTCACCCGCGACGAGAAGGGGAAGGACAACAAGTTCGTCAACAACGTCTGCCAGACCTCCGAACCGGCCGGCGCGTGCTGACCGGTTAGCCGGCCTCTCCCGCCCAGCGGGAACCTCGCGCCGAGCGGACGTGACGGCATGCGTGCGGCACGACACCCAAAACGGCGGAAGGGCCGGCTCGGAGGAGGGATTCCTCCTCCGAGCCGGTCCTTCCGCCGTTGGCGGGTTCTGCCACGGGCTCCGCCCGGTGACGCGGCTTTCCCCGAGGGGCGGCCGCGTGGCTACCGGTAGCCGAGCGTCGTCATCATCCCGGACTCCGAGTGGTAGATGTTGTGACAATGCAGCATCCACAGCCCTGGATTCTCCGCGTCGAAATCGGCTACCAGCTTGTGGTGCGGCAGCACCACGGACGTGTCCTTGCGGGCGCCGGGGGAGCCGGAGTCGACCAGGCCGTAGGTGTGGCCGTGCAGATGGACGGGATGCCACATGTCCGTGCCGTTGAAGACGATCAACCGCACCCGCTCACCACGTTCGATCTTGTGAATGCGGTCCGGCGAATAGGGCCGGTGGTCGATGCCCCAGTCGAATTTCTCCATACCGCCGGTCAGGATGAGTTTGATCTGACGGTCGGGTTCGCGCCGGTCCAGGGCCACGGACTCGTGCGGCTGCAGCCGCCCGGCCGAAACCAGCACGTTCCGGTTCAGCTCCGCCGGACGCGCGGACGGCTTCGGCGTGGCGCCGCTGCCCGCGCGCAGGACGGCCATCGCCGACCCGCCTTTCCCCTCGGCGAGCGCGGTGAACGGGAAGACCCCGCTCTTCACGGTGATGAGCACGTCGTACCGCTCGGCCATGCCCAGGAGCAGCGAGTCGACCTTGTGGTGCTGTACGGGAAAGCCGTCGCTGTGGGTGACGGTGAGCTGGTGGCCCCCGAGCGCCACCCGGAACGCCGTCTCAGCGCCCGCGTTGATGATGCGCAGCCGGACGCGTTCGCCGGGCTTGGCCTTGAACTGCGTGGGGTCGACCGAAGTCCGCCCGTTGATCAGGTAGTACGGATAGTCGACGTTGCCCGCGTGACCGCCGAGCAGTCTGCTGACGGCTCTCTTCATCACCCGGTAGGTGCCCTTACCGCCGTGCGGTGGCTCCGAAGGGTCGTCGTCCCCGTGACCCGGCGCATAGGCCAGGGGCGGCCCGTGCCCGACGTCGATCCCTCCCCGGGGGCGGGAAGGCGGGTCGTCACGCTCTCGCTCGCCGTGCCCCGGGCCGTGCCCCATTGCGGGTTTGCCCTTGCGGAGCTGCGCGAACACGTCCTCCGGGGTCGAGCCGTCCACCCCGTCGAGCCAGTCGTCGAGCACGATGACCCACTCCCGGTCGTAGGAGAGGGGCTCACGGGGGTCTTCCACGATCAGCGGCGCATAGAGACCTCTGTCGATCTGCACGCCCAGGTGCGGGTGGAACCAGTATGTGCCGGGGTCCGGAACCTGGAACTGGTACGTGAACGATTTACCCGTGGTGATCGGCCGCTGCGTCACGTACGGCACGCCGTCCATGTCGTTGGGCACGGCGATGCCGTGCCAGTGGACCGTGGTGGCTTCCGGCAGATGGTTGTTCAGGGTCAGTTTGAGCGTTTCCCCTGCGGTGACACGGACCTCGCGGCCTGGCAGCTCGTCACTGTAGGTCCACGTTTTGACGGTCTGCCCGCCCCCCAGGTCGACCGTGCTGGGAGTGGCCGTGAGGGTCAGCCCCCGTGCCGACCGTTCGGAGCTCGGAGTCTCTGCGGGCGGTGCCTGCGTGCCGTCCCGCCGAGGGGCGGAACGCGCGGGCTCGGCGCCCGGAGCACCATCGATGCGGTTGCGGTCCGGTGCGCCGTCCGAGCAGGCGGCGAGCAGGCCGGATCCCACGGCGGCGATCCCGGCACCGAGTACGGCGCGGCGGGGTCGAGAAGAAGTCTGACGGTTGTGTTCCTGGCTGAACATGGCCCTCCGGTCGGTCGCACACGCACCCACCCCTGCCCGAAAGGGCCTCGAGTGGGGTTGGACGCAGCACGACCCAGCATGGGGTACAACACCCGAAACATCCGGTACATCCCGAATTGCCGTCGATGACGATCTGATCTTCTCCCGCCGCGCGGGGGCGGCTGAATAGCTGGTCATGGCGGGGTGACGTGGTTTCAGGTTCACCGATTCGGCCGCTGCCCGGTCGGCGTAGCGTTTCTCTTCGACAAGGTCGACCAGGGCGTGCCCGCGCCGACCCGGGCCGCCGTGCCGCTCCGCTGCGCCCCCACCACCACCAGGCCGTTGCGACCAGGGCACACGCAGAAGTCCGGCTGAAGCGCCGAGGAGGTGTGCTGCGGCTACTCCTCGGGCCGCCGGGCGACGACCAGGCGGGCCCGGGGGCTGCCGTCCGACCGCTGCCCGAAATCGGGCAGCGGGTGGAGTTCGACCCGGAATCCGGCCCGGTCCAGCTCGCGCCGGAGGTCGCCGAAACGGAGGGCGCGGTAGTACATGACGAACGGCGGGCGCCACACCGCGTTGCGCACCCGCATCACCGCGTCGAAGCCCAGCAGCATCCAGTACGCGAGCGAGCCCGGCCGGGGCGGAGCGACCACCGGGAAGGCGAACCGCCCTCCCGGCCGCAGCACGCGGTGGACCTGGGCGAACAGCTCCGGCAGCTCGCGCGGCAGGAAGTGGCCGAACGCCCCGAAGCTCACCACCAGATCGAAGGCGGGCCCGAACGGCAGCGCCCGCGCGTCCGCCCGCACATGACCGGCCGGCGGCCCCCCGGGCCGGGTCCGCTCGCGTGCGACGGCGAGCATGCCCGCGCTGAAGTCGACGCCGGTGACGCTTCGACGGCACACCCGCGCCAGTACGTCCATGCCCGCACCGGTGCCACAACACAGATCGAGCCCGGTGTCGAACGGCCCCAGCCTCCGCAGCGTCCCGGCGGTGGCGTCGAGCACCGAGTCGGGCGTACGGAAAGGGGTGTGGTCGAACTTCGGCGCGAGGAGATCGTAGCCGCGCTCCACGGACGACAGCGCCTGGACGGCGAGTTCCCGCAGCCGCGGACCTTCGGGGCTGAACATCGGATCAGCCTAGCCCCAGGCATCGCCCGAGAGGCTAGCCTCGTGCACTCCTGTGCGAACCGTTGATGTGAGGAGCTGTGATGCGGGCATTCCGCGAGGCCGTCGAGGCGCACGACATGGACGCCGCCGAAGCGCTGCTGGCCGAGGACGTCGTCTTCACCAGCCCGGTCGTCTTCAAGCCCTACACCGGCAAGCCGATCACGGCGGCGATCCTGCGCGCGGTGGCGGAGGTCTTCGAGGACTTCCGGTACCTCCGGGAGATCAACGACGTGAACGGCCGCGACCACGCGCTGGTCTTCTCCGCGCGGGTGGGTGACCGCGAGATCGAGGGCTGCGACTTCATCCATGTCGACGACGCAGGCCGTATCGACGAGTTCACCGTGATGGTGCGTCCTTTGTCCGGCGCGCAGGCACTCGCGGCCGCCATGGGCGCGCAGTTCGAGAAAATCGCGCGTGAGGAGCGGGACCGCTCGGCCTGAACACACTCGGCACGGCGGAGCACCGCTCGATCGCCCGACCGGTTCAGGGCCCGCCGACCACCTCGGCGGGCCCTTCTCCGGCTCTCCGGCTCGTACACCGTCGCCCTCGACCGCGCTCGCGCGCCCCGTGGTACCTTGGCCACAGCACTCGTTCAGCGCCTCCGTGCATGTCGCAGGCGTCGGTGCCGTTTCTCCTCTTTCTTCTTTCGCTCTTCTTGCGTTCTTCTCTCGCTCTTCACCGGTTCATCGGTTCGCCGATCCGCCCGTCGTTTCCGACCGGCCGTCCGGCTTTCCACACCACCTCGTGAGCAGGGCTCCATCGCCACGGCCGAGGTGCTGTTTCCCGCAGCCCAGGGGCGCAGACGCACCCTCCGGCACGGTTCCCCCCTTCCCTTCTTCCCTTCGCATGTCCGTTCCGCCGCATGTTCTTCCCCCCGTCGTCCACGAAAGGTCCGACCTCCGTGACCACCACCGCGCTCCCCCGCTCCTCCGTCCACCAGCAGCCCCGGGCCGTCAGCGGTGTCCTCGACATCGATGCGGCCGGGAAGGCGCAGCTGCGGGCCGGCACCTGCCTGCCCTCCCCGTCCGACCTCGCCGTCTCCCTCGCGCTGGTCCGCCGGCACGGCCTGCGCAAGGGCGATCACGTCGAGGGGCTGCGCGACGACCGGCACGGCCTCACCGAGGTCGCCCGGGTCAACGGCCGTACGCCCGACGCGCTGCGCCACCGGCCGCACTTCGGGGACCTGACGGCGCTTCACCCACGGGAGCGGCTGCGCCTGGAGCACCCCGCTTCCGGTCCGGCCGGGCGCCTCGTCGATCTGCTCGCGCCCGTCGGCAAGGGGCAGCGCGGTCTGCTCGTGGCCCCGCCGAAGACCGGCAAGACCGTTCTGATCCAGCAGCTCGCGGCGGCCGTGGCGGGCAACCACCCCGAGTGCCGACTGATGGTCGTGCTGCTCGACGAGCGTCCCGAGGAGGTCACCGACATGCGGCGCTCGGTGCGTGGCGAGGTGTACGCCTCGACCTTCGACCGGCCCGCCAAACAGCACATCGCTCTTGCCGAGTTGGTGATCGAGCGGGCCAAGCGGCTGGTCGAGGCGGGCGAGGACGTCGTCATCCTGCTCGACTCGCTGACCCGGCTCTGCCGGGCGTACAACAACGCCGCCCCCTCCGGTGGCCGCACCATGAGCGGCGGTGTCGACACGTCCGCGCTGATCGGGCCGAAGCGGTTCTTCGGTGCCGCCCGCAAGGCGGAGGAGGGCGGCTCGCTCACGGTCCTCGCCTCGGCCCTGGTGGAGACCGGCTCCCGCGCCGACGAGTTCTACTTCGAGGAACTCAAGAGCACCGGCAACATGGAGCTCCGGCTGAGCCGCGAAGCGGCCTCCCGCCGGCTGTTCCCGGCCGTCGACATCGTCCCGTCCGGTACCCGTCGTGAGGAACTGCTGCTCACCCCCGCGGAGTTGACAGCCGCACGCGGCCTGCGGCGGGTCCTGCGGCCCCGGGACGGGCAGGCGGCCTGCCTGGAAACCCTGCTGGAGCGGATGCGGGAGACCCCCGACAACGCGACCTTCCTCCGGCGCGTCCGGCCGACCCTGCCCGGTGGCTGACCGGCGTAACGGCGTGCGGCATCCGGGTGCTCGCGAAGGGCCTCCGGCCCGGTCACCACGGCACTCCATCGTTCCATTCCTACGTTTGCGGTGTGACTATCGGATTCGCTTCACGGGCTGCCGTGTTCACCTGTGCCCTCTGCACGGCGGGCCTGCTGGCGCTCGCGCCCGCCGCGGCGACCGCCGGTACGCGTCCGAACCCCGCGCCGCCGGCCGGCTCCAAATCACGCGCCGCGCCGGACTCGCTGCTGTACCGCTCCGGCACACAGGTCCGCCCCCGCGCCGGAGCACCCGAGGTCCCGGAGCTGTCCGCCCGATCCTGGCTGGTGGCCGACGCCGACTCCGGTGAGGTGCTCGCGGCGCACGACGCGCACCGCAGGCTGCCGCCCGCCAGCACGCTGAAGACCCTGTTCGCCCTCACCGTGCTGCCCGTCCTGCCGGACGGCCTCCGGCACACCGTCAGCGAGGAGGAACTCGCGGACATCGGCCCCGGCAGCAGCCTCGTCGGGGTCGCCGAGGACCGCACCTACCGGATCTCCGACCTGTGGAACGGGGTCTTCCTCAGATCCGGCAACGACGCCGTGCACGTCCTGGCCTCGCTCAACGGCGGCTGGCGGACCACCGCCGAACAGATGCAGGAAAAGGCCCGCGCCCTGGGCGCCCACGACACCTGGGTGAAGTCGCCCGACGGCTACGACGCTCCCGGCCAGGTGTCCTCGGCGTTCGACCTGGCGGTCTTCGGCCGGGCCGGACTGCACAGCCCCGACTTCGCACGGTACTGCTCCCGCGCGGAAGCGCTGTTCCCCGGCCGGGACGGCGGATCGTACGGAATCCTCAACACCAACCGGCTGCTCACCGGCGCCGACGGTGTGGACCGCTACCCCGGCCTCGTCGGGATCAAGAACGGTTACACCAGCAATGCCGGCAGCACGCTCGTGACGGCCGCCCGCAGGGACGGGCACACCCTCGTGGTCACGGTCCTCAACCCCCGGTCGGGCGGCGGGCACACCGTGTACGAGGAGGCACGCGCGCTGCTGGACTGGGGGTTCGAGGCGTCCGGCCGGGTCGATCCGGTGGGGTCGCTGGACGCCCTGCGGGCCACGTCGCTGCCGGGGCCCCGGGGCCGGCCCATGGCCGGTCCGACCCCGGCTTCGGCCCCCGAGGCACGGGACGCCGAGCCGGAGCGGCCGGTGGCGTGGACGGTCACGTGCGTCGTGCTGCTGGGCACGGCGGGCGTGGCACTGTTCCTGCGGCTCAGGTGGGGTCCGGCCGTACAGGGGTGACCCCCCGCCCGCGAGGACCTCTCACCGCGCACCGGACCGGTCGAGCGGGGCGAGCTCGGTTGCGGGGCGGACATCGCCGACCGGACGGCCGCCGCCGAGCAGCGGTTCGCCCGCAAATCCGGTGAGCAGGGCCTGCTCGACACCGGCCCGGGCGAGGGCGGCGGCGGTCACCGGGACACGCGCCCGGCCGGCGCCGTCGGAGATCTTCACGGCCACGGCACGGCCGTCGGGCAGGGCGGCGATCTGGACGCCCTCGTAGCCGTCCTTGGCGAGCAGCCCGGGAACGGCCCGCATCAGGGCGGCGACGTCCCGGCCGGAGCCGGAGGCCATCTCGGGGTGTTCCCGCATCGCGTCGGCGACCCGGGCCTCGGGGGTGCCGGGCGCGGCGGTGACGACGCGGGCGGCGGCACGCGCGAGTCCGTGCAGGGAGACGGCGAACAGGGGCGCGCCACAGCCGTCGACGGTCACCCGGGCGACGCGCTGCCCGGTGAGGTCCTCGACGCTCGCGGCGATCGCCCGCTGGAGGGGATGGGCGGGGTCGAGGTAGTCGTCGAGTGACCAGCCGTTGAGTTTCGCGGTGAGCAGCATGGCGGCGTGCTTGCCGGAGCAGTTCTGGGCGAGCCGGGAGGGCGGGCGGCCGTCGCGCACCCAGGTGTCCCGCACGGTCGGGCCGAGCGGCAGGTCCGGGACGTTGCGCAGGTGGTCCTCGGTGAGTCCGGCGCCCGCGAGAACGCGCCGGACACCGGCGAGGTGGCGTTCCTCGCCGGAGTGGCTGGCCGCGGCGAGGGAGAGCAGTTCGCCGTCGAGCGGCAGCCCGGCGCGCACCATGGCGACGGTCTGTACGGGCTTGAGCGCGGAACGCGGGTAGCAGGCGGCCTCGATGTCGCCGAGCCGGAGCCGGACCTCGCCGTCGGCGCCGAGGACGACGACGGAACCGTAGTGGACGCCCTCGACGACCCCGCCGCGGACGAGGTGGGCGACGGGGGCGTGGAGGGGTTCGCGGACCGGGGGCGCGGCCGCGGGGGGAGGGATGTTCATCAGGATCGGTCTTCCCTGGTGGTGTCCGTGGGAGCGTGCGCGCCCGGCGGGCGGACGATGGCGGCGAGAGTCGTCTCGACGCGGTCGAGATGGTGGGACATCGCCGCGAGGGCGTCGTCCTCGGAGCCGTCGGTCAGTGCCTCCACGATCGCCCGGTGCTCGTGGTTGGACTGCTCACGCCGGTCCCCCAGCTGGTTCAGGAAGGCGGACTGGCGGGCCAGCGCGTCCCGGATCTCCTCGATGACCCGGCGGAACACGGGATTCTGGGTGGCCTCGGCCACGGCGAGGTGGAAGAGGGTGTCCATGGCGACCCACGCGGTGGTGTCGGTCTCCCGGTCCATCCGGTCCAGCAGGTGGTTCAGCAGGTCGAGGTTCTCGGGGGTGCGCCGCCGGGCCGCGTACCGGGCGACCGGGAGCTCGACGTGGCGGCGCACTTCCAGCAGGTCACCGGCCGCGTAGTCGCCGAACGTGGGCTCTCCCACCGCGTCGGCCACGACGAAGGTGCCCTTGCCGGTCCTGGACACGGTCAGACCCATGGTCTGCAGGGCCCGCAGGGCCTCGCGCAGCACCGGCCGGGAGACCCCGAGGGTGCGACACAGCTCCGCCTCGGAGGGGAGTTTGTCGCCGATCGCGTACGCGCCCCGCTCGATGGCGTCGCGGAGGTGGGAGAGAACCGCTTCCATCGCGCTCACGCGCCGCGGCCCTGCACCACCTGTCTGGCTGTCTGACAGGTTCACGGAAGTGATCGTGCGGGCGAACGCGGGAGCTGTCAAGCGGGGGCCGGCCCGGTGTTCGCGGTGGGGCTACCCACCCTCTCGTTCTGGGGGTCAACATCATTCTGCGGCCGGAAAGCCGTTCACATACTCAAGTGCATGGCCAATCCAACGGTGCTCACCGACACCCCGCCCGAACATGACCGCGAGAGGGGGAGCGACTTCGCCGAACTGTCGCGGCGCATCACCGCCGAGGGGCTGCTCAGGCGCCGCCCGCTGTACTACACCCTGCGCTTCGGGGCCCTGGCCCTCGCCCTCGCGGGAGGGGTGACCGCCTGCCTCGTCCTGGGCGACAGCTGGAGCCAACTGCTCGTCGCGGCGGCCCTGTCCGTGGTCTTCGGGCAGCTCGCACTCGCCGCGCACGACCTGGCGCACCGCCAGGTGTTCTCCCGTCGGCGCCCCAGCGAAGCCGGTGGTCTGCTGGTGGCCGACGTACTGCTGGGCATGAGCTACGGCTGGTGGATGAACAAGCACACCCGTCACCACGCGAATCCCAACCACGAGCAGAAGGACCCGGATGTCGCCCCCGACCTCCTGGTCTGGTCACGACGCCAGGCGAGCCGGGCCCAGGGCATCGCGCGGTTCGTCGGAAAGCACCAGGCCGCGCTGTTCCTTCCGATGCTGACACTGGAGGGCCTCAACCTGAGTTTCAGCAGCTTCAAGGCGCTGCGCAGCCCGTCGGTGAAGCGGCCGGTGCTGGAGGGGACACTGCTCGTCGCCCACTTCGCCGTGTACTTCGGCGGCCTGTTCGCGGTGCTCTCCCCCGGCAAGGCGCTCGCTTTCCTCGCCGTCCACCAGGGTCTGTTCGGGATCTACCTCGGCTCGGTGTTCGCCCCCAACCACAAGGGCATGCCGATGATCGAGGAGGGGACGCGCCTGGACTTCCTGCGCCGTCAGGTCCTCACCTCCCGCAATGTCAGGGGCGGCGTGTTCGTCGACGTCCTCATGGGCGGGCTGAACCACCAGATCGAGCACCACCTCTTCCCCAGCATGCCCACGCCCGCCCTCGGCCGGGCCCGGGTCATCACCGAGCAGTACTGCGCGGAGCTGGGCATCCCGTACTGCCGGACAGGGCTGTTCGCCTCGTACGGCACGGCGCTGCGCCACCTCAGGAACGTGGGCGAACCACTGCGCGAGGCCCGCTGACGGGCGGCGAATCGCACGCGGCGGCCGGGAAGCGGCCGGGACGTCCGTCACGCCCACAGCGCGTCGGCCAGGGCCGCGCCGGCGAACGCCGCGCCCAGGCCGGCCGCGACGCTCGCCACGACGTTCGCGGCGGCATGGCGGGCGGCCCCTGCCTCGGCGAGGCGGAGGGTCTCGTAGGAAAGGGTGGAGTACGTGGTCAGGGCGCCGCACAGACCTGTTCCGAGCAGCAGCTGGAGGTGCGAACTCGCGGCGCCCGCCGCCGCCGCGCCGGTGAGCAGGCCGAGCGTCAGGCAGCCGGCCACGTTCACCGTGAAGGTCCCCCAGGGGAACACCGAGTCGTACCGGGACTGCACCGCGCGGTCGGTGAGGTAGCGCAGGGGCGCCCCGATGACGGCGCCGAGGACGACCAGCAGCCAGTTCACGGCCTTTCGTCCTTCGTCCCGGGATGGCCTGAAGGGTCGGAAGGTCTTTCGTCGCCCGGGTACCGGACCGCCTCGCAGGCGTCGAGGGTCACCAGGCCCTCGGTGACGAGCGCGTCGAGCTCGGGCAGGAAGGCCCGTACCCGCTCCTCGGTGTCGACGACGACGACCGCCACCGGCAGGTCCTCGCTCAGGGACAGCAGCCGGGAGGTGTGGACGAGCGAGGAGGCGCCGAACCCCTCGATGCCGCGGAAGACGCTGGCGCCCGCCAGTCCCGCCGCGTGGGCCCGGTGGACGATCTCCGAGTAGAGCGGCCGGTGGTGCCAGGTGTCGTTCTCGCCGATGAACACGGTCAGGCGCAGCGCGCTGCCGGTCAGCCCTGTCATGGCTGCCTCCTGTTCAGAACACGACGGGTCGCGGACGCGGCCGCCCACACGGCGCCGAGCGCCGCGAGCGGGGTGACGGCGAGGTAGGTGAGGGCGAGGCCGTGGCTGCCGCCGTCGAACAGGTTCCGGCCGTCGACGGCGTAGGTCGAGAAGGTGGTGAAACCGCCGAGGACACCGGTGCCGAAGAACGGGCGGACCAGGGGGTGGGCGGTACGGACCTCGGTGATGATCACCATGAACACGCCGATCACGGCGCAGCCGGTGATGTTGACCCCCAGGGTCGTCCAGGGGAACCCGTCCGCCGGTGTCGGCCACCACAGGGAGGCCGCGTACCGGGCGGTGGCGCCCGCTCCCCCGCCGAGGGCGACCACGGCGACGGCGGGAGCGGTGGCACGACGGGCGGGGCGGTGTCCGCGGAGAACCTCGGTGGGCGGGGCTGTCACAGGCATACGTCTCCTACTCGTCGAGCGGCCCGGACGTGCGGGCGCGCGCCTCCACAAGCAGGGACCGTTGGCGGCGTGCCGCGGTTCGGGTACCGCGGGCCCCACCGCCGCGCCACGAGACGTGCTCGCGGCCGAAGGCCACCGTAACGCCCGGGGTGCGAGAGGGCTATCCGCCCAGCGCGCGGGTGAGGGCCGCGCGCTGCAGCGGCAGCACCTCGGCGTGCAGGTCGCGGCCCTTTCGAGTGAGCGTCACATACACGCCCCGCCGGTCCTCCGCGCAGACGCTCCGGGCGACCAGGCCGTCCTTCTCCAGCCGGGCGATGAGACGGGACAGCGCGCTCTGGCTGAGGTGGATCCGCCCGGCCAGGTTCTGCACCCTGCACTGCTCGCCCTCGGCGGGCGGGGAGGTCGCCAGGATGTCGAGCACCTCGAAGTCGGAGGCCCCCAGACCGTACGGATGCAGCGCGCGGTCGATCTCGCCGAGGGTGCGTGCGTGTACCGACAGGATCTCCCGCCACCGCTCCTCGAGCCGCGAGTCCACCGCCTCAGCTGCCATAGGTGAACGGTAGCACTCGTTGGTTTTTCAACGACCGGGTGCGCTCCCGCCGGCAGCCGGGGCCGGCTGCTACGTCGACTCGCGCTTCACCAGTTCCGTCGGGAGGATCACCGTGGCCGGGTCCTCGCCGCCGATCTGGGCGAGCAGGACCCGCACCATCTCGGCGCTGATGCGGTCCCAGGGCTGACGGATCGTGGTGAGGCCGGGGCTGGCGGCGACGGCGGCCGGGGAGTCGTCGAAGCCGCCGACCGCCACGCCCTCCGGTACCCGGCGTCCCGCGCGGTGCAGCGCCGTCAGCACCCCCTGTGCCATCAGGTCGGAGGCGACGAACACGGCGTCCATGTCCGGCGCGCGGGCCAGCAGCCGCTCCGCGCCCGCCTCACCGCTGGCCCTGCTGTAGTCACCGGAGACGACGAGCCGCTCGTCGGCCTCGAGGCCGGCCTCGGCGAGCACCTCCTGGTACCCGGCGAGGCGCTCCGCCCCGCCCGGGGTGTCGAGCGGTCCCGTCACCACGCCCACCCTGCGCCGCCCAGGGCCAGCAGATGACGCACCATGTCACGGGCACCGTCCCGTCCGTCCGCGGCCACGTGACTCACCTTGGAGCCCAACCCGATCGGCTTGCCGCACGCGACCAGCGGCACGCCCGCCGCCCGCAGCTCCTCGGCCACCGGATCGCCCGAGTGACCGGAGACCAGCAGCACCCCGTCGACGTGACCCGCGGTGATGTACCGCACGATGCGCCGCCGTTCGTCCCGCGTCCCGGCGATCATCAACAGCAGCGGAATGTCGTGCGCGGCCAGTGCCTGCGTACACCCCCGCAGCAGGACGTTGAAGTTGGGGTCTTCGAAGAACCGCTCCTGCGGCTCCGTCAGCAGGAAGCCCACCGAGTCCGACCGGCCGGTGATCAGTGAGCGGGCGTGCCGGTTCCCCTGCTGCCGCTCGCCGCGGGACTCTCCCTCACCGCACTCCCCGCCCGGACCGCGACCGCGGCGAGCACGCTCACCAACGGCGGCTTCGAGGCCGACGGTTCAGGCGCGGCCGTCCCCGACGGCTGGTCCGAGTACGGCGACACCGGCGCCTCGTACACCGAGCCCGGTGGCCGCGGCGGGACAGACCCGGTGGATGAACGACGTGGCGAGCATCGTCGAGGTCGTCCCGAACGGACGCGGTCTCGGCGTCTTCTACTGGGAGGCGACCTGGACCGCCCGCACCGGCAACGGCTGGGACCCGGCCGACCCGGCCTCCGGCAACGGCTGGGAGAACCAGGCGCTGTTCGGCTACGACGACCGGGCGCTGCCCGCGACGGCGTGGTTCCGCCACCGGTGAGTTCATGAGTTCCTGAGCCGCGGCGAGCCCCGGCCGCACGCACGGTACCTGTGCGGACGGGCCCGTTCCCTCGGTGCGATCGCTGTTCGACCACCTTGTGGCCAGGGTGGGCCGACTCTCGGACAAGGTGCCGGAGCGCATGACACGGGGGCTCCGGTCACGGGACAGTGGACGTGCCCGGAGAGGACGCCGGGGCGGAGGTGGACGGCATGCTGAGGACTCCCGCCGACGGGACCCGACTGCACATCCTGACGTGGCTGGGAGAACCCGGCCACGCCGCACACGGCGTCACCGCGGAAGCCGTCGCCGCCCGGTTCGGCATGCCCCACCCCGTGGCCCTCACCCACCTCCGGCTGCTCACGGCCGTCGGCCTGCTGCGTACCGGTCACATCGCCGGACGCCCTTACTACCGGCGCGACGAGGTACGGATCGCCGAGGTCACGGCGGTGTTCGAGAAGGGCTGGCGGCGCCCGCCACCGCGCGACGACCACGGCAGCGTGAAGTGACCGCTCACTGACCGCCTGCGACCGCTGAACGTGTTCGGAAAGACCCGTCTAGGGGCGGGCCAGCAGGGTGCGGACCCCCTCGGACGTCAGCGTGAGGCGGTGGTCGGAGCTGCCGTCGATGGTGAGGGACAGCTCGTCGGCCGGCCACTGCGCGGCCAGGGCGCCGAGCGGCACCAGACGGTAGCGGGAGACGAACGGGAGCAGTCCCGACATCTCCAGTTCCGAGGTGAACACGGGCACCACCTGGATGCCGTCCGGCTGTTCCATCACCGGCAGCGCGACGGCGCCGGGGTCGGCGGCCGTCTCGTCGCCCGTGTCGTCGGGCACGGGGATCAGTACGTCACTGTTGGCGAGGGCGTCCAGAGCCGCCGTGTCCTCGGTGTTCTCCGAGAGAGTGTCCAGAGCTCGCTGGGCGGGCGTGGGTCCGTTGTTCTCGTGCGCGGGTGTCTCCATGGCTGTTTCCCTCGTAGCGGTGGTCGTACGGACCGTCCCGGACCGGGTCGGTGATCGGTGATCGGAACAAGATCCGCTCCGGGCACGGTCCTGCACGCGTACCCGATCGCGCGGGACGCAACCCTGCCGGAAGGGCACCCCTTGAAAGACCGGAAGGACACCCCCTGAGAGCCCCTTGACCCGCATGGTTATCATATGAGCGCCGCCTAGCTCGAAAGATAATCCTGTGACTGTCAACGAAGACTCGTTCACCAACTGGAAGCACCGCGAGGAGATCGCGGAGTCGATGATCCCGATCATCGGGAAGCTGCACCGCGAGCGGGACGTCACCGTCCTGCTGCACAGCCGCTCCTTGGTGAACAAGTCGGTGGTCTCCATCCTCAAGACCCACCGCTTCGCCCGCCAGATCGCCGGCCAGGAACTCTCGGTCACCGAGACGCTGCCGTTCCTCCAGGCCCTCACCACGCTCGACCTCGGTCCGTCCCAGATCGACCTCGGCCTGCTCGCCGCGACCTACCGGACCGACGACCGGGGACTGTCGGTGGCGGAGTTCACCGCCGAGGCCGTGGCAGGCGCCACCGGCGCCAACAAGATCGACCGTCGTGAGCCGCGCGACGTCGTCCTCTACGGTTTCGGCCGCATCGGCCGTCTCCTCGCCCGCCTGCTCATCGAGAAGTCGGGCTCGGGCAACGGCCTCAGGCTCCGTGCCGTCGTGGTCCGCCGGGGCGGTGAGCAGGACATCGTCAAGCGGGCCTCGCTGCTGCGCCGCGACTCCGTGCACGGCCAGTTCCAGGGCACGATCACCGTCGACGAGGCGGCCGGCACGATCGTCGCCAACGGCAACACGATCAAGATGATCTACGCCGACGACCCGGCGCAGGTGGACTACACGGCGTACGGCATCAAGAACGCCATCCTCATCGACAACACCGGCAAGTGGCGCGACCGCGAGGGGCTCTCGCAGCACCTGCGCCCCGGTATCGACAAGGTCGTGCTGACCGCCCCCGGCAAGGGCGACGTGCCCAACATCGTGCACGGCGTCAACCACGACACCCTCAAGCCGGACGAGCAGATCCTGTCCTGCGCGTCCTGCACCACCAACGCGATCGTCCCGCCGCTGAAGGCGATGGCGGACGAGTACGGCGTGCTGCGCGGTCACGTGGAGACCGTCCACTCGTTCACCAACGACCAGAACCTGCTGGACAACTACCACAAGTCCGAGCGCCGGGGCCGCTCCGCGCCGATGAACATGGTGATCACCGAGACCGGTGCCGCCTCCGCCGTGGCCAAGGCGCTGCCCGACCTCGAGGCGACGATCACCGGCAGCTCGATCCGGGTCCCCGTACCGGACGTGTCCATCGCGATCCTCAACCTCCAGCTGGGCCGCGAGACCAAACGAGCCGAGGTCCTCGACCACCTCCGCGACGTGTCGCTCACCTCGCCGCTGAAGCGTCAGATCGACTTCATCAGCGCCCCCGACGCGGTCTCCAGCGACTTCATCGGCTCGCGGCACGCGTCGATCGTCGACGCCGGCGCCCTCAAGGTCGAGGGCGACAACGCGATCCTCTACCTCTGGTACGACAACGAGTTCGGCTACTCCTGCCAGGTCGTCCGGGTCGTCCAGTACGTCTCCGGCGTGGAGTACCCGACCTTCCCGGCACCGGCTCCCTGACCGACCGACGGACCGACGAACGGACGGACAGACAGACGGGGCGGGGCGGGGCCGGCAAGCGGTCCGGCCCCGCCCCGCCGGTGTTCGCCCTGCTCGGGCCCCATGTGCCGAGCTGGTGGACGCACAACGTGACCCAGAGGGCCGGATCGGTAACGATCGTCTCGTACCGGTTGTCCGGCCCGGTAAAGTTCCTAGTCTTCGGGCATGTCCCTCTTCAGCAGTCGTACCGGTAAACGTCCCCGAATCGTCCCCGCCCTCGACGACGCCGACCTCGCGCGCGTCCTCAAGCAGTTGAACAAGCGCGGTGGGAGCGTCAAGCAGGCGGAGGTGACACTCGTCGCCACGCTTCTCGAGAAGACCGGGGGCGACTGGGACCGACGCGGCCACCGTGTCTCCGTGCTGGCCGACTCGACGGGCGAATCGGGATCGGATCTGGCGTCCGCCTGGCTGGCCAAGGAGCCGGAGAACCCCGACGCACTGGTGTTCCACTCCAGGGTCGGCCTGGTCCGCGGCCTGCGGGACAGGCACCTGGAGGACGCGGGGCGGTTGGTGACCCAGTGCCATCGGGCCGCGGAGCTGAATCCGGCGGATCCCTTGCCCTGGGTGACCCTGCTCGGCATGGCCCGGATCGAGCGGTACGCGCAGAGCGAGGTCAACGCCATCTGGCGGGAGGCCACCGGACGCGACCGCTGGCACCGCGAGGCGTATCTGCAGATGCTCGCCCACCTGTCGCCGGAGGAAGGCGGTTCGAGTGCGGCCGTCCTCGACTTCATCGACGTGGTGCGCGCCCGTATACCGGCCAACGCGCCGTGCGCCGCGATCGAGGTGACCGCGGCCGTGCGGCAGTACCAGGGACTGGTGGCGCAGGGCGGCGTCCGGGCCATGACGGCAGGTCAACTGTGGGAGGGCGGACAGATCGCGGCCTCACTGGAGCAGGCCGCCTCCCTCTGGGCGAAGCCGGGGTTCTTCCAGCACGCGGCGGCCCAGGCCGATCTGAACGTGCTGGCGTACGCGCTGTGCGCGGCCGGCCGGGCCGCCGACGCGTACCCGGTGTTCCAGGCGCTTCAGGGCACGGTGACCCTGTGGCCGTGGAACGACGACGGGCCGACGGTCCAGCGGTTCGAACAGCACCAGGCCAAGGCGGAGCGGGGGCGGCAGGGCGGCGTCGGAGGAGCCTGACGCCTCCGCTCCGCGCCCTCGTCAGTCCCGTTTCCTGGCCAGGACGGCCGCGACGGCGTCGTGCAGCGCCGTCGCGGCGTCCGGAACTGCCCCTTCGGAGCGCCACGCCACGAACCCGTCGGGGCGGACCAGGACCGCGCCGTCCTCGGTGACGCCGTGGGCCTGCGCCCAGTTCGCGTCGGCGTCCGGCCTCAGGTCCGCGGTCGGGCCGCTGCCGATCCGGTACGAGTCGAGCGGCACCGGCAGGCGCTTCGCCACCTGCTCCGCGGCGGTGTGCCAGGCGCCGTCCTCGGAGCTGAGCAGCACCAGTGACCGCTCGTAGAGGTCGAGGGTGGAGACGCGGGCGCCGGCGCGGTCCAGCCACAGGTGGGGGGCCCGGCTGCCGGGCTCCCCCGCCAGCTGCAGACCGTCGGGGACGACCGGGGCCGCCGGGTCACTGCCGAGGACCGCGCCCCGCGGATAGCGGTAGCCCAGCGCCACGTTGAGGATGCCGCCCTTCGGGCCCTTGCTGCCGGCGCCCGCCGCGGGCGTGTAGCCCGGGTGACTGTGCTCGACCGAGCGGTTCGAGGCGCGGGCGCTGGTCGCCTCCGCGACCGGACGGCGCTCGGCGTCGTAGGAGTCCAGCAGTCCGGGTCCCGCCCAGCCGCCGAGGACCGCGGCCAGTTTCCAGGCCAGGTTGTGCGCGTCCTGGATGCCGGTGTTGGAACCGAACGCCCCGGTGGGTGACATCTCGTGGGCCGAGTCACCGGCGAGGAACACCCGGCCGTCGGCGTAGCGTTCGGCGACCCGCTCGGCGGCGTGCCACGCGGCCCGGCCGGTGATCTTGACGTCGAGGTCGGGGGCTCCGACCGCCCGCCGGATGTGGGCGACGCACCGCTCGTCGGTGAACTCCTCGAAGGTTTCGCCGTCTTCGGGGTGCCAAGGGGCGTGGAACACCCAGTTCTCGGCGTTGTCGACCGGGAGCAGCGCCCCGTCGGCCTCCGGGTCGGTGAGGTAGCAGAGGATGAACCGCCGGTCGCCGACGATGCCCGCGAGGTCGCGGGAGGAGAAGGTGACGCTCACGTTGTGGAACAGGTCGCCCGGTCCGTCCTGCCCGATGCCGAGCCGCTCCCGGACAGGGCTGCGCGGGCCGTCCGCGGCGACCAGGTAGTCCGCCCGGATGGTGGTGTGCTCGCCGGTCTCCCGGCTCTTGACCCGCGCCGTCACACCGTCGCCGTCCTGGTCGAACGACATCATCTCGGTCGCGAAGCGCAGGTCGCCGCCGAGTTCGCGGGCGTGTGCGAGGAGCACCGGTTCGAGGTCGTTCTGGCTGCACTGGCACCACCCGCCGGGGCTGAACCGGGCCAGTCCGCCGCCCGGGTCGATCTCCTTGAAGAGCCACTCGCCGTCGCCGTCCACCAGGCTCGACGTCTGCATGATCCCGTGGTTGTCCGCGAGGACCGACGCGGCCTCCCTGATCTGCTGCTCGACTCCGGCCACCCGGTACAGCTCCATGGTGCGCACGTTGTTCCCGCGCCCGCGCGGGTGGCTCGACGTGCCCGGGTGACGTTCGACGAGCGTGTGCGGCACGCCCAGACGCCCCAGGAACACGGACATGGACAGGCCCACCAGGGAGCCGCCGACGATCAGGACGGGCGTGCGGTGGCCGATCTCGTCGGCCGTTTCCGAACGGTTCATTGGACTGCCTCCAGCCTCGCCCGCGACGGGCGGTGGAAAAGGACGCCGAATCCATGCCCGGTACGTGCCGTTCCGTGTCCTGGCGGCACCCGGTTGACGCGGGGTTCACCCACCTGCCCCGTGGCGCTCGCGCACATCACGGGGCACGTCGACGATCGGTGCAGGGCGACCCCGGACCTTCGGATGCGGCGGCCGTTCCCGACCTCCAGTGGAGAACCTTCCGTGAAGAAGAGGAGAGGTGCACCGGATGACCACCACGGGACGCACGACGGACCGCACGACGGGTCGTATGACGGGACGCATACCGCAGTCGGCATTCGACGGCTCCAGGCTGCGGGTGATCCTGATGCTCGATCTGTACGACGGGGCCCAGGAGCAGTTCCTCGACGCGTACGAGCACATGAGCAGCATGATCGCTTCCGTCCCCGGTCACATCAGTGACCAGCTCTGCCAGTCGATCGAGAACCCCTCGCAGTGGCTCATCACCAGCGAATGGGAGAGCGCCCCGCCCTTCCTCGCCTGGGTGAACAGCGAGGAGCACATCGAGACCGTCCGCCCGCTGCACAGTTGCGTCCGCAACACCCGGTCGATGCGCTACAGCGTCCTGCGCGAGATGCGGGACGGCCGGCCGCTCACCGGGCAGGCCGCCGCGGACTTCCAGGTGCAGGCCCGCGTCGGTGAGGGCGTGGCCCGGCACGCCCTCACCTTCACCGTCAAGCCGGGCACCGAGTCCAAGGTCGCGGAGCACCTGGCCGGGTACGCGTCCCCCAAGGTCGCGCTGGACGGCGCCACGCGGTTGCGCCGCACCTCCGTTTTCATGCACGGCAACCGCGTGGTGCGGGCCATGGAGGTGGAGGGCGACCTGGCCACGGCGCTGCGCCACGTGGCCGACCAGCCCGAGACTCAGGCGGCCGAAGAGGCCATCAACCCCTGTCTGGAGCATGCCCGGGATCTCGGCGATCCCGGCTCCATGCGGGTGTTCTTCACCAGGGCCGCGCTCCCCGCCGTGCACCACGTCGACAGGGACGGGCCCCGGCTCGCGGGTCTGCAGCGGCATGCGCTGTACTACCCGGCCGTCAAGGGCCGCGGGGAGGAAATGGCCCGGTTCCTCTCCCACCAGGACGAGGTCGCGGTCGACGAACCGGACGGCCCGGTGCACTCGAGCACCGTCTTCCAGCGCGACGACGTCGTGGTCCGTCTGATCGACGCCACCGGCGACCTCGACCTCGACCCCCTCGCGGCGCTCGGCATCAAGGGCGCGGGGAAGGCGGCGGAGCTGGAGCGGCTCCTGAACGGCGCCGCAATCGGCGTCGAGGGCCCGCTGGACTCGGAGCGCAACATCAACCGGCTGCTGTCGCACGCCGACATGCTGCCCGTCACCGACCGCAGCGCGGCGGATTCCTGACGGCAAACCGCGGGGGCGTCCGCGGCCCGCGCGCCCGGACGTCCCCGCCACACCCGGAGGTACCAACCATGTCCAAACAGCATCCACGCATCGTGGACCTGAGTGAGACGGAACCCAACCGGCGGCGCGGGGGCGACCTCAGAACCCTGCTCACCCCGGCCACGGTGGGTTCCACCAGCGGCTTCATGGGGCTGGCCGTCATCCAGCCCGGCGAGCGCATCGGCGAGCACTACCACCCGTACTCCGAGGAGTTCGTCTACGTCGTCAGCGGCGCCCTCGAAGTCGACCTGGACGGGGAGCCGTTCGCGCTCCGGGCCGATCAGGGGCTGATGATCCCGATCGACATGCGGCACCGCTTCCGCAACGTCTCCGACGCCGAGGCCCGCATGGTGTTCCACCTGGGTCCGCTCGCCCCGCACCCCAGTCTCGGTCACGTCGACACCGAGGAGAACGCCGGCTCCCTGGCCGGTCCCCAGCTGACCGTGGGCGGGCCGGGTGCGTCCGGTCCGGGACAGGGGCGGCCGGCCGATCGCAGTGAGGCCATCAAATGACCCGGCGAGTGGCCGTCACCGGTATCGGTGTGGTCGCTCCCGGCGGCACCGGAGCGACGGCGTTCTGGGATCTGCTCGCCGCCGGCCGCACCGCGACCCGCGGCATCACCCTGTTCGATCCGAGCGGTCTTCGCTCCCGAATAGCAGCCGAGTGCGACTTCGACCCGTTCGCCCACGGCCTCGACCCTGATCTGTGCCAGCACGCCGACCGGTACATCCAGTTCGCCGCGGTGGCCACCGCCGAGGCGGTCCGCGACTCCGGGCTCGACACCGCCACCGACGACCCCTGGCGCACCGCGGTGTCGCTGGGCAGCGCGGTCGGCGGCACCACCCGGCTGGAGCATGACTACGTGCGGGTCAGCGAGCACGGCAAGCGCTGGGACGTGGATCACCGGCAGGCCGACCCGAAACTGCACATGGCGTTCCAGCCGAGCACCCTCGCCTCGGTCGTCGCCGAGCGGTTCGGCGCGCGGGGCCCCGTGCAGACCGTCTCCACCGGTTGCACCTCCGGCCTCGACGCGGTCGGTTACGGCTTCCACACCATCGCCGAGGGCCGGGCCGACGTCTGCATCGCCGGGGCGTCGGACTCCCCGATCTCGCCGATCACGATGGCCTGCTTCGACGCCATCAAGGCGACCTCGCCGAACAACGACGACCCGGAGCACGCCTCCCGGCCGTTCGACGCCCGCCGCGACGGCTTCGTGATGGGCGAGGGCGCGGCGGTCCTCGTCCTCGAGGAGTACGAGCACGCCCGGGCCCGCGGCGCGGAGATCCACTGCGAGATCGGTGGGTACGCCACGTACGGCAACGCCTACCACATGACCGGTCTGACCACCGAGGGCCTGGAGATGGCGCGGGCCATCGACAGCACGCTCGACCAGGCCCGTCTCGACCCCACACTGATCGACTACGTCAACGCGCACGGCTCCGGCACCCGCCAGAACGACCGGCACGAGACGGCCGCGGTGAAGCGGTCCCTCGGCGCCCACGCCTACGAGACGCCCATGAGCTCCATCAAGTCGATGGTGGGGCACTCGCTCGGCGCGATCGGCGCGATCGAGGTGGTCGCCTGTGTGCTCGCCCTGAAGCACCAGGTCGTACCGCCGACGGCGAACTACGAGACCCCCGACCCCGAGTGCGACCTGGACTACGTGCCGCGCACCGCCCGTCCGCGGAGGCTGAGGAACGTGCTCTCCGTCGGCAGCGGATTCGGCGGTTTCCAGTCCGCGGTGCTGCTGACCGGGCCGGGTGGGAGGACCCGATGAGCACTCAGCGTACTCAGCGCACTCGACGTCCCCGCCGCGCGGCCATCACCGGCATCGGTGTGATCGCGCCGGGCGGCCTGAGGACCGACGCCTACTGGAAGTCCGTCAGCGAAGGCATCAGCGTGCTGGACCGGATCACCCGCGAGGGCTGCGGACATCTGCCGCTGCGGGTGGCGGGCGAAGTCCGGTCCTTCGACGCGGCGGACCTCGTCGAGGACCGTTTCCTGGTCCAGACCGACCGGTTCAGCCACTTCGCGATGGCGGCGGCCGCCCTCGCCCTCGACGACGCCGGGCTCGGCAGCGGGGATCCCGCAGAGCCGTTCTCCATCGGCGTGGTCACCGCCGCCGGTTCCGGCGGCGGCGAGTTCGGGCAGCGGGAGCTGCAGAAACTCTGGGGACAGGGCCCGCGGTTCGTCGGTCCGTACCAGTCCATCGCCTGGTTCTACGCCGCGAGCACCGGCCAGATCTCCATCCGCGGCGGTTTCAAGGGACCGTGCGGGGTGGTGGCGAGCGACGAGGCCGGCGGGCTCGACTCCCTCGCGCACGCCGCCGGGGCGGTCCGGCGCGGCACCGACACGATGATCGTCGGCGCCGCGGAGGCACCCCTCGCCCCCTACTCGATGGTCTGCCAGCTCGGCTACCCCGAGCTCAGCACCGCCGAGGACCCGGACCTGGCCTACCGTCCGTTCACCTCGAACGCCTGCGGGTTCGTGCCCGCCGAGGGTGGCGCCCTGCTCGTCGTCGAGGACGAGGAGCGTGCCCGCGGACGCGGGGCGCCGGTGCGGGCCACCGTGGCCGGCCATGCCGCCACCTTCACCGGTGCGTCCCGCTGGGAGGAGTCCCGGGAGGGACTGGCCCGCGCGATCCGCGGCGCCCTCGACGAGGCGGGCGCGGCCCCGGAGGAGATCGACGTGGTGTTCGCCGACGCCATGGGCGTCTTGGAGGCGGACCGCGCCGAGGCGCTGGCGATCGCCGACGCACTCGGCACGCACGGCACACGGGTGCCCGTCACGGCGCCCAAGACCGGTTTCGGCCGGGCCCACTGCGCGGCACCCGTGCTGGACACGGTGGCCGCGGTGCTCGCCATGGAACACGGTCAGGTGCCCCCCACGCCCAACGTGTCCGACATCTGCCACGACCTCGACCTGGTGATGTCGCGTGCTCGGCCCGCCGAGCTGCGCACGGCCCTCGTCCTCAGCAGGGGACTGATGGGCTCCAACGCGGCGCTGGTCGTGCGCCGCGGTGGCGAATCCGCCCGGTAGCGCCGGGCGGGGAAGGAGCAGACAACCCATGATCACCACCGAAGTGACCTTCGACGAACTGGCCGCCCTGATGAAGAAGGCGGCCGGCATCACCGTCGACCCCGCGGAACTCAGGCAGGCGGCGGAGTCCCCCTTCGACTCCTTCGGCCTCGACTCGCTCGGCCTGCTCGGCATCGTCGGCGAGCTGGAGAACCGGTACAGCGGGTCGCTTCCCCCCGACTCGGAGCGCTGCAGGACGCCCCGGGAGTTCCTCGACCTCGTCAACAGCACCCTCAAGGCTGGAGCCTGAAGTGGCAGGACACACCGAGAACAGCATCACCGTCGACGCTCCCTTCGACCTCGTCTGGGAGATGACCAACGACCTCGAGAACTGGCCGCGGCTGTTCAGCGAGTACGCGTCCGTCGAGGTGCTCTCCCGTGAGGGGGACACCACGACGTTCCGGCTGACCATGCACCCGGACGACAACGGGAAGGTGTGGAGCTGGGTCTCCGAGCGCACTCCCGACCGCGCCACCCGGACCGTGCGCGCCCGTCGCGTCGAAACGGGACCCTTCGCCCACATGGACATCCTGTGGGAGTACGAGGAACTCCCGGGCGGCGTCCGGATGCGCTGGACTCAGGACTTCGCGATGAAGCCCGACGCCCCGGTCGACGACGACTGGATGACGGACAACATCAACCGCAACTCGCGTACGCAGATGGCTCTCATCCGGGACCGGATCGAGCAGGCCGCCCGTGACCGCAAGGGTGCGTCCGTCACGTCCGGCTGACCGCCGACCCACCCGGAAAGGACCGCCGATGCACCACGCACTCATCGTCGCCCGTATGGCGCCCGGTTCGGCGCCGCAGATCGCCGACGTGTTCGCCGCCTCCGACCGGGGCGAGCTCCCCCACCTGATCGGGGTGAACCGCCGCAGGCTCTTCCAGTTCGGTGACGACCTGTATCTGCACCTCATCGAGTCCGAGCAGGACCCGGCACCCGCCATCGCGAAGGTGGCCGGACACCCCGAGTTCCGCGGCATCAGTGAGCAACTGGAGGCGTACGTCAGCCCGTACGACCCCGCGACGTGGCGCAGTCCCAAGGACGCCATGGCGCAGTGCTTCTACCACTGGGAGCGCGGCGCCCGCTCCTGAGCGGGCGAACCGAACAGCCCCGAGGCCGCCGATGCCGCGCATGTCGCGGAGCCGGCGGCCTCGGGGCTGAGCCGTGCGCGGATCACCCGGATGAGCCGTGGTGCCACGCCGCCCGGCGAAGCGGCGTGGGCCGCCGCCGGGAACGCGCTCCGCTCAACCGCGCTGCGTGGGCAGGGGCGCGTAGTGGAACTCGATGCCGCACAGCAGCACCGTCTCGCCGGGAGAACAGACGATCTCGCGTTCCGGCCGGTCGGCGGTGCGGCAGCGCAGGAGAATGGGCGGCTGCTCGCGCAGCGGTCCCGGGACGCTCCTGATCCTCACCGATCCGTTGCTCTCCAGCAGCGGGGAGAGGTCCGCGGTGACCTCACGGCGCCCCTGCAGGGGGATCTGCACCTGCTGCCGGGCGTCGACCCCTTCGGCGGACACCAGGCCCCGCACCGGGCGGTACCGGCGCAACAGCAGGACGGTCACCAGGGCGAGGGCCGACAGGAGGGCGCCCAGCAGGGCGGCCCAGCGCACCGGGTCGACGGAGACCTGTGCCGTCCCCCGCACCGCCAGGGACTCCCCGGCGGGGGACGCGGCCAGCCGGGCCGGCCGGTCGACGAACCGCTCGGCGGCCCGCGCCACCGGCGTGCTCACCCGGCCGTCGACGGACAGGTGCCAGGTCTCGGCCCTGGGGCCGCTCCCCCACCCCTTGCGATGAGCGGTGGCGGAGCTCAGCGCGAGGTCGATGTCGCGGGACTCCCCGGGCTTGAGGTCGACCGAGCGGGGCAGCTCACCGACCGGCTCGACGCCCTCGGGGAGCCCTTCGATCCGCAGGTCGCCGATGTGCACGGGCAGCGCGTCGGTGGTGGCGGTCAGCCGTACCCGGAGGTCGGATCCGGCCGGCACCGGCCCGTTCTGAGGCCTGTCCGGCCACGAGACGGACACCCCCTTGCCCTGGTCCCCGGCCACCGCGAGGTCGGCCTGCCGCAGGCGGGTGTCGTCCTGAGCCGCCGTCATCGCGGCCCGGGTCCGGGACCCCGACTCGTCCAGCATCCGGTAGCCGGGGAACACCTTGGCCAGGACGTCCTCGACCTCGGCGCCGGGGGCCAGGGCGATTCCGTAGCCGGTCAGGGTGCGGTCGGCGGGCAGTCCCGAGGCCTGCTTGCGCAGGGCGGACCAGCCGCTCGCGGAGAAGTCCCGGTACTTGGGGTCGTCGGGTGCGTGCAGTTGCGCGTCGGACAGCAGGAGTACCCCGCCGACGTCGGTGCCGGCTCTCTGCAGACCGTCCAGCGCCTGTTCGAAGGCGCGCCCGAAGTTCGACGCGGAGCCGTCGGGGGTGACGGGCAGCGCCTCGTCGAGTTCCGCGAGCGCCTCGTCGCGGGAGACCATCTCGCAGGTGCGCGCACCGTCGCTGAAGAGGATCAGGCAGACCAGGTCCTCGGGGTGCAGGGACTTCAGGAAGGTGGGAAGCACCGCTCGGACCTTCGTGTACGAGTCACCGTTCGCCATGGACTGCGAGGTGTCGACGGCGATCGCGTAGCTGGCCCCGCGGGTGCCCACCACCGTGTCCAGGAACTGCTCCAGATCACCGGAGTCCGCGGCCCGCGCGGGGACGGACGGGCTCAGCGCGGGCCCCAGGGCGAGGAAGGCGGTGGCCAGCGCCGCGGCGAGTGCGCGACGGGCCGGCCGGGTGGGGGTGTCGTTCATCGGTCGCTGCTCCCTCTGTTCCACTTCTTGTGCTTGCGCGGCGTTCCGGGTGCCAGGTTGAAGACGGACATCAGCCGTATCCGCCGCAGCTCACGCACCCGGGAGCGGCGGTCCCTGAGCTCCCGCTTCGCCTCTCGGAACACCGGCCCGGCCAGCCATCCGCCGCCGCTGTGGCCGGAGGCGTGGCCGGCCATGATCAGGCTCCTGATCTCGTGCAGGATGTCCGCGGTGACGTCGACGCTGCACTGGTGCTCGGTGAGCAGCGTGCGTTCCAGGTGGCCGAAGAGCGCGCCGCGTTCCTCCTCCGGGGCCCTCTCCCACCAGCGGCCGGTCAGTTCGAGCGCCCGGCGGCCCGCGCCGGAGTCCAGGTCGAAGGTGAAGGGCGCCCACACCACCGCGATGTCCCGGGGGGAGCGGAGCTGTTGGACGGCCCCGGCGAGGACGTCCAGGGGGTCGGGTCCGTCGCCGGTCCGGTTGCCGGTGCCGATGACGGGCGGGCGTCCGCGGCCTTCGCGGGGCACGGCCGCCGCCCCACCGGCGCCGGTCCCGGTACCGGCCTCGGAGCCGATCCCGGTTCCGGTGTGCCGTTCCAGGGCGGCCCGGTGCACGGCCTGGTCCCGCTGTGCCTGCCGGGCGGCCCGCAGTCGGGTGTTCTGGGCGGCCTCCTGATCGGCGAGGCGCCGGGCCTGGACGGCTCGGTCCGCCTCCAGGGCGTCCTGCCGTCGCCGCCATGCCTCGTTCCGGGCGTCGACGCGGCGGCGCAGTTTCTCCGCGGCCGCCTCGTCCGGCACCCGCAGCAGGGCCGTCAGCACGGTGGACTCGCCCTCCTTGCCCCAGGGTTCGCCGAGTACCGGCGTGGCGAGCTCCTCCACGAGCAGTGCCAGGAAGGGCGCCAGTCCCTCGTCCCGGAGGATGCGGTGCAGGCTCTGTGCGTAGGCGTGGCACGCCGACTCCCGCCACGGGGGCCCGGCGGCCGGGGCGCCCAGCAGGCAGCTCAGGACGTCGGCCCGCGCCCTGCAGTGCTGCCACACGTCCGTGTCGGTGGCGAGCAGGGTCCGCAGGGCGCCGCGCGCGGCCGGCCGGCCCGCCGGGCCCCCCGGGTCCGCGGGCTCGGCCGGGTGCTCCGGGTCCCGGGCCGAGGGTCTCCGCGATCCGCCCCGGCCCCGGAAGGAAAGCCTGGAGGTGGCTCCGTCGTCGCCCGTTCGTCCGCTCTCCCCTCGTCCGGCGGCGACGGAACACAGTTGCGGCCACAGCCACCGGACGGCCTCGGCCGTCCAGTCGGGCTGCCTCGAACGGACGGTGGCGGTGAGCACGTGAAGGGCGTCCTCCGCGGTGGGACGCGGTTCGACGAGGGCCGTCTTCTTCCGTTCGCCCACCGCCAGCACCGCCCAGGCCCGCAACCAGGCGGGGGCCTCGTGCGCGGTGGGCTCGAGCAGGGTCAGCCAGCCCGCGAGCCGTGTGGGGTCGGCCGATTCCCGCACGAGCACCGCACGGGTGAGCCGGCGCGCGTCCCGGAGCACGTGCACGGCGTCGGCCCGGCCGTCGGCCGCCCTGCCCGGGCCCAGCAGGCACAGGCAGTCGGCCGCGTACCGCAGGCGCTGGGCATCGGCCGGTTCCCCGCTGCCGGGCAGCAGCCGCAGCACCTCGGCCTCCTTGCGGCACAGTTCGACCAGCTGCCAGAGTCCGTCCAGCCTGGCGCGGCACGAGGTGCTGTCCGCGGCGGCGGAGACCTCGCTCAGCACCACGTTCAGCAGGGCTTCCGCCATCAGCGCGGACACCCGCGGTCCCGTCTTCTCGTGCACCCAGTGGCGGCTCAGCGCGTCGTGCACCTCCCGGCCCCCGGGTTCGACCGCGTAGTCGATCCCGCACCTGACGAGCCGCAGGAAGCCCTCGGAGTCCGTGTCCTCACCGTCCGTCAGGCTGTTCAACCCTCTGGTCACCAGCTGCACGGACTGTTCCCCGGCCTCCACGGCGTGCACCGCGGCACGGAAGGGGTCGAGCCGGTCGAGGACGCCCAGGGCGGCCCACGGGTCGGCCGGTGCGACGGAGGCGTCGAACTCGCGCAGGCCGGCGGTGACCGCGTCGAACCCCAGGCCCTCGATCAGGCGGGAGAGCTGTCGCCGGTACTCCTCCGGGGCGCCGGCCGGGGCCTGCGGGAGGGTGCCCAGTTCGACGCAGCGGGCGGACGGCGTGTGCGCCGGTCCGAAGGCCAGGTGGGTGGGCGGCTCGTCACCGCCGTCGACGCAGCTGCCCACGGCCAGCCCGCTGCGTACCCCGTACGGCAGGAAGCCGACGATCGCGTCGAACACGGCAAGCCGGGCCCGCGCGCCGAGAGAGCCGCCCCCGGTGATGACGACGGGACCGCCCTGCAGCAGGAGCGCGGCCACGGCCGCGGCCCAGTGCACGGCCGCGGCCCGCCGCCGATCGCTGTCACCGGTGGTGCCGGGCACATGGTCGGCGATGGTCTCCAGACCCTCCAGCAGGCCGTCGCCGACCGGAGCGGGCACCTCCAGCGGGATGGTCTCGTCGTGCTCCGGTGGCAGACGCAGGGAGGCCACGGCGTCCCACAGGGTGACGTACTCCACCCGTCGGCGCGCCGGTTCGGTGGAGTCGAGCAGCACGTAGCGCGTCGGCGTGATGTCCCGGTTCGCGCCGTCGCGCAGGGTGGAGGACTCCATCACGGAGATGCCCGTCCACTGCTGGTCGGTGAAGGACAGGCCCACCACGGAGACCCAAGGCAGCCGGTCGCGCGTGGCCGCCGCGGAGGGCGGGTTGCCGAGACTGGCGTCGGTGATGTAGTCGGAGAACGTGGCGCGGCGCCGTGCTCCTCCGGTGCAGCGCAGCACGTCGTACTCGTCCAGCGAGCCGGTCTGTTTGCTGTACCAGGCCCACCACGCCTTCACGGTGAACGTGTCGTTCACGGACGGCCCCCGTTCCGCATGCCGAGCAGCAGGGCCACCAGCGGGTCCATGACGTTGTACGGGCGGAGCGGGCCCACGATGCGGTACCCCCCGTCGACGACGTTGACGTTCCCGAAACGGCGCAGGTCGATGGAGCCGCCGGGCATGGTGCCGAACCCGATCGCCGAGGTGGTGAAGAAGTGGAGGCGCGCGGGATGGAAGTTGGCACGCAGGGTCTGCCCCACCAGCCGCATGGTGCTGCCGTGCAGGTCGTCGGCGAGCCAGTCGAAGAAACCGGCGGGGTCGGACACCACGGGCACGCCGTTCGGTCCGAGGTCGGTCCAGCCTCCGCGCCGGGCCCGGTCGAAGACCTCCGGGTCGTCGAACTTGGTGAGGCACACGGCGAGATGGTGCGGAAGGTAGGGTCCGTCCAGCCGGTTCTCCTGCATGCAGAGCCGGGTGATCCGGGTCAGGGTGCCGTTGAGGTAGGCGAACGAGTCGCTGTCCTGCGCCTCGCGCAGCGGGTCGAAGAGATAGACGAGTCCCTGTGCCCTGGCCAGGTGATCTATGCTCCGGGCGGCGATGCCGTCGCTCCTGAGATCCTCGTAGGCGCCGCCGGGCACGTCGAGCACGCTCAGCTCGAACTCCAGCCGGTTCGCGGGCCGCCTGCGCCACAGGCGCCGCCTGCCGAAGGCGGTACCGCTCAGGTCCCCGCGAAAGCGCCAGGCGTACGGGCGCACGGCCTGGGTGGCCGGGGGGAAGACCTTGTCGATCGCCAGCTTCCGCGCCGTCTCCACCAGAAACCTCTCCGACACGTCGTCGGACGGCACCACCTGCCAGCGTCCGAACGGCCCGGCCGGGTCGAGCGCGGCGAGCCGGAGGGCGCCCAGGAACGTGGTCTTGCCCGAGGCCGGGGAGCCCCAGACGCCGATCCGGGGCGACACCTCCCTGGTCTGCGGGGCGGGGGCGAACTCGACGGGTGCGGCGTGGGCCGGCTCGTTCTCGGCCTCCTCGGCCTCCCCGTGCTGATCGGGTTTCTCAGTCCGCTCGTCCTGCTCGACCGGCACGGCACGGATCTCGGATCGCCAGAGGTGTTCCATCGGCACCGGCCCGGCTTCCCGGAAGCGGTCCGCCGACGACAGGGACGGTGGGAACCGGGTCTCGTCCGGGTCTTTTTCAGTCATCGTGCTCACTGTCCTTCTGGCTGAGTGGTACCGACGGCGAACCGAGTCGCACGCCATGGCGGTGGGCGGGTCCGCGGACCGCCGGTCCGATGGCCGGGTCGGTCAGCAGCCCGAGGGCTTCGGCGGGGTGGCCCAGGGTGCCGTTGACGCACGAGGCGACGTCGTCGGGTGTGTGTGTCCCGAGGGTGAACAGGTGGTCGCGGCCGAGGTCTCGCCAGATCTGCCGGAGCCGCTCGCGGGTCCTGGGCCGCCAGCTTCCGGAGGTGTCCACGCCCGCCGTGTCGCGCACGCCGATGACGGTCAGGTCGGGGCAGGTCACCGTACGCAGCCGGTGCAGGGCTTCCTCGTAGTCGTGCCGGTCGGGGCAGGGCAGGCTGAGGTCGGCCTGCTGACGGGCGGGGTGGGGCGGCCTGCGGGCCAGCACGAGCAGCAGGTGCCGGGCCCCGTCGCGCCAGTGCCGCCAGTGGGCGGCCGCGTGCAGGGCGTCCTCGAGCGGCGCACCGTAGTCGTGGCGTACGGGCCGTACGGGGAAGCGGCGGACCGCCTCGGCCGCCGCCTCGGCGGAGCCGGGGCCCCAGACGCTGAGGACGGACTCCCCGCCGCGTCCCGCGCGCACGGGAAGCACCTTGTGGTCCTCGTATCCGACGAGTCCGACCCGCAGGCCCTTCGGATCGCCCCGGCCTTCCGGACCGTCCGCCCCCGCTGCGCCTTTCGCGTCGTGGCGGCCGGGATCGGAGTCCGGGGGGAAGGCATTCCCGAGTTGCCGGAGCACCGACCGCAGGAAGCGGACACGGCGCTCGGACTCGTCCTCGGTGCCGCCGAGTTCGAGCAGCAGCACATCGGCCGCGGCGGCTGCGGACCCCGCTGCCCGGGCGGAGGGCGACGGCGTCCGTCCGTTGCGGTCCTCGGTGAACGACTCCGGCTCCGTGAAACGGAGTTGCCCGTTGCTGTCGAGGGCCACCGTGACGGTGGTCCGGCCTCCCGGCCGCACCCTCGCGCGTGCGGCGCGCAGCACCGGCCAGTCCTCGGTCCGGACTCCTTCCCTGGCCGCCACCAACGGCAGGGCGAAGACGCCCTCCCTCCTCCGGCCGGTGCGGACACCGGTACCGGTGTCCGCACCGGCGCGCGGATCCACATCCGTGTCCGTAGCCGCATCCGTCTCTGTGTCCGTGTCCGTGTCCGTGTCCGCCAACAGCTCGACGGAGGCGAGCAGTTCGCCTTCCCGGGGCAGGGTCGTACCGCCCGGGAAGAGGATGCGGGCCTCGGCGTCCGTCCGCCGGCCCGGCGGACCGCCGCGGGCGGGACGGGTGAGCAGGGCGTAGCCGTGCCGCAGCGGAACCCGACGGCAGACGCTCGCCACGATGTCGTCCAGGGTGCGCGTGTCGGAGGCGTCCAGCAGCATCCGGGCCGCCGCCGGCGCCCTGGCCGCCAGCGCCTGTGCCGCGTAGCCCGGCCAGCGCCAGCCGTGGGCCTGGCCGACGAGGATCAGCGGCACCGCGCGGCCCTGGGCACGCGCGGCGTGCAGGGGTGCCAGCGTCGTCGCCAGCGCACGGTGGACGGCGGGCTCCCACGCCTCGTCGGCGGCCCGCGGCACCCCGTGGATCCCGTAGGGGGGTGTGGCGCCGATGCCGCCGGCCAGCAGGAAGGCGCGCTCCGTCGTCGACGCGGGCAGCCAGGACACGGCGTCCGGCCACCGTACGTCACCGCCCGGGGAGTCGTGCGTCCATCCGGTCCCTTGCGGGCAGCGGCCCAGCTCCCGCAGGGCCAGCCCGCAGGCGGAGATCCCGAGGACACAGACCGCGTCGTACTCGCCGGCCGCGAGCGCGGTGAGCACGGACAGGGCGCCGGTGGGGCTGCCCGGGTCGGCGCTCTTCCACTCACCCGGGCCGAAGGGGTCGAGGGAGCCGAGCGGGCGGGGGGAGCGCGGGCTGCCTCCGGGCGCCGTTGCGGGGGCCCGGCGGATCAGGGGGCGCAGGCGGGTGTCGACGGTGCCGCCGGGCGGCACACCGCGGGCCCGGCCGCTCGCCGTCATGTGCCGGGTCGCCAGGACGGCCGCGGCCATGTCCCAGGACCAGCAGGCGGCGATCTCCGCGTCCCGCGCCCCCGGTCCGACGGCCGCCGTCGTCGTCCGCTCCCAGCCGCAGGCCGCACATCGCCGCCCGGCATCGCCCGACCAGCAGACGGGGCAGTGGCCGGGTTGCGTGGCGTCGTCGTGCCCGACGTCCCGGGACCGTGGCCGGATGTGCTCGGGTCCGTCGCGGCGGACGCTCGTCACGCGCGGCGTCCACGGGCCGGGGCGGTGTCACCGCTCATGGCTGCCGGCCCGGTCTCCGGCCACCTGTCGCTGTTCACGGTTCCCCCCTCGGACCGCAGTTCCCGCCACCGCCCCGGACCACAGAACCCCCGGTCACGGGCTGTGAGCTGAGAACGCGTCAGCGAGCGTAGTGGGACTCTCACCCCTCTGTCAGAGGAAAGGGCAAAATCTCTCATTCTCGTTCCTGATATGCGGGTACATCACGGGGTGTACAGATATGGCGGAGTTCAGTTCACGGTCCGGGACCTGCCGCCGGTCAGGGACAGCCTGCGCACCGCGCCGTCGAGGCCGACCGCGATCAGACCGTCCTCGACCGGACGCAGTCCCGAGACGTAGGGCAGTTCCCAGCGCCCCAGCGGACGGCCGTCGTGGGCTCCGAGCAGCCGGATCCCGCCCCGGTCGGCGACGCACACGGCCGAACCGTCCACGAGGACGTCCAGGGCACACGGGGCCACCCCGCCGAGCACCGACGTCGTCCACAGCGGGCGGCCGCCCCCGGCGTCCAGAGCGGTCACCGCCCCTTCCGTGGTCGCGACCACGACAGCCCCGTCGCATCCGACGGCGGCCAGGTGCACGGTGCCGCCGGCCGGCGCGGCCCACACGTGCTCTCCCGTCACCCGGTGGAGCGCGTACACCCTCCCGTCCGCCCCCGGTACGACGACGACCTCGTCGAGCGCCGTCACGCCGGCCGGGCCGGCGGCGCGCAGGTGCACACTCCACAGCCGGCTCCCGTCGTCCATCCGGCGGCACACCACCTGGCCGCGGTCGGTGCAGTAGACCGCCCTGCCGACGGCCACCACCGGCCGTCCCGTCACCGCTCCGGCGTTCTCGACGGCCCAACCACGCTCCCCGGAACGGAGGTCGAGGGCGTGCACACGGGTCCCCTCGGCCACGAAGAGCCGGTCCGGATCGTCACCGAGGGCCCCGGACCAGCCGACCGCGTGAACTGCCGCGGTGTACCGGTGCCGTGCGTGCGCGGGGCCGGCCGCGGCCAGCCGGACATGGTGCACCGCTCCGTCGGCGGCGCCCAGGACCACGGCGTCCCGTGCCGGAACCAGCCCTCCTCGCACCGGTGCGCCGAGGTCCAGGCGCCACAGGGGCCGCCCGCTCCGGTGCTCGACGCCGTAGAGAACCCCGCCGGCCGTGGCGACCAGCACCATGTCCCCCATCAGCCAGGGAGGAACGCGCAACCAGTCGTGGCAGTGCCACACCCATCGCTCACCGGCGGCGGGTGCCGGTACCGGGGCGGTGGCGGGGGCGGGTACCGTCGCGGGCGCTGTCGGGGCGAGGCCGTGGTCCGCCCCGCTCCCGGGGCGGGACCGTACCCGCTCCCTCGTCCCGTCCGGCGCCCGCCCGCTCTCCCGTTCCCCCGCCTCCTCCCGCGCCAGGCGGTCGGCGCACGGCCCGATGAGGGAGCGCAGCACGTCCAGGTGACGCCTGAACACACTCAGTGCCGCGGGCGGGTAGGGGATGCGGTCCGCGTCCGTCGCGCGGGCCAGCTCGGTGCGCACCTCGTCCATCGTCGGGCGCTCGGTGTCGGTGAACCGGAGGCACGCGGTGACGATCTCACGCAGCGGGCCGTCCTCCAGGCCGGTGATGTCCGGTGGCTCCGTCAGGGCCCGCAGCCGGATGTCGAACTGGTTGTGCCCGTTGTAGGGGGGATGCCCCGTGGCGGCGAACAGCAGGGTCGCGGCGAAGGCGAAGACGTCGGCGGGCCCCTGCGCGCGGCCGAGACCGCTCGCCTGTTCGGGGGCGGCGTACTGGAAGCTGCCCATGGCGTCCGCGGTGACGGTCACGCCGGGTTCGGCGGCGAGCCGTACGAGGCTGAAGTCGATGATCCAGGGGCGGGTCGCGGTGACGAGCACATTGCTCGGTTTCAGGTCCCGGTGGTAGAGCCGGGAGCCGTGCAGGTCGGCCAGGGTGCCCGCCAGACGGCGGCCGAGTACGAGCACCGTGTCCTCGGGCAGCGGGCCGGAGCCGTCGACCAGCTGTTGCAGTGAGGGGCCCGGGATGTACCGCGTGGCCAGCCAGGGGCGGCGGGCGTCCGGGTCGGCGCCCAGGAGTTCGGGGATGCCCTCTCCCCCGGCCCGGTCGACGGCTTCGATCTCGCTGTGGAAGCGGGGTCTGAGCCGCTCGGACTCGGCGATGTCGGTGCGGATGAGTTTGACCGCGGCGAACCGGTCCCGTCCTCCCGGTTCCTCCCGGCCCAGGAACACCTCGCCGAATCCGCCCGCGCCGATCCGGGACAGCAACCGGAACCGGCCCAGCCGCCTGGGGTCCTCACGTTTCAGTGTCTCCATCGAGGGCACCGGTCAGGCCTCTCCGTGGATGTCGGCCCGGTGGCCCGGCCGGTGTCGTGTCCCGTCGCCGCCGGGGAACGGGGCGGGGGTGGTGCGCAGGGCGAGTGCGCGCAGCATGCCGTCGGTGCCCAGTTCCCGCCGCAGCAGCCGCAGCCGGGCCAGGTGGGTGCGGGCGGTCGGGGAGAGGGGCTCGGGCGGGATTCCCTCGTCCACGACACGCCGCCGTGGTGACGACGCCTTCGTTTGACTTGCTCCTCGGGCTGAAGCCCGGGGATTCCGGCCTTCTCGATCGTTGCCGTGCCGCTACGCGGCACGGGGTTCGGTCGGGAATCCGTGGCTTCCTGTTTCTTCGCGCCGTGCCGGGATTACTCCTGGTCCTACCGGCGCTCCGCAGGCCGATGCCGCCAGTCCGGCGGCCGTCTTCACGTTGATCGCGGCGTTGGTGTCCCGGTCGTGGACGGTGCCGCAGGCGGTACAGGTCCACTCCCGGACATTCAGGGGTTTGGGTCCGTCCTTGACCCCGCAGGCGGAGCAGGTCTGGGAGGTCGGCTCGAACCGGCCGATCTTCACCAGGGTCCGGCCGTACCGTTCCGCTTTGTACTCCAGCATGCCGATGAACGATGACCATCCGGCGTCGTGCACCGACTTGGCCAGCCTCGTGCGGGCCAGTCCCACCACCGACAGGTCCTCCACCGCGATCCCTTGGTTCTCGGAGATCAGCTTCGTGGAGAGCCGGTGATGGAACTCGCGGCGCGCGTCGGCGACCTCGGCGTGGGCGCGGGCGACCTTCAGGCGAGCCTTGGCCCGGTTCTTGCTCCCCTTCTGCTTGCGGGACAGCTCCCGCTGAGCCTTCTTCAGCTTCTTCTCCACGCGCCGCAAAAACCGCGGGGAGTCGATCTTCGTGCCGTCGGACAGGACGGCGAAGTGCGTCAGGCCGAGATCGATGCCGATGGTGCGGTCGGTTCCGGGCATCCGCGCCCGGTCGGCGGCGGGGTCGGTGTCGATGACGAAGGAGGCGAAGTACCTTCCGGCCGCGTCCTTGATGACGGTGACGGAGGTGGGGGTGGTGGGCAGCGCGCGGGACCACTTCACCTTCACCGCGCCGATCTTCGGCAGGTGCAGACGGCCGCTGTCGGTGATGTTCCAGCGGGCGTTGGCGGTGAACCGGATCGACTGACGGGCATCCCTGCGGGACTTGAAGCGGGACGGGCCCAGCTTCGGACCCTTGCGGGTGCCCTTGAGGGAGGCGAAGAAGTTGCGATATGCGGTCTCGGCGTCCCGCAGGGACTGCTGCAACACCACCGCGGAGACCTCGCCCAGCCAGGACCGGTCCGCTGTCCGCTTGGCCTGGGTGATCAGGCGCGTGGACAGCTCACCGATCTTCGGGAACGTCCCGCCCGCCGTCCGGGCGTCCTCGCGGGCGCGGACCGCGTCGTTGAACACGACGCGGGCGCACCCGAACGCCTTCGCCAACGCGGTCTGCTGGCCGGTGTCCGGGTACAGGCGGAAGCCGTACCGAAGCTGCATGACCGTCACCCTACGTACCTGAGTTGTGGGTGAGATGCAGAAGATCAGAACTGGTCGGCACTGTGTTCTCGTCATGCATGTGCATCTGGTCTTCGTGACCGGGTTCCGGCACAAGGTGTTCACTGGTGCCCGCTTGAGGCGGATGGAGGAGATCAGCGGCACCTCCTCACTGTGGTCGGGCAGTACATCGAACAGCAGGACCGGCCGGTGTGAGCACAGCCCGGCTCCGCCAGGAGAAGCGATCACGACGCTCCGCGCCGCAGACGGTGAACCGCCGTGTCCGGCTCCGCCGGACCAGATGCGGCGACGCTCCGCGTCGCGACCATCAGATTCGCTTCACCACCGGGCTGAAGCCCGATGCACTGCGAATGAATCCCGGTAGGCGGAGGTGACGGACCGCGCGACCAGGTCGTGCGACGCCCTCGCGGCGAGAAAGGGGAGGGCCGCGGCGAACTCCTGGGCGCCCAGCAATTCCGCGACGGCTTCACGGAATTGCTCCCTCGGCTCGCCGTCCGGAACCAATTCGCCGACATCGGGATCGGCCGCCAGATCCCGTACGCGGCTTCTCAGCAGATTCAGCGCCCTCGGCGAGGTGGCGGACGCGTCACCGGGTGCCGCCAGGACCGCCGTCCGGATCTCGTAAAGCGGGTCGTCGTACAGCCGGGCCCACACCGCCCGCTCCGCGTCCGACCAGGTGACTCCGGACCCGTCGGGGGACCAGGCCGGTCCCGCTCCGTCCGGCGCGTCGGTACCGTTCGCCGGCGCGACGCCGAGGGCGTCTCCCCAGGAACACGTCTCCACCACGGTGTCCGGCAACACCTTCCGGAAACCGTCCCCGATCGTGTCGAGCGCCTCCCGCTCACGCTTCGACCGAACGCCCGTTCCGTGAACGAACAGAATCGTTTTCACACTCGTTCTCGCATTCCCCCGACCCCGGCGTCGCGGCCACGAACACCGCGACGGCCGCCAACGTCAGCGCGACACGAGTGAGCATCACCCCGCATTTCGTGAATTAGGCACAGTCAGGGCGTAAATCGCCCACCCGGAAAAGCAGTCATCTTCAACTGATCAGAAACGGACAAGGCGTCAGGCGCGACGACCGCGCTCACACGTCCTGGACACGCCGGAAAGGGCGGTCCGCCTCCAGCGCGAACGCGGCCTCCAGCAGCGCCCGTTCACTGCCGGGGCGGCCGGAGAGCATGATGCCGACGGGCAACCCGTCCTCCGTCGCGCCCGGGGCGGGCACCGAGATCGACGGCGTACCGACGACATTGTTGACCGGCGTGAAAGCGACGTACGCCAGAATCCGCTCGATCAGTTCCGGGTAGGAGACGGCCGGGCTGAGATGACCGATCGGCGGCGTGGTGTGGGCGAGCACGGGGGAAAGGACGAGATCGAACCCGCGGAACGCCGCCGCGTACGCCTCCCGGGTACGTTTCAGCCGCCGCAGCATGCCCGGAGTACGCCGCCAGGACTTGACGTATTCCTCGCGCAGGCCCCTGCTGAGGCCGTCCATCCGGCGCCGGTCGAAGTCCGCGCCGAGGGTCCGGCCCGTGACGCCGAGGAGAAACGACAGCAGCCCCCAGTAGGTGAGGAAGTCCTCGGTGAAACGGGGGTCGATGGCCAACTCCACGGGCTCCACGGTGTGGCCCAGCCGTTCCAGTGTCGCCGCGGTCCCGGTGACGGCTTCCCGGGTGGTGGTGTCGGAGGGGACACCGTTCGGCGAGTCCAGCAGGAATCCGATGCGCATCCGCCGTCCCGAGGGGCCTTCGACCAGGCCCAGGGGCGGCAACTCGGGGTTGCGCCAGTACGTCTCGGCGGCGGCGAGGAACGCGGCGGTGTCGCGCACGGAACGGCTCACGATGCCGTCGGAGACTATGTCCAGAGGCAGTTGACGGCCTTGCGCATTGGCCACGACCCGGCCACGGGTCGGCTTGAGACCGACGAGCCCGCAGCAGGCGGCGGGGATCCGGATCGATCCGCCGCCGTCGTTGGCGTGGGCGATCGGTACCGCCCCGGCGGCGACGAGCGCCGCGCTGCCGCCCGAGGAACCACCCGCCGAGTAGCCCGTGTTCCACGGGTTGCGAACGGGCTCGGCGCCCTCGTACTCGGTGGTCGGGCTGAACCCGAACTCGGGCAGCCGGGTCTTGCCCAGCACCGTGACGCCGGTGCTCAGGAACTGCCGGACGAACGGCGCGTGCCGCCGCGCGGCCGCCGGAGTGAAAGCGGCGCTGCCGTGGCCGGTGGGCAGCCCCCGGTAGTCGGTGTTGTCCTTGACGAATGTCGGCACCCCGGCGAAGGCGCCACCCGTCCCGCCGACGCGCGCCGGGACCTCGGCGTGCGTCTGGACCGCGTTGAGTCTCGCCTCGACCGACCGCACCCGCTCCGCCGCGTCCCGGGCGGCCTCGGCGGCACTCACCTCACCCCGCCGGATCGCCGCGGCAAGACCGACGGCGTCGTGTTCCCCCAGGGCGTCGTCCCGGAAGGCGTGCACCGCGCCGCGTTCCTCGAAAGTCGTCACCGCTACCTCAGCTCCCGGCCGTACGGATGGTTGCCCGGCATCATTCCGTACCGACGAGTAACACGCGAGAGGGCCACCCGTCAGCTCCGTCCGGGCGCCGACGGGTCCGCCGGTGCCGAGAACCGGTACAGGCGCAGGGCCAGCTGGATCTCCAGGGCGCGGGCCGGGCTCTGCCAGTCGTCGCCCAGGAGGTGACCGACGCGCTCCAGGCGCTGGGCCACCGTGTTCACATGCACGTGCAGGTCGTCCTTGGTACGGGCAGGGCTCATGCTGCAGGCGAAGTACGTGTCGAGGGTGCGCAGCAGTTCGGTGCCGCGCCGTTCGTCGTACGCGACGACCGGGCCGAGGGTGCGGTCGACGAAGCCCGTGATGTCCCGCTCCCCGGCCAGGAGCAGCCCCAGGAAGCCGAAGTCCTCGGCGGCGGCACCGTCGCCGGGGCGGCCCAGCACGCGCAGGGCGTCGAGACAGCGCCGGGCCTCCGCGTAGGCCGCCGCCACGGTGTCGGGGCGGGCGGTGAGGTGCTCGACCGGGGCGGACGCGCCGACGGTGACCGGCTCGTGCACGGCCGTTCCCAGGTGTCGGGCGGTACGACGGGCCAGGTCGGTGGCGGTGTCACCGGGGGCGAGGGGCAGCAGCAGGACGGTGCCGCCGTCACGCGCGGAGGCGAGACCGTGGCGGGTCGCCGCGAGGTGCGACGCCGCGGCCCACAGGCGCCGCCGGGCGTCCTCCTCCTCGTCGGCGTCGGCGGCGGCGCCCTCCAGGCTGGCGCTGAGCACGACATGGGTGGCGTCGAGGTCGGCGTGCAGCCGGGCCGCGCGCTCGCGCAGCAGGCGCGGATCGCGGTCGCGGGCGTCGAGCAGGTGGTCGAGCAGTTCGCCGCGGACGCGTTGCTCCGCCTCGGCGGCGGAGCGGCGGGCGAGCAGCAGGAGCGAGGTGACCATGGCGGCGCGTTCCAGAGTGCGCTGGTCGACGGGGTCCAGGACGGGGTGGCCGCGCAGCACGAGGGCGCCGAGGAGCTCGTCGCCCGCGGCCACGGCGGCGACCCAGTCGCGGCCGTGCCGTACCGCGTGTCCCTCCGCGCGGGACGCCTCGAGGGCCTGGGCCGGTGCGGCGGCGGCCTCGGTGAACTCGACGGTGCCGTCCAGGACCTGGGAGACGGCGGCGGCCACGTCATGGACCCCGCCGCCGCGCAGGACGAGTTCGGCGAGCCGGTCGTGGACGTCGGAGGCGCGTTCGATGACCCCGCTGCGGTCCTGGATGATCTCGTTGGCGCGCTCCAGGTCGGCGAGGGCCGAGCGGGTCTCGGCGAGCAGGTTCGCGGTGTCGATGGCCGCCGCGGCGAGCGCGGCGAAGGAGCCGACCAGGGCGACCTGTTCCCGCTCGAAGACCCGGACCCGCCGGTCCGCGGCGAACAGCACGCCGATGACGGTGTGCCCCAGCATGAGGGGCACCCCGAGGATGGCCACCAGTCCCTCGTCCCGCACGCCGGTGTCGATGGAGAGGGTGTGCTCGAAGCGGTCGTCGTGGAAGTAGTCGTCGGTCACATAGGGGCGGGCGGTCTGGGCGACCAGGCCGCCCAGACCCTCGCCCATGCCGAGGCGCAACTGCTGGAAGCGGGCCGCGACCGAGCCCTCGGTGACCCGCATGTAGGTGTCGCCCCGGGCCGGGTCGTTCAGGCTGAGGTAGGCGACGTCGGTGCCGAGCAGCGAGCGGGCGCGCTGCACGATCGCCTGGAGCACGGCGTCCAGGTCGCGCAGTCCGGCCAGGTCGTGCGCGGTCTCGAAGAGCGCGGACAGCTCGGCCTCCCTGCGCCGCCGCCCCTCCAGGTCGGAGCGGACGCGCAGGGCGAGCCGCCTGGCCTGTTCGAAGGCGGCGATCCGCTCGGCGGGCAGTCCCTCCGCGCGGGCCAGGAGCACCGGCTGGTCGTAGGCCTCGGCGGACGCGCCCCGGGCCAGGAGCTCCAGGAACGGCGTCTCGGCACTGCCGTACGCAAAACGGTCGTCAGGAAGGGCCCGGCCCGGCACTGTCGGACCGGGGACCGGGGGCTCGGTGGACTGCACGTGATCGCGGGACATTGCCTCAGGATTCCTCATCCCGCGGCGACCCCGTCAGAGCTGTGGACAACTCGGCCGGTGGGGCCGGACGGCGGCTCGGTGCGCGGTCCGGCCACCGTCCGGTAGCAGCGAGGTGCCGGTCACGAAGGACGCCTGCGGAGCGCACGGATGCGCCACCGCCTCGGCGCTCTCCTCCGGTTCGACCAGCCGTGTGACCTCGCTGTCCCGTGGCATGACCGCGTCCTGGGCAGCGCCCCTCCCCCGCCCCGTGGGGTGACGCCCCACAGTTCAGCCGGAGCCAGTGGAGTCGAACCATGTGGGTGCATCGGACATGGCTTGCTTGATCCGGAAGCGCCCGAACTCGTCGAGATCCGGCAGCGCGTCCACGGCGAACCAGCCGACGTCCAGCGACTCGTCGTCGTTGACCCGGGCCTCACCGCCGACGGCCCGGCAGCGGAACGTGATGTCCATGTACTGGCAGATGTCGCCGTTGTCGTAGGTCACCGGGCTCAGCGCCTGAACCAGGACGACCCGCTCGACGGCGCAGTGCACCGCGGTCTCCTCCTCGACCTCGCGCACGGCACAGGCCGCGGGCTGCTCCCCCGGGTCGGGGATGCCGCCGATCACCGACCACTTACGGGTGTCGGACCGGCGGTTCAGCAGCACTCTGCCCTCGTCGTCGAAGACGAGGGCGGTGACCCCGGGAAGCCAGAGCAACTGGTGGCCGGCGGAGGCACGCAGGGTGCTGATGAAGTCAGGGGTAGCCATGCTGTGACCTTAACGGGCAGGCCGGGCCGCTCCGCGGCGTTTCAGGGCGTGGGTGCCTGCCGTACGACTACGCGTCACCGGCGCGCCGCCCGCGCACACCGGCGGCGACGGCCCACCCCAGGCCGCCCGCGGCGACCAGGACGAGAGCGGTCTCCGGGAGGACGCCGAGGCGGGTGGCGGGGGTCTGCGAGGAGCGCAGCGGCACCTCCTGCACCAGGGAGTCGGCGACGAACATGCCGGTCTTCCGGCTGACCGTCCCGTCCGGCATGATGATCGCGCTCACCCCGCTGGTCACCGGGACGGTGACGGTGCGGCTGTGCTCGACGGCGCGGACCCGGGACATGGCGAGCTGCTGGTAGGTCATCTCGCTGCGGCCGAAGGTCGCGTTGTTGCTGGGTACGGAGATCAGCTGGGCGCCGTCCTTGACGGTGTCGCGCACCGCCCAGTCGAAGGCCGCCTCGTAGCAGGTGACGAGGCCGACCCCGGTTCCGGCCATGGTGAACACGCCGGGTTCGGTGCCCCGGCTGAAGTCCTGACGGACCATCGACGTCCAGTCGTCGTTGATCGCCCCGACCAGGGGGCGCAGCGGGAGGTACTCGCCGAACGGCTGGATCTGCCGCTTGTCGTAGGTGTCGACGGGGCCCTCCACCGGGTCCCAGAGGACCTGCTCGTTGAGCAGCCTGCCGTCCTTGCCGACCACGGCGCCGACCGAGACGGGCGCGCCGATCGCCTTGGCGGCCCGGTCGATCACGGCGTACGCGTCGGCGTTGGCGAAGGGGTCGATGTCGGAGGAGTTCTCCGGCCACAGCACGATGTCGGGCCGCTCCACCCGGCCCGCGTCGACCTCCGCGGCCAGGCGTTCCGTCTCACGCGCGTGGTGGTCGAGAACGGCCCGCCGCTGCGAGTTGAAGTCGAGCCCCAGCCGCGGCACATTGCCCTGGACGACCGCGACGGTCGCCGTACCGGTCTCGGCCGTGTCGCTCACCAGCGGCCGGGCGGCCACCGCGGCCACGGCCGGCACCGCCACGCTCAGCGCGCCGACGGCCGCCGCGACGCGCCGCACGGTCCCGGTACGGCGGGCGTCCACCGTCACCCGCACGATCTCGTACAGGCCGAATCCGCACAGCACGACCGCGAAGCCGAGCACCGGGGTCCCGCCCAGCGCGGCGAGCGGCAGGAAGGCACCGTCCGCCTGCCCGAACGCGATCTTGCCCCAGGGGAACCCGTGGAACGGCACACGCGCACGTGCCGCCTCACCGGCGATCCACAGCGCGGCGGCCCACACCGGCCACCCGGGCAGCTTCGACACCGCGGCGACGCCCGCGCCGACCAGCGCGACGAAGAGCGCCTCGATCACGGCGAGGGCGATCCACGGGCCGGGCCCGACCTCCACACCGGTCCAGACCAGGAGCGGCAGGAGGAAGCCCAGCCCGAAGAGCTGGCCGAGGCCGAGGCCGGCCTTCCAGCCGCGCCCGCGCAGCACCCAGCCGAAAACGGCGAAGGCGGGCAGCGCCAGCCACCACAAGGTGCGCGGCGGGAAGCTGACGTAGAGGAGCAGCCCGGAGAGTGCTGCCGCTGCGGCCGGAACGAGGCGCGCGAGCCGCCCGGACCACGCCCTGGGCGCGGTCTGCGGCGGCATCGGGGCCGACTCGCCGACGGAGGTTGCGGTGACGGTCACTCGGAGAGTCTACGGCGCGTGACCTGGCCGCCGACCGCACGAGCGCCCGGCCGCGGGGATCGCGGTGGCCGCTCTCCCCGGCAGGTCAGTGGACCGGGCCCGGCCGGTGCGGGTGCAGGCGGTCGCGGATGACGCGTACCGCTGCCTCCGCGTCGTCCACGGTGATCGTGAAGGTGTGTCCGTCCCACAGGCTCAGGACGAGGCCCTCACCACAGCGTACGACGACCGCCGTGCCCTTCTCGGGCCGCCAGCGGTAGCCCCAGCCGCCCCAGTGCCGCGGGGTGACGTGCGGTACGAACTCGGCTCCGGCGACGTACGACAGCGGGATGCGGCGGCGCGGCACGCCCATGTGACCGCAGCGCACCTCGAGGTGGTCCTCGTCGACACGCAGCGCGACGTGCACGAAGGCGAGCGTGCCGAACAGGACCAGCAGCCCGGCGGCGATGCACCCGACGACGGCCATGGCCAACGGCGCGACGCCGGTCGTCCATGTCGAGTCGACGGCCAGCACGATGCCGAGCGTCATGCAGGCGGCACCGATGAGTGCCAGGAGCCACTGCACGCGGTTGGTCGCGCGGCCGGTCCAGACATGGGGGTACGGGGGGTGGTCACTGCGGGGGTGGTCCCTCATGCGCTCGAGGCTACTTCGGTTTCGCCGCGCGGGTACGGGGTCGCACGGCGTCACTGCGCCGACCGGGCGTGGACCGTTCCCTCGACGGTCTCACCCGGCGGGGGTGACCTCCTGCAGCAGCCGGCCTTCCGCGTAGGTGAGGGCGGCCGGCGGAAGCGTGCCCTCGCGGCCGCTCAGCAGCACCGTGAGGGTGCCGGTCGCCGGGGCCTCGGGGGCGGGCCGTTCACCGATACGGCGCAGGGCCTGGGCGGCGACCGCTCCGGCGGAGCCGTGCAGGACCAGTGGCGGCCGGCCGGGGCGCCGCACGGCGGCCCGGATGCGTTCGGCGACCAGTTCGTAATGGGTGCAGCCCAGGACGACGGTCGTCACATCCTCCGGGGTGAGTTCGGCGGCGGCGGCGACGGCCGCGTCGATCGCGTCCTCGTCCGCGCGCTCCACGGCCTCCGCGAGACCCCAGCAGGGCACCTCGGTGACGGTCGCGCCGTCGGCGAAGTCCCGGATCAGATTCCGCTGGTACGGGCTGCCGGTCGTCGCCGGGGTGGCCCAGATGGCGAGCGGCCCGCCGCCGGCGGCCGCCGGTTTGATCGCCGGAACGGTGCCGATGACGGGCAGGACCGGTTCGAGGCGGGCGCGCAGGGCGGTGAGGGCGTGCACGGTGGCGGTGTTGCAGCCGACGATCAGGGCGTCGGGCCGCCGTGCGGCGGCAGCCTCGGCGACGGCCAGGGCGCGGGCGGTGAGGTCCTGGGGGGTCCTGGGGCCCCAGGGCATGCCGTCGGGGTCGAGGGAGAGGACGAGATCGGCGTCGGGGCGCAGGCGCCGTACCGCTGCGGTGGCCGCCAGCAGGCCGATTCCGGAGTCCATGAGCGCGATCTTCACCCGGCCACGATAGACGATGAGCCGCTTCCGTCCGCTTCCGTGGGGCAGACTGCGCACGTGAGCGCCGTAGTGTGGACCGCCGCCGTGTCCCTCGCCGCCTGGCTGTGGCTGCTGCTCTTCCAGGGGTTCTTCTGGCGTACGGATGTCCGGCTGCCGTCCCGGCGGGAGCCCGAGGCGTGGCCGTCGGTGTGCGTGGTCGTCCCCGCGCGCGACGAGGCGGCGGTGCTGCCCGCGAGCCTGCCGTCGCTGCTCGCCCAGGACTACCCCGGGCGGGCGGAGGTCTTCCTGGTCGACGACGGAAGTACGGACGGCACCGGGGAACTCGCGCGTGAGCTGGCGGGCCGGGCCGGGGGCCTGCCGCTGACCGTGGGCTCGCCCGGCGAGCCGCCGGCCGGCTGGACCGGCAAGCTCTGGGCGGTGCGGCACGGCATCGAGTTGGCACGCGCGCGTGCGCCCGAGTATCTGCTGCTGACGGACGCCGACATCGCGCACGCGCCCGACAGCCTGCGCCGACTGGTCGCGGCGGCTCGTACCGGGGGGTTCGACCTCGTCTCGCAGATGGCGCGGCTGCGCGTGGAGAGCGTCTGGGAGCGGTTGGTCGTACCGGCGTTCGTGTACTTCTTCGCGCAGTTGTATCCGTTCCGCCGGATCGGGCGGAAGGGGACACGGACGGCCGCGGCGGCCGGAGGCTGTGTACTGCTGCGCGCCGGGGCGGCCGAGCGGGCGCGGATCCCCGACGCCATCCGGCAGGCCGTCATCGACGACGTGGCCCTCGCGCGGGCGGTCAAGGCCGGCGGCGGACGGGTCTGGCTCGGGCTGGCGGACCGGGTGGACAGCGTGCGCCCGTATCCGCGGCTGGACGACCTGTGGCGCATGGTGTCGCGCAGCGCGTACGCGCAACTGCGGCACAGCCCGGTGCTGCTGGCCGTGACGGTCGTGGGGCTGGCGCTGGTGTACCTGGTGCCGCCGGTGGCCGTCGTCGCGGGACTGGTGGCCGGGGACCGGGGTGCCGTGGCCGTCGGTGCGGCGGCCTGGCTGGTGATGGCGGGAACGTACCTCCCGATGCTCCGCTACTACCGGCAACCGCTGTGGCTCGCTCCCCTGTTGCCGTTCACCGCGTTCCTGTACCTCCTGATGACGGTCGATTCGGCGGTGCGGCACCACCGCGGGCGGGGTGCGGCCTGGAAGGGCCGCACCTACCCGCGTCCGGGCGCGCTGCCCGACGAGGGCTGAGCCGGCCGGCCGGCGAGGGTCACTTGCGGCCCGGGGTCCAGTTCATGCCCCACCCGTAGGCGTGGTCGACGGTGCGCTGGGGGCTCACTCCCTGCTCGGGCACCAGATAGCGGGCCTCGCGCTGGACGACGAGGTCGCCACCGGTGTGGGTGATGAGGGCGAGGGCGCAGACCGTGGAGGGGACGGTGCACTCGTCGAGCGAGAAGTCGACCGGGGCGCCGTGCTGCGGCTGGAGGGTGACCGTGGCGTGCAGGTCGGCGAAGGAGCGGGCGCCCTCGTAGATGGTGACGAAGACGAGGATGCGCCGGAAGTACCGCTGGTGGTCGAGGTTGACGGTGAGGTTCTCGCCGGACGCGACGGCACCGGTGCGGTCGTCGCCATCCAGGTGGATGAACGGGGGCCGCTGCAGGGACCCGAAGGCGTTGCCCAGGGCCTGGACGACTCCCTTGCTGCCGTCGGTGAGTTCGTACAGGGCGCACAGGTCGAGGTCGAGGTCGGAGTGCGTGGCGACCGGGCGGCCCAGCTTGCCCATCCAGCCGGAGAACTGTTTGCGCACCTGCCAGTTGAGGTTCACCCGGAGGGCGCCCGAGGTTCCGCCCTGCTTGGTCAGTGAGACGGCCGGGGCCTCCTTGGTGAGCGTCACCTTGGTGAGCCGGACCGGCGACGGCGACGCGGCGGGCGTGGGCGGGGCGAGGGGCCGGGCGGCGGGAGCCGGAGGGGGCGTGGCGGCCGGGGCCGGGCCGGCGGGGGCGGCGTGCTGCGGCTCGTCCACGGTGATGCCGTAGTCGGTGGCCAGGCCCTCGAGCCCGCTGCTGTAGCCCTGCCCCACCGCGCGGAACTTCCAGGCTCCCTGACGGCGGTAGAACTCGCCGAGCACGAAGGCGCTCTCGCTGGTCGCGCCCATGCTGTCGAACCGGGCCGCGACGGTGCCCTGCGCTGCGTCCCTGACCTCGATGTACAGGTCGGGGATCCGGCCGAAGGTGCCACCGTCCGAGGAGGCCGCGAGGATCACGGTCTCGACCCCGGGCTCCACCCGCGTGAGGTCGACGAGAAGCGTGTCGGTCACCTGCCCGCCGGCGTTCCGCTTGCCCTCGTGCCGGACGGCTCCGGAGGAATGGGTGGGTTGGTTGTAGAAGACGAAGTCGCTGTCGGAGCGGACCTTGCCGCCGACCAGCAGCAGCGCGGAGGCGTCCGCGTCGGGGACGCCGGGGCCCGAGCGCCACCCCAGTTCCACCCTGAGTGCCGCGGTCGGCACCGGTGTGTTCGATCCCTTCGACATCGACATGTCCGCCCCCATCACGTGTCACCTCGCCAGGTCACACCCGGCGTCCGTCGGATCTCGTCCGCCCAACCTAGTGCCCGCGCGCGGGAAGTCCCACGGGCATGCGCGGAGAAGCGACGACCAGCCGGTAACCCGCCCGGAACTCGGCTTTTACCGGAAAGCCATCCGAAGTAACAGCCACTTCCTCCAAGTTCGCCCGTTTTAGTGATCCCTGGTCGCTGAGGACACGGAAAACAACCCTCTTATCGGTCTCCCCAACCAGCACATCGTGGGCTTAACTTATGGCCATGACCTCCCCCCGCTCCACTTATGGCGGCGGCTACTACTCCGCCTCCTTCCCGGACACCCCGATCTACGACTCGCTCGTGGCCGAGCGGGGCACCCCGCAGATCGCCCCGATCCGGGTTCCCTCCGCCTACGACGCGCCGGGCAGCCATCTCCCGGCGCTTCCCTCGGCGTTGCCCGCCCTCCCGGCGGCCCCCTCCCAGCCCGCCTACGGTTACCCGCAGGCGCAGCAGCCGGCCCCGCTCCAGCAGGCGCACGCGCCGTACGTCCCGCAGCAGGCCGCCGCGTACATCCCGCAGCAGGCGACCGCGCCGCGCGGCTACCCCCAGCCCCAGCCGCCGCGTCCGGCGGCTCCCGGCTCGGGCTACGAGGCGATGCGCCCCGCGACCCCGCGGCCGGCGCCCGCCCCGTACCAGGACCCGTACAACAACCAGCAGTACCGCGGCTACTGAGCCGTCCCGGGGCGCCGATCCCCGGGTACGGAGCCGTTCCGCGGACCGCCCGGCCCCATGGAGTCGCCGTCGCAGGACGGCACGACGACTCCATGGGGAACGCGCTGCTGCGCTCGATTCACGCACATCCGGTCAAGGCTTCCGGAGCCTGCCCCTCCAGGAGGTCTCCGTGGAGCCCTGGGGACCGACCGGAGACCGGCCCTGGATGCTGGTCGACGACAGGGGGAGAGTCGTCACCCGACGCAGGCGCTCACGCCTCGCCCCGGCCGCCGCCGACCTCCTGCTCGGCGGCGGTCCCCGGCTGTCCGCCTCCGGAGCGGATCCCGTCACACCGCCTGCCCCCCCCTTTGAGTTTGGGCCGCTGCTCGCGCAGGCCGGGATGACCGCCTTTCACGACAGCGACGCAGTGGGCGCCTTGCTCACACGGCCAAAGGCCGTTCGCGTGCCGGGTGCGGGCCGCTTCCGCGGCGCCGAGGGCCGTTCCGGTGCGGTCCCTCTCGGCCGACAGTCACACCGCCCTCGCCGGCTGCGGCTCAGCCGCCTCGATGGACCCGGCGCCGGTCACGTGACTCGTGCTTCGCTGCGCGAGTGCCGGCAGCCCGGTTGCGGGGCGCCCAGGGCAGAGTAGCCTGAAATTTACCGATATTACCTGATTCTGGAGGTAGGCGATGTTTCTCCGAATGCTGCGGCGCCGCATGCCGTACGGACTCGTTCTCCTCGGCAACGGCCGGCTGATCCGGGGCTTCAGCGGCGCCTTCTACGACGGCCACGGATACCACTCCTGACACCACCGTGCCCACGTCGGGCCGGGTCCGCCGCAGGGACGGTGTCAGACCGACCTTGGAGGATGTGCGGTGGCAGAGGACGTGGCAGAGGACACCGATGCCCTGGCGGCCATGGTGCGGATCCTGTCACCGCACTGCCGTGTCACCAAGATGTCCGACGGAGCGCTGATCGCGGACTGGCGGCGGACGCGTTTTCTCGGAGTGGCGACGGCGGACATCCGGAAGTTCGCTGAGGGAATCTCCGAGGAACGCGCCGAAATCGTCACCGGTCTCATCCGCGCCGGGTGTGCGACGGCCCGTCAAAGGCGGCAGTCGGACATCGCGATCGGGCTCTGGCTGCGCGGAGTGCACCTGCTGATCCGGGCCGTGGGCTTCGGGCGCACCCTTCGGCTCCTGTCCTTGGCGGCCCCGGATTACACCCGTGCGGACCCCGCCGCCGCGGAGGACGTGGAACGGCTGAAACGGGCGGTGCAATCACACGGTCACAGAAGCTGGTTCGTCAACGGCGACTGCAAGGCCGAGGCCATGACGGCTTTCGTCCTGCTGCGGCGGCGCGGCTTGAAGGCCGTACTCCACGTCGGTGTGCGTGAGCACCCGTTCGCCCTGCACGCCTGGACGTCTTCGGCAGGCCTGTGCATCCCTGACGCCGATCCGCGCGGGCACGCGTTCGCGCCGGTCCTCTCGGTCGGCGGCGGAGGGCAGTGACGTGGAAGCACTCCGCCTCGAGTGGGACGGGGGCGCCCCGAAGCTCTGGGCGTCCGAAGCCATGGCGCGGCAGGGGCTCGTGACGACGGTTTCCTCACGGACCGGGACCGCGGTGGTCGTCGGCTGGATCGGCTCCGTCCGTGGGCGCGTGGCGGGAGCGCGCGGCCTCCTCGACGACTGGAGCCGGCCGCAAGCGGCACCGCCGCCTCTGCCTACCGGCGACTATGCGGCCGTCCTGGTGTACCGCGACCGCGTCCTGCTGATGCGGGACGAGCAGGCACGCATCCCCCTGTTCTTCAGGGAGTCCGGTGGCCGTGTCACCGCGGTGAGCACCTCGGCGTGCCACCTGGGCGGCGGAGCAGAGCTGGAACGGCGCTACTTCTGCCGATACCTGACCGGGAACATGGCGCAACCCCACTCGGAACTCACCCCCTTCGCCGGGGTGCACCGCATCCTCGGCGGCGAGGTGGTGGAACTTTCACTCACGGGGCAGATGCGCGGCCGGGTGCCGCGACACGTCCGTCAGACCCATGACCCGTCGGTGCGGGCAACGGACGGACCCGGTCTCGGCGGGGCCGCGAAGGACCTGCGTCTCGCCTTGGAGAACGCTGTCGGGCGCCGTGTGGGCAGGACGACGGCATGCCATGTTTCCGGCGGCACCGACTCCACCAGCGTCGCGCTGCTCGCGGCACGTCTGCTGGCCGCGGAACAAGGCGACCCCGGGGACCTCGTCCTGCTCGCCGGGCGCTTCGAAAGGGGAGAACTCGCCGCCGAACGGCCTTATGTGGACCAGGCGATGGCGGAGATCCGTCGGCACGCGCCCGCAGCCCGCCCGGTGGTCCTCGATGCCGACGACGTGGCCGACTTCGACGACTTCCAGCACCACGCGGGAGACCCGGACGAGCCTCATGCGCACGCCTTCCGCGCCCCGTTCTGGAGCAGGCTCCATGCCGCTGCGGCGGATCTGGGCTGCGACACCCTCCTGACCGGCTGCGGGGCCGATCCGATCGTGGACGCCAACCCGTTTCACCTGCACAGGCTGGCCCGCACGGGACAGCTCCGGCGGATGACGAGGCAGGCCCGTGACTGGGCCGCGGGCAGCGAGCGGGGCCTGTGGGACATCGTCTCCGCCTACGTGGTGCAGCCGGCTCTTCCGCTGGCCGCCGAACGGGTCACGGCGCTCGTCCGCCGCCGCGGAACGGTGCTCGGCGGCCTCGGCGGCTTCGCCCGCCCCCGATGGCTGCGCTCCGGATTCGCGCGGGCTCACGGCTACCGTGCGGCCGGCATCGCGGAGAGCCGCTTCGTGTTCGGGCGCAAGCCCGAACAGTCCCTCTACGAGGCCGCCAACTACCTGGCCGCTCCCGACCCGCTGTCCTGGCGCCGCGCACGGCAGGACGGGTTCTTCCTCTCGCACCCCTTCCTCGACCCGGAGGTCATCGCCACGATGCGCCGCCTCCCCGCCGAGGCCGCGTTCCAGCCGGGCCGTCCGAAGGCGGTACTGCGCGAGGCGATGGCGGATCTGCTTCCGCCCCGGGTCGGCGGCCGGGTCGACAAGGTCCCCTTCAACCAGCTCTACGCCCGCGGCCTGCGGACACACGGCGACGAACTCATCGACCTCTGCCGCTCCGCGAGGCATCCGCTGGTCACGGAGATGTTCGACGTCGAGACGCTGTGCCGGGCGGTGCGGGAGGCGCAGTTCGGCATGGGGGACTCCTATTCCTGGGACCGAGTGAACAGTTCCCTCGCCCTCGTGGCGTGGCTGGAGCGACTGGACCGGCGCTCCCGCGTGCGCCGTGCGGCCATGCCGGTCATCCCTTCTTCTTGATGTCCCAGAGCGTCCGTTTGATCGGACCCGTTTCGGCGGTGACCAAGCCGTACCGGTTCACCATCTCGTGCCTTTCCGCTATGGACGGGATGCGGTTTTCCTCACCGCTTCGCGTGATGGATGCCAAAAGGATTGCGCCATGCGCGCCGAACTGCCAATAGACAGCGGCATAGCGGGGGTCCATCGTGTGCCGGTCGATCGCATTGTTTTCGTACACCCGGCCGCGGTAGGCGACGGAGTCGACATTCTTGTCCTCCTTGACCCACTTGGGCACCTTGCCGCCACCCCAGGAATACCCCTTCAGTAGGACCTGGTCCATACCTAGCCGGTCCTTGCGTGCCAATTGCGCGGAGGCGTAGAGCGCCAACTGGTCGTACGGCGTGTCGATGGGAAGTTGCACAACCGTTTGGGTGACGAACGCGTCGTTTGCCTCGATCCAGTTCCCGAAAGGCATCCATGGCTGCGCCGACACCAACTGGCCGGGCTGGTAGACCTCCTTTCGGGAGAGCGGGTGTTGCACCTGGAAGTCACGGAACGTCTTGGCGTCTGCACGCCACTGCTCGCGGGGCCGGTCCGTCCGGCTGAGCGACACCCGTTCGCCCATGGCGTGGAATTCGGTGCCGAGCACGTAGAAGCCCATATCACTGCGGTTCTCGATCTTGATGTCGACCGGTACGACGAACTTCTTACGGTCCTTGCTCAGCACAGGCTCTCCCACGGTGACGCTGACGAGGGGCCTGGCACCGTGCTGGGACGGCTGGTAGAGGTGCTGGTAGCCGAAATTGGCCACCGCGAGAGCCGAAGAGATGATCACTGCCGCGGCCACCCGTTTCGGAGAGGGGATCACGACCGATGTCCGCCACACCGTGATAACGGCCCATGCGGAACCCGCCGTGAGCAGGCTGAACAGCACCCGGTAAAACGTGGAATCGCCGTCCCTGAAGGTCTCGAGCAGGAGCATGGCGTTGGTCAACGACGCCGCGACCGTGCCGATCAGCGCGACCACCCCGGAATAGGGGAAGATGTTCCGGCCCCAGTGGTCCACGACCGCGGCAGCGCCCAGCAACGAGAGTCCCGCGACCAGAATGAGGATGGCACCGGTGATGCGCCCCGGGTAGGTCAGGGCCCCGCTGAGGTCTTCGAGGCCCCACCACCCCAGCAGCAGCGCCGTCGGGAGGAGGACCAGCAGGATCAACACCATGGCGGCCGGTGACTTCCTGGTGCTCGTCGTGATCAGCAGCGCCCGCAGGCGCGAGCCGACACCGGCCCCGGGAGGAGTCCTCACGGGATCACCTCCTGACGCCGCAGGCCGTCCACCGGGCACTGACGGTGCCCGCGACCGGAACACACACTCGAACCGACCGCGAAGAGTCCCGCCGGCAGGCACCGGCCTACGCCAACTGGAGCCACAGAGTTCTCCTTCGACTTCGACCGTCACTGGGGCACTGCACGGGTGAAGCGCCGTCCGGCGAGCCCCTGCCGGCTTCCCGCGGCACGCACCTCGCGGTGGCGTCGCGGAGCATCCGGTGCCCGCAGCGGACCAGGAGACCTGGTGCTGTGCCGGTACTCGAGCACCATCGTCCGTGTCGATCATTCGGATCACCATCCGGACGCCTCCAGAAGGCCTAGCAAAAGGCCGCGGAAGCGGCCGGCCTGTCGCCGACCCGGGTGTACCAGCCGACCAAGGACACCGCGGCGAAGGGTGATGTCCCTCTCTCTTCCACGGAACCTCGCACGAACCGCTCCGCCGGGAGCTATCACGGAAGTGGGCATCTCGGAGGTGGGAAGGCGGTGCGGCCGGTGCGGGCGATCAGCGGACTGTGGCGCTGGCGGCACAACCCGCTGTGCCGCTCGACCGATCTGGCCGAGGGCTGGGTGGGGCTCGTGGCGCTGTTACTCGTCGTCCTCGCCGCTCCGGTCGCCGGGGTTCTGGTCGGGGGCGCCACCGAGGACGTCCTGCAGCGTGCCGTGCGCGAGCAGCACGAGAACCGGTATCAGGTGCGGGCCACGGTGATACGCGAGTTGGACCCCTCCCCGCTGAACGTCGACCCGGAGGGCTCCGTCGGCGGGGATCCGCGCGCCCGGGTCCTCGCCCACTGGACCGCCTCCGACGGCACCGAGCGCAGCGGCCCGGTGTCGACGCACCTGAAGGACCCGCGGCCGGACGACCACTTTCCCCTGTGGACCGACGCCGAGGGCCGCCCCACAGCACGGCCGATGGACACGGCGACGGCCGCGACGCACGCCGTGCTCGCCGGCTTCGGCGTGACCCTGCTGACGGCTGTTCTGATCGAGTGCGTCAGACGACTGATCGTCCGGCGCATGGTCCACCACCGGTACGTCCGCCTGGACCGGGCCTGGGAGAGGGCGGGCCCCGACTGGGGCAGGACCGGCACCGGAAGCTGACGGCCTGGTGCCTCTGGTCAATGCGACAGCCGTGCGCACGCTACGGTGGTCCGGCCGGAGCATTCGACGGCGAACCCGCGTACGACAAGGTGGGGGCACAGCTACGCCATGGCACAGGGCACGGTCCAGGTGACGCACACCGGCACATCGCGATGGCGGCGTCGCACAGGTGAGTACGCGTCGCTCGCCGCCGCCCTGGAGGCCGCGGCCGAGGGCGACATCCTCACCGTCGCTCCCGGGACCTACCGGGAGAACCTCGTCGTGGAGCGGGCGGTGACCCTGCGCGGGCCCGACGGCTCGCCCGGCTCGGTGCGCATCGCCCCCGTGGACGGGGTCCCGCTGACCGTACGCGCGTCCGCGACGGTCCAGGACCTGCATGTGGAGGGGCAGGACTCCGCGGCGCCGGCCCTGCTGATAGAGGAGGGCGCCCCGGAACTGCGGGACGTACGGGTGGTCACCCGGTCGGCTGTCGGCATAGAGGTGCGCGGCGGCGCCCGGCCGACGGTCCGCCACTGCACGGTCGACAACCCGGCGGGGGTCGGCATCGCCGTACTCGACGGCGGGGGCGGGGTGTTCGAGGAGTGCGAGGTCGTCGCCGCCGGGCAGGCGGGCGTCGCGGTGCGCGGGGGCGCGCACCCCCGGCTCGAGCGCTGCCGCGTGCACCACACGGCCGGTTCGGGACTCACCGCCACCGGGGAGGACTCGGCGCTGGAGGCGGTGGGTTGCGAGGTCTACGAGGTGCGGGGCAGCGGTGTCCAGGTGACCGGCCGGGCGACCGCGCACCTCACCGACTGCGCGGTGCACCGCACCACCGGCGACGGTGTCACCCTCGACACCGACGCGGTACTGACACTGGCCGACTGCCGTATCCACGACATCCCGGAGAACGCGGTCGATCTGCGTTCCCGCTCCGTCCTCACCATGACCCGCACCACCGTGCGGCAGTTCGGCCGCAACGGCCTGTCGGTGTGGGACCCGGGCACCCGCGCGGACGTCAACCAGTGCGAGATCTCCGACAGCACCGGCGACTATCCGGCGGTGTGGGTGAGTGACGGCGCGACCGTCGTGCTGGACTCCTGCCGGGTGCACGACGTGCCGGACGCCCTGTTCGTCCTCGACCGCGGTTCCCGCGCGGACGTGGTCGACAGCGACCTGTCGCAGGTGCGCAACACCGCGGTGTCGGTGAGCGACGGCGCCACCGCGCAGCTCGACGACTGCCGGATCCGGGAGGCGGCCACGGGAGCCTGGTTCCGGGACCACGGCAGTGGCGGCACCCTCAGCAACTGCACCCTGGACGGCATGCAGACCGGCGTGATCGTCACCAAGGGCGCCGATCCGACCGTCGAGCGCTGCACCGTCGACTCCCCGGCCGAGGCCGGTGTCTATGTCTCGGCCGGTGGCCGCGGCAGCTTCCTGGGCTGCCGGGTCACGGGCAGCGGCGGGTACGGCTTCCATGTGATAGACGGCAGCCGGACCACGCTGCGGAAGTGCCGCACGGAGCGCTGCGCGCGCGGTGGTTACGAGTTCGCCGAGAGCGGCGGAGCGGCCGGCGCGGGCGGTCCCGTGGTGGAGGACTGCACCAGTGACGAGAGCGGCCATCTCGCGTCACCGGCGGCAGCGGAACCGGCCGTGCAGACCGTGGCCCACCCCCCCGGTCTGCTGGGCGCCGTTCCCGGGCCCCGTGCCGGGCAGGCGCCGCCCGCCCCCGCCGTCGAACCGGAGAAGGAACTGCGGCCGTCGAAGGCCGTGCTCGGTGAACTCGACGCACTGGTGGGCCTGGAGAGCGTCAAGCGGGAGGTGCGGGCCCTCACCGACATGATCGAGGTGGGGCGGCGCCGGCAGCGGGCCGGGCTGAAGGCGGCCTCCGTCAAGCGCCATCTGGTGTTCACGGGCTCCCCCGGCACCGGCAAGACCACGGTCGCCCGCCTGTACGGCGAGATCCTCGCCTCCCTCGGCGTGTTGGAGAAGGGGCATCTGGTCGAGGTCTCCCGGGTCGATCTGGTCGGCGAGCACATCGGTTCCACGGCGATCCGCACCCAGGAGGCGTTCGAGAAGGCGCGCGGCGGTGTGCTGTTCATCGACGAGGCGTACGCGCTCTCCCCCGAGGACTCCGGGCGGGACTTCGGCAAGGAGGCCATCGACACGCTGGTGAAGCTGATGGAGGACCACCGGGACGCGGTCGTGGTGATCGTCGCGGGGTACACGGCGGAGATGGAACGGTTCCTGTCCGTCAACCCAGGGGTGGCGTCCCGTTTCTCACGGACCATCACCTTCGGTGACTACGGGTCCGAGGAGCTGCTGCGCATCGTGGAACAGCAGGCCGAGGAGCACGAGTACCGGCTGGCGGAGGGTGCCTCGGAGGGGCTGTTGAAGTACTTCACGGAGCTCCCCAAGGGTCCCGCGTTCGGCAACGGCCGCACCGCGCGGCAGACCTTCGAGGCGATGGTGGAGCGGCACGCGAGCCGGGTCGCCCAGCTGCCGGAGCCGAGTACGGACGACTTGACCCTGCTCTACGCCGACGACCTGCCCGAGCTGCCCTGATCCCGCCGCCACGCGCCGTGCGGCACGGACCTCACGGGATGGGCGCGCCGGAGCCGCTGCGGACGCCGCCGTCGGGTTCTCCCGGGTGCCGCGGTGCCGGAACCTCCGGCCGCAGCCGGGCCAGCAGCCGTCGGCGTTCCTCGGCGAAGGCCGGGTCCGCCTGGTAGTCGGAGTGTCCGAGGATCGGCGCGGGCAGCGGGTGGGCCTCGGTACGGCCGTACGCCAGGGGGTCCCCCAGCGGAGGACGGTCCACCCCGGGGCCGCGGTCGCCGGGCAGCCGCACCGGGCCGCCGATGGGGTCGGTGAGCCGGTGGAGGTTGCGCCAGCAGTCGACCTCCTGGTGCAGGGCGCCGAGCGCGGCGGGCCCGAAGTGGGCCGGGAACCAGCGGCCGTAGAGCCGTTCCAGCGGGGACCCGTAGGTGAGCAGCGCGACGCGGTTGCGGGTGGCTGGTGTGAGCTGCCAGGCCGCGGCGGCGGCGAGGACGCTTCCCTGGGAGTGTCCGGAGAGCACCAGCCGTCCGCCGGTGGACCGCGTCCAGGTCTCGATCCGCCAGGTCAGGTCCGGCACCGCCCGTTCGGCGTAGCAGGGTGGTGCGAAGGGGTGGGCGGCGCGCGGCCAGAAGGTGCCGACATCCCACAGGATGCCGATCGTGCGCCGCGCGGAGGCGTCCTTGTAGGCGCGGCGGCCCCAGGTGACGAACAGGAGGAAGCCGAGCCCGATCAGCCAGGAGCCCAGTGCCTGCGCCGTCTCGGCGGCGCCGTGCACCACGGCGTAGGTGCCTTGTGCGGCCTGGCCGGGCGTCCGGTCGGTGGTCAGGGCACCGACGAGGGCGCCCGCGCCCAGCAGCAGGGTCGCGGCGGAGGTGACGGCGACGATGCGGGGCGCCCGGTCGGTGAGGGCGGCCACGGCGCGGGCGTAGGCGATCCGCCGGGTACGGGCGGGGTCGCCGGCCTCGTCCGGGAACTCGTGCGCCACGGTGGCGCGCTCGTCGCGGGCGATGCGCCAGGCCCGCCGGGCCAGCCAGCCGCAGAGCCCCAGCAGCAGGACGAGCAGGGGCGGGATCACGGACGCCTGCCAGGTGAGCACCACCGGTGGCCCGGGAATCGACGCCCCGGTGCCGTCCAGCCAGTCGGAGACCCGCTGGGCCACGCCGCCGGACATCACGCCGCCCAGTGCGCAGGCCAGCATCGCGACCGCGGGTCCGGCCAGTCCCCGCATGGCGGCACGCCGGTCGGGGGCGCTCCGGTACAGGGCGTGGGCGACTGCGGCGAGCACGATCACGAGGAGGCCCTGGGCGAGAGTGATGGCGCCGAAGGTCGCATCGCCGGACAACCGGCCCGCCGACTCCCAGCCGGGGCGCTGCCATCCGGCGTACACCAGGGTCAGGACGAGCAGGGCGAGTGCGGCGAGGGGCAGCAGACGCACCACGCGGGTGTCGAGTTCGCCGTCCAGCCGGCGGTCGGTGCGGCCGCGGCGGCAGACCACCCACACCACGACGGCCGCGCAGGCGAACAGCGCCGCTTCGAGGAGCGGACCGAGGACACCCAGCGCCGCGGGGCCGCCGGGAGCACGGTCGTGGCGGGCGGCCGCGCTGCCGACCGTGGCGGCGACGGTGAGCAGTCCGGCGGCGGTGTGCGCGGCGCGCAGCCGGGCGACCAGGCGACGGCCGTACCAGAAGCCGGGCCGGCCCAGGGCGGTGGGGCCGGCTTCCTCCTCGGGCTCCTCGGGCTCGATCTCGTGGGCCATCGGCTGCTGGGACTCGTACGCGCTCCAGGTGCGCAGGGACAGGTACCACAGCAGTCCGGTCAGGGCTGTGGGGACCAGGGCGGCGAGGGCGAGCCGGCGGCCCGGCAGGCTCCACCAGCCGCCGTCCGAGGCCTCGGGCGACAGGAAGCCGAGCCAGGAGTGCCGCGCGGCGCACGCGTGCGTGCCCGCGCACTGCCAGGCCGCAAGGTCCAGGGCGACCTCGCAGGCGGCCGCGACGAACAGCACCGTCAGGCTCAGTCCGGCCAGCCGCACCAGCAGTCCGTACAGCCGCACGAGGCGTCCGCGGCCCCGGGCCGTCGGGCGCATCCAGTGGGCGAGGTTGACCACCATGAAGGGCAGCAGCAACAGCCACAGGGCGCGGGTGCCGTTGCCGGAGGTGAGGTTGCACCAGACGTACGCCTCGGGGACCGGGCCGTCCCGGCGGTCGGTGGGCCGGCGCTCCGCGTCGGCGTCGTCGGCGCGCCGGAACACGGCGGCGATGTCGTCACCCGTGATCCGTACCGTGCGCGGATCGTTCAGCATCTCCTGCGGGGTGGTGCCGCCCACCCCGTGGACCAGGAGTTCCAGGGTTGCTCCGGCCTCCCCGGGCTGCTCGGCCGGGCCGCCCGCGCCCTCGGCCGGTCTGTGTTCCCGCGCACGCTCCACTGCTTCGCACTTCCTCCGTGACACGCCGTCGGATCCGTCCGTGCGGGCAGGATCTCCCCTGTCGGAGCGGCTCACACCTGTTCTCACGGAATCTCCCCGGTCCGGGTGAGGTCCGGGCGACCCGCGGGACGAACTCACGGGACAATAATGTCATGCACACAACGATCAGCCCGGTGCGCCGCCCTTGTACCGGCATGCGAGGATGGGACGCCGACGCACCGGTGACGGAAAGAACGTGCCAGTCGGACCGGGCGTGTGCGGCGTGTCGGACGGCTTGGCGGCGAAAGGACCGGAGCGTACGTGAGCGAGAATCAGAACCTCCTCGCGGAGCAGCGGCGCACCCTGATCCTCGACGAGGTCCGGCGCCGCGGCGGGGTCCGGGTCAACGAACTGACCCGCAAGCTCGGCGTGTCGGACATGACGGTCCGCCGTGACCTCGACGCGCTGGCCCGGCAGGGCGTCCTGGAGAAGGTGCACGGCGGCGCGGTCCCGCTGGTCGAGGCCAGCACGCACGAACCCGGTTTCGAGGCCAAGTCGGGTCTGGAGCTGAGCGCGAAGGACGACATCGCGCGGGCGGCGGCGGAACTGGTCGCCCCGGGTGCGGCGATCGCCCTCTCCGGCGGCACGACGACGTACGCGCTGGCCGGCCGGCTGCTCGAGGTGCCCGACCTCACGGTGGTCACCAACTCGGTGCGGGTGGCGGACGTCTTCCACGCGGCGCAGCGCACCTCGGGCCCCCGGCAGGGCGCGGCCACCGTCGTGCTGACCGGCGGTGTGCGCACGCCGTCGGACTCGCTGGTGGGGCCGGTGGCCGACCAGGCGATCGCGATGCTCCACTTCGATCTGCTGTTCCTGGGGGTGCACGGGATATCGGTCGAGGCCGGGCTGTCGACGCCGAACCTCGCGGAGGCCGAGACCAACCGGCGTCTGGTGCAGTCGGCGCGGCAGGTGGTCGTGGTCGCCGACCACACCAAGTGGGGCACGGTGGGCCTGAGTTCGTTCGCGTCCCTGGACCAGGTGGACACGCTGGTGACGGACTCCGGGCTGCCGGCCGAGGCCCGCATCGAGGTCTCCGAGCATCTGCGGCACCTGGTCGTGGCGGGGGAACCCGACGACCCTGCGGATCCCGCGGACGGCTGACCCCGCGTTCGGGCCGCCCGAAAGCCGTCAGTCCGGCCAGACCCCGGTGCGCAGCAGCGTCTCGATCGTCGCCGTGTACGGGGCGATCTCCAGGCCCTGGTCGGCCAGCCACGCGTCCGAGTAGTACTTGTCGAGGTAGCGGTCCCCCGGGTCGCAGAGCAGCGTCACCACGCTCCCCTGCCGCCCTTCGGCCACCATCTCCGCGACGATCTTCAGCGCGCTCCACAGCCCGGTGCCGGTGGAGCCGCCCGCCTTGCGGCCGATGACCCGTTCCAGGGCCCGTACGGCGGCGACGGCGGCCGCGTCGGGCACCTTCATCATCCGGTCGACGGCACCGGGCAGGAAGCTCGGTTCCATCCGGGGCCGGCCGATGCCCTCGATACGGGAACCGCTGTCACAGGTGACGTCCGGATCGTCGGTGGTCCAACCCTCGAAGAAGCAGGAGTTCTCCGGATCGGCGACACAGACGCGGGTGTCGTACTGCATGTAGTGGACGTAGCGCGCGAGGGTCGCCGAGGTGCCGCCGGTGCCGGCCGTGGCGACGATCCACTCGGGTACCGGGAACGGCTCCGACTCCAGCTGGCGGAAGATGGATTCGGCGATGTTGTTGTTTCCCCGCCAGTCCGTGGCCCGTTCTGCGTAGGTGAACTGGTCCATGTAGTGGCCGCCGGTCTCCGCCGCGAGGACGGACGACGCCTCGTACATCGTGCGGGGGTCGTCCACGAAGTGGCACCGACCGCCGTGGAACTCGATGAGGCGGCACTTCTCGGCGCTCGTCGTGCGTGGCATGACGGCGATGAAGGGCACGCCGATCAGCTTCGCGAAGTAGGCCTCCGACACGGCGGTCGAACCGCTGGACGCCTCGATCACCGGGCGGTCCGGACGGATCCAGCCATTGCACAGCCCGTAGAGGAAGAGGGAGCGGGCGAGTCGGTGCTTCAGGCTGCCGGTCGGATGCGTCGACTCGTCCTTGAGGTAAAGGTGGACGTTCCACCGCTCGGGCAGCGGGAAGCGCAGCAGATGGGTGTCGGCCGACCGGTTGGCGTCGGCCTGCACCCTGCGCACGGCCTCTTTCAGCCAGTCGCGGTAGCCGGGGTCGCTGCGGTCGACATCGAGGGTGACACCGCTCGGGGGCTGTTGGGGGGTATTCACGGCAGGGCTCCTTACGCTGAGCGCCGACGGCGTCCCGCGCGGCCGACGCTCCGATCATATGCATCCCGAGACCGCCCCCCACCTGCATAAACACCTCTTTGAGCGGCTCAAAGGCAACCCTGGGAGCACGTCTTGGCCCCCTGCCGGGGGCGCCAGGGGCGCGGCGGCGGGGCGCATTCGCGCGAGTGCTTCGGGCGCCGCGGGGAACGGGGGCACGTGCACTGGTGCTCGGCGGCGGGGGCGGGCAGACTGCACCGGCGGAGCAGGGTCCCGGACGGGGGCACACTGGATCTGGACATGAGCCGGCCCGCGGAACACGGTCCGGTACACCGACGCGCACAAGGGGGGCGGGTGGCATGGCCGAGCCGGAGTTCACGGCCAGGGGCGTGCGGATCGGCAGGCGGCTGCGGTCGCTCACCCGGGCCGGGCAGGTCCGGATCAGCGACGGCAGGCTCGAGTTGCTCACCAGCCGTGGAACCGAGATCGACAGCGCGCCGGTGCAGGCCGTACGCGCTTCCCGGCCCTGGTTCGCACCCGAGGACCGGGCCCTGGCCGACCTCAACGGCCATCGGTACCTGCTGACGCTGGGTGACCACGACCCGGCGCCGGGCGAGCCGGGACCGCCCGCGGCCCGCCGCTTCATCGAAGCCGTACGCCGGGCGTCGGGCCGCGGCGCCTGAGATGCCCGTGAGTTGCGTCACTTCAGGCCCTGCGTCACGCTGTTGTCACGTCACTCTGGGTTTACCGGCGATAACGCTGCGAACCAGCCCGCCGGCCACGACAGCAGGCGGCCATGCCACGCGGGCACCCTGCTGGATCCGTACTCCGTGTTCTTCCGGACGTCCGTCCGGACCTGACACCGGGGAGTCGCAGCTGTGATCACTCACCCAAGCAGACACTGCACGGTGGAGCTCCAGGCTCTGCCTTCGCGGATCGGCCAGGTCCGCAGAATCGTATCTGCGCAATTGCGCTACTGGCATATGGACATTTTGATAGACCGGGCCTCGCTCGGTGTGACGGAGTTGTTGTCCAACGTCCACCGGCACGCCCGGCCCGACAAGACCTGCACGGTCGAGCTGGAAGTGCTGCTCGACCGGCTCAAGGTCTCGGTGCGCGACCACGACCCGCGGCTGCCGGTCGTGGCGGACGCCGGTCCGCTCGCCACCTGCGGGCGGGGGCTGGCCATGGTGGCCGCGATGAGCGAGAGCTGGGGCGCGCTGCCGGACGGCGAGTCGGGCAAGGTCGTGTGGTTCACGCTGCCGACGCCGTCCGCGACTCCCGTCGCGGACTGGGACCGGTGTCCGAGGATCAACACCGTCGAGCCCGCCGCACACCTGTTCGCGGAGGCCGCACTCGTCGAGCACGCCGTCGAGGGCCACCGGCCGGAACCGGAACCCGCCCGGTCCGCCGTTGCCGGCTGACCGGGCGGTTACTCCGGGTGACGCGGCACTTCCGAGAGTCGTCCCCAGGGGTACCGGGTCGTCGTACGGCCGGCGGCACCGCGCGTGCCCCGCGGGAAGCACCCGGGGTGACGGCGCCTGCTCCCCTCCCCCGTCGGGTTCAGGTGGACGACTGGTCGCTGTCCTTCAGCGCGCCCCAGCCGTGCCAGCGGTCGACCTCGATCCAGGCGCTGACCCGGGCCCGTACCCGGTCCGGGTACGGGTTGCCGGTGTAGTGCCGGGAGAGGCGGTCGATGTCGGCCAGGCCCTCGTCGTCCTTCAGCTCGACGACGCGGCCGATGAGGGTGACATGGGTGTACCAGTTGTCCTCGTCCAGCACGGTGAGGGTGACGCGCGGGTCGCGGCGCAGGTGCTTCAGGCGCACTCTGCCCTCGTCCAGGCTGATCAGCGCGCGGCCGTCCTCCCACACGTACCAGGTGGGCGTGGAGACGGGTGTGCCGTCGGAGCGGAGGGTGGCCATGACGCAGGGGTTGGGGCGGCGCAGCAGGTCGTCGGCCTCGGAAGGCAGCGGGGGCTTGGACACTACGGACTCCTCGGTGGCTCGTCGAACGGTTCCCCGGGACGCTTCGTACCGGGTGCTCAGGTGGTGGACTCGTCGTGACCGGCGAAACTGGCGTAATAGGCGGCGGCCATGTCCTCATCACCGTGGCCCTGGGCGGCGGCGCGTTCCAGGCGCTCGGCGCCGGCCGCGGCCACGTCCAGGCGTACACCGTGCTGTTCGCCGGCCCGGACGATCAGACGGGCGTCCTTGGCGGCGGTGGTCACGGCGAACTGGGCCGGGGTCAGCGGCCCGTCCAGGATCAGCCCCGCCTTGGCGCGCAGGTAGCCCATGTCGAGCGGGCCGCCCTCGATGAGGTCGAAGAAGCCGCCGGGGTCGACGTCCAGCGCCTCGGCCAGGGCGAGGGTCTCCCCCACGGCGGAGGTGACCGCGAGGACCCAGCTGTTGGCCACGAGTTTGAGTCGGGTCGCGCTGCCGGCCGCCCCGTCCTCGCCGGTCCACACGGTGCGGGCGCCGACGGCGTCGAACACCGGGGTCACCGTGGTCCTGCCCTCGGCCGGTCCGGCGGCGATCACGGTCAGCTGTCCGGCCTCGGCCGGCTGTCGGGTGCCCAGCACCGGGGCGTCGTAGAAGAGCAGTCCGTGCTCGCGTGCGAAGCCGGCCAGTTCGGCGACACCCTCGAGACCGGCGGTGGTGGACTGCGCCCAGACCGTGTCGCGCCGCAGGGCGGGGGCGGCCAGTCGCATCGTCTCCAGCGTGGCGGGACCGTCGTAGAGCATGGTCAGGACGACGTCGGCGGACTCGACCGCCTCGGCGGGGGTGCCGGCGACGTGCGCGCCGTCGGCGGCGAGCGGGTCGGCCTTGGCGCGGGTGCGGTTCCAGACACGGACGGCGTGGCCGGCCCGGGCGAGGTTGCGGGCCATCGCGGCACCCATGATGCCGGTGCCCAGGACGGTCACGGTGAGCTGGTCGGTCATGGCCTCGGCTTTCTGCGGGTCGGGGCGGTCGCTCCGTGTGCGGTGGGCAGTGCCTCGTGCGCCGGTCCCGGATCCGGGGCGGGTGTCCCGGACCCTGTCGGCGCGTGCACTGTCCGTCAGTGTTTCGCCGATCACGTTTCGTGGATCATTGTGCGGTCCCCGGCCGTGGTTCCGCCTGTCGACCCGGGCATCCGCCTGCCCACCGGTCGGGGCTCTTATGCCAGGGCCCCCAGCGGATCGTCGAGGACCGGCTGCCAGGCCAGTTCGGCGGCGCCGACCAGGCTGTTGTGGGCCAGGGCGCAGGCCAGGATCGGAACGCCGCCGCTGCGGCCCCACAGGCTGCGGTCGGCGACGACGGCGCGCAGCCGGTCCGGGGCGGCCTCCAGGAGGGTGCCGTGCAGGCCGCCGAGGATGATCCGGTCCGGGTTGAGGATGTTCACCAGGCCGGCGAGACCCAGCCCCAGACGGTCGACGAGGGCGGCGACGGCGGCGCGGACGGCCGGGTCGTCGTAGTGCTCGTGGATCAGCGTGTCGGCCTGTTTGAGGAGGGACATCTCGGGACCGGGTTCGCGTCCGGCCGCGGTGAGGAAGGCCAGCGGGTCTGCCTCCACGTCCAGGCAGCCCCGGCTGCCGCAGTAGCAGGGGCGGCCTCCGGGGTTGACGGCGAGGTGGCCGACCTCCAGGGCGAGACCGGAACTGCCGGTGTGCAGACGGCCGTCGAGCACCAGCGCGCCGCCGACGCCCCGGTGGCCGGTGGCCACGCACAGCAGGTCGCGCGAGCCGCGCCCGGCACCGTGCCGGTGCTCGGCGAGGGCGACGAGGTTGACGTCGTTCGCCGCGAAGGCGGGCCCGTCGATACCGGCGGCGCGCACCTGCTCGGCGAAGATCTCCCGCACCGGGGCGCCCGTGGGCCAGGCCAGGCGCAGCGGGCTGAACACCAGCCCCTCGGGTTCGGCCACAGCGGACGGCACGGAGAGCCCCGCTCCGACACACCGGCGTCCGGTCTCGCGGAGCAGTTCGGCGCCGGCCGCGACGACGGAGCCGAGCACCTTCGCCGGGTCGGCGTCGATGACCTCGCTGCCGGGCGCGGTGGCGACGATCCGGCCGCCGAGGCCGACGAGGGCGGCCCGGAACCCGTCGGAGTGCACCTGCGCGGCCAGTGCCACCGGTCCGTCCTCGGCGATCGAGAGCCGGTGCGAGGGCCGGCCCTGCGAACCGGCAGCCGCGCCGGGCCGGGCGTCCACCCTGATCAGGCCGAGCGCCTCCAGTTCGGCGGCGACGGCGCCGGCGGTCGCCCGCGTCACGCCCAGTTCCGTGGTGAGCACCGCGCGGGTCGGGGCACGTCCGGTGTGCACGAGCTCCAACGCGGGCCCGAGCGCTCCGCGTCCCCGGTCCAGCCGCGTCCTCGAGGTGGTCCCTTCCCCCGCCGGCCGGGGGTCCGCCTTCCCGCTCATGAGGGCGAGTCTCCCATGATCCGAAACGGCGGCGGGCTACCGGCCGCCGCCCCGGAGCGGGATGCTCAGCCGCCCGACACGGCCTGAGCCGGGACTCAGGGCTCCGCTAGCCTGGTCGCACGATGAACGACCGTATGACGACTCCGTGGGGCGCGCCGGTACTGGCCCGCTTCCCCGAGGACCCCCGCGACAGGCTGCGCGCCTGGGACGCCTCCGACGAGTACCTCCTCGGGCATCTCGACCGGGAGCCGATCCCACTGGACGGCACGGTCGTGGTCGTCGGAGACCGCTGGGGGGCGCTGGTCACGGCGCTCGCCGCGCACCGGCCGACGCAGATCACCGACTCCTGGCTGGGGCAGCAGGCGACCCGCGCGAACCTGGCACGCGCCGGTGTCGAGCCGGGCGCGGCCCGGCTGCTCACCACGCAGGACCCGCCGCCGGGCCGGATCGACGTGCTGCTGGTGCGGGTGCCGAAGAGTCTGGCGCTGCTGGAGGACCAGTTGCTGCGGCTGGCCCCCGCGGTGCATGAGGACACGGTCGTCGTCGGAACCGGCATGGTGAAGGAGATCCACACCTCGACGCTGAACCTCTTCGAGCGGATCATCGGCCCCACCCGGACCTCCCTCGCCGAGAAGAAGGCGCGGCTCATCTTCTGCACCCCGGACCCGGCCCTGGTCCGGCCCCCCAGTCCCTGGCCGTACAGCTACGCGCTGCCTGACGGCGTCGGCGCGGTCTCGGGCCGGACCGTCGTCAACCACGCGGGGGTCTTCTGCGCCGACCGGCTCGACATCGGCACCCGGTTCCTCCTGAAGCATCTGCCGACCGGGCGGACGGGGCTCCGGGTGGTGGACCTCGGGTGCGGCAACGGTGTCGTCGGTACGGCGGTGGCGCTGGCCGACCCGCGGGCCGAGGTGCTGTTCGTCGACGAGTCGTTCCAGGCGGTGGCGTCCGCGGAGGCCACGTACCGGGCCAACGGCGTACCGGGGCATGCCGAGTTCCGGGTCGGCGACGGTCTGGCGGGCGTGCCGGACGGCAGCGTCGACCTGGTGCTCAACAACCCGCCGTTCCACTCCCACCAGGCGACCAGCGAGGCGACGGCCTGGCGCATGTTCACCGGCGCGAGGCGCACCCTGCGCCCCGGTGGTGAGCTGTGGGTGGTCGGCAACCGCCACCTGGGCCACCACGTGAAGCTGCGGCGGCTTTTCGGGAACAGCGAAGTGGTGGCGAGTGACCCGAAGTTCGTCGTTCTGAAGTCCGTGAAACGGTAGTGCCGCAGCGCCGGAGCACCCTTGACGGCCCGCTTCAGCGGGCGGTGAGCGTCGCGATGATGTCCGCCACCGCGCGGGTCATCGCTTCCCGGCCCACGGTCAGGTAGCCGCGGGAGTCGACCGCTTCGGGGTGGGCGGCGAGGAAGTCCCTGATGGCACCGGTCATGGCGACGTTCAGGGCGGTGCCGATGTTCACCTTGGCGATGCCCGATCCGACGGCCGCGGTGAGTTCGGTGTCCGGCAGGCCCGAGGACCCGTGCAGGACGAGGGGGACGTCCAGGGTGGCGGAGAGGCGTTCGAGGAGGCCGTGGTCGAGGGTGGCGGTGCGGGTGGTCATGGCGTGGGTGGTGCCGACGGCGACGGCCAGGGCGTCCACGCCGGAGTCGGCGACGAAGGCGCGGGCCTGGTCGGGGTCGGTGCGGGCGCCGGGCGCGTGGGCGTCCAGCGGCGGCGTTCCGCCCTTGCCTCCGATCTCCCCCAGTTCCGCCTCGATCCACAGGCCCCGGGCGTGCGCCCAGTCGACGGCCGCCCGGGTCGCGGCGAGGTTCTCGGCGTAGGGCAGCCGGGCCGCGTCGTACATCACGGAGCCGAAGCCGGCGTCCGGGGCCTGGCGCAGCAGGGCGTCACTCTGGACGTGGTCGAGGTGCAACGCGACGGGGACGGCGGCGCGTTCGGCGGCGGCGACGGCGGCGCGGGCGAGCGGCAGCAGACGGCCGTAGCGGAACTTGACCGCGTTCTCGCTGACCTGGAGGACCACGGGGGCGTTCACCGACTCGGCCCCGGCGATGACGGCTTCGACGTGTTCCAGCGTGATGACGTTGAACGAGGCGACGGCGGAGCCTGCCGCGGCGGCGTGGTCGACGAGTTCGCCGGTGGTGGCGAGGGGCACGTTCGCTCCTTTCCGGTTTTCCGGTTCTTCTGGTTTTTCTGGTTTTTCTGGTTTTTCCTGCCCTTTCCGGCGGGGTCAGGGCTCGAGAACGACTGAGCGGGTGAGGTGGCGGGGGCGGTCGGGGTCGAGTCCGCGGGCCTCGGCGACGGCGACGGCGAGGCGCTGTGCGCGGACGAGTTCGGCCAGCGGGTCGAGGGTGCCCTGGATCCACGATCCGCCGGTGTCCCGCACCTGCGCGGCCAGACCGTCCGGTGCGTCGCCCAGCATCCAGGTCGCCGTACCGCGCGTGGTGACGCTGATGGGGCCGTGCCGGTATTCCATGGCCGGATAGGCCTCCGTCCACGCCAGGGCGGCCTCCCGCATCTTCAGACCCGCCTCGTGGGCGAGGCCCACGGTCCAGCCGCGGCCGAGGAAGGTGAACTGGGTGCAGTGCACAAGCCCTTCGGGCAGCGGGCGCGCGAGAGCGGTTCGCGCGTCCTCGACGACCGTTTCGGTGTGCAGGCCGAGGTGGGCGCGGAGCAGGGTGAGGGCCGTGGTCGCGAACCGCGTCTGCACGACGGAGCGTTCGTCCGCGTAGTCGAGTACGACGGTCTCGTCCGCCGACGTCGCCACGGCGGTGTCCGGGTCGGCGGTGAGCGCGGTGGTGCGAGTGCTGCCCTTCAACCGGTCGAGCAGGTCCAGGACTTCGGTGGTGGTGCCGGAGCGGGTGAGGGCGACGACATGGTCGTAGGCACGTCCGTAAGGGAACTCCGAGGCGGCGAAGGCGTCCGTCTCGCCCTGGCCCGCTCCCTCGCGCAGGGCCGCCACCGCCTGCGCCATGAAGTACGAGGTGCCGCAGCCGACGACCGCGACCCGCTCCCCCGGTGCCGGGAGGACCCGGGTGTGCTCGGCCGCCTGCGTCGCGGCCCGCGTCCAGCACTCGGGCTGACTCGTCAGTTCGTCCTCGACATGCGTCATGTCCGCCCCCACCCTTCCCGGTGATTGTTGTTGCAAGATAGAGCGGATTTTCAAGCACAATCAAGCATTCGAGCAGAGATCGTCGGTGCGCCGGCGCCCGTCCGCCGGACAGGCGCTAGGGTCGCCGGAGGCCGGGAGAAGGCAGGTAGCCGCACGACGGGAGGGCGGATGTCGCGGGACGCCCGCTGGCAGGCGCTGCTGGAACTGCTCGTCGAGCGGGGTCGGCTGGACGTGGACGAGGCCGCCGCCGAGCTGGAGGTGTCGGCCGCGACGATCCGCCGGGACTTCGACACCCTCGCCGGGCAGCAGATGCTGGTGCGCACCCGGGGCGGTGCGGTGGCGCACGGGGTGTCGTACGAGCTGCCGCTGCGCTACAAGACCGCTCGCCGCGCCTCCGAGAAGCAGCGGATCGCCGAGGCGGTGGCGGGTCTCCTCGCACCGGGCGAGGCGGTCGGGCTGACCGGCGGCACCACCACCACGGAGGTGGCGCGTGCGCTGGCGGTCCGCGGTGATCTCGCGTCCGGGTCGCCCGCGCTGACGGTGGTGACCAACGCGCTCAACATCGCCAACGAGCTCGCCGTGCGCCCGCAGTTCAAGATCGTGGTGACCGGCGGTGTGGCGCGGGCCCAGTCGTACGAGCTGGTCGGGCCGCTCGCGGACGGGGTGCTGGGGCAGATCACGCTCGACGTGGCGGTGCTCGGTGTCGTCGCCTTCGACGTCGCACACGGCGCGGCGGCGCACGACGAGGCGGAGGCGGCGATCAACCGGCTGCTGTGCGAGCGGGCCGAGCGGGTGATCGTGGCGGCCGATTCCAGCAAGCTGGGCCGGCGGGCGTTCGCCCGGATCTGTTCGGCCGAGTCGGTGGACACCCTGGTCACGGACGCGGCGGCGGCCCCGGAGACGGTGCGTCGGTTCGAGGATGCGGGACTGCACGTCGTCGTGGCGTGAACCGCGCACCGCGGGCCGGCCTGTCGGGTCTGCCTAAGCTGGCAGACAGAGCGGCACGTACCGCGGGCCAGGGAGGCTGCGATGGACGGGACGGCGAGGGAGCGGGGAACGTCCGGCGGACAGCGGTACGCGCCGATCGCCGATCACGGCCTGATCGGCGACCTGCGCAGCGTGGCGCTGGTGGCGACCGACGGCACCATCGACTGGTACTGCTGCCCGGACTTCGACGCGCCCAGTGTCTTCGCCGCGATCCTGGACGCCGAGCGCGGGGGCTCCTTCGAGCTGACGGCGGCCGTGCCGGCGCGCACCAAGCAGTTCTACTTCCCCGACACCAATGTCCTGATCACCAGGTTCTTCACCGAGGACGGCGTGGGTGAGGTGCAGGACTTCATGCCGGTCACCGGGGAGCCGGAGCCGACCGAGGAGGGCCGGCACCGGCTGATCCGGCGGGTGCTGTGCGTGCGCGGCGCCCTCCCGTTCCGGATGCGGGCGGCTCCGCGGTTCGAGTACGGCACCCGGCCGCACACCCTGCGACTGGCCGGCGAGCTCGCGGTGTTCGAGTCCGAGGCGCTGTCCCTCGCGCTCACCTCGACCGTCCCGCTGGAGGCCGACGGCCCGGACGTGCGGGCCGACTTCAAACTGGTGGAGGGCGAGACCGCGGTGTTCGCCCTGGACCAGGTCGGCGGTGAGGTGGCCCCCCGCCACTGCGCGCACCGGGAGGCGGAGGAGCAGTTCGGCGCGACGGTGCGGTACTGGCGGCGCTGGCTGTCCTCCTCGCGCTACCGCGGCCGGTGGCGGGAGATGGTGCACCGCTCCGCCCTCACCCTGAAGCTGCTCACCTACGCGCCGACCGGGGCGATCGTGGCGGCGCCCACGACGAGCCTGCCGGAGAGGCTCGGCGGGGAACGCAACTGGGACTACCGGTACGTGTGGATGCGGGACGCGGCCTTCTGCGTGTACGCGCTGCTGCGGCTGGGCTTCTCCGAGGAGGCCAAGGCGTTCATGGGGTTCGTGGCCCGGCACGTCAGTCCCGGCGCCGGGTGCCCCTCCGGCCCGCTGCAGATCATGTACGGCATCGACGGCCGTACCGACCTGTCCGAGCGCGAACTCGACCATCTGGAGGGGTACCGGGGTTCGGCACCGGTGCGGGTCGGCAACGCGGCGGCCGACCAGTTGCAGCTCGACATCTACGGGGCGCTGATCGACTCCGTCTACCTGTACGACAAGTGGGCCGAGCCGATCTCCAGCGAGCAGTGGGACCGCGTGTGCGCGCTGGTGGACTGGGTGTGCGCGCACTGGGACCAGCCCGACGAGGGCATCTGGGAGACGCGCGGCGGACGCAAGAAGTTCCTCTATTCGCAGCTGATGTGCTGGGTGGCGATCGAGCGGGCCGTCCGCATGGCCACCCGGCGCGGTCTGCCCGCCGACCTTCCCGGCTGGCGGTCGAGCCGCGACACCATCTACCGGCGGATCATGAGCCACGGCTGGTCCGAGGCGCGCCGGACCTTCGTCCAGCACGAGGACGGGGACGTGCTGGACGCGGCGGTGCTGATGATGCCGCTGACGAAGTTCATCGCGCCGACCGACCCGAAGTGGCTGTCCACGCTCGACTCCCTCACCGAGGACCTGGTGTCGGACTCGCTGGTCTACCGGTACGACCCGCAGGCGAGCCCGGACGGCCTGCGCGGCGACGAGGGCACGTTCTCCATCTGCTCGTTCTGGTACGTCGAGGCGCTGACCCGGGCCGGGCGGCTCGACGAGGCGTCCCTCGCCTTCGAGAAGATGCTGACGTACGCCAACCACCTGGGCCTGTACGCCGAGGAGATCAGCCACACCGGGGAACAGCAGGGCAACTTCCCGCAGGCGTTCACGCATCTCTCGCTGATCAGTGCCGCGTTCAATCTGGACCGCGCCCTGGGCTGAGCCTCAGTGGCCGCGGTCCGCGCTCTCGCGGGGCGCGGGTGACGCGGGGGTGTGTTTCTCGTCGTGCGCCGGTGCGGGCGCGCTGTCCGCGACGACCGGGTCCAGCACCCGGCCGACGCCGTAGGCCGTGCCGAAGGTCGCGGCCAGGGCTGCGGCGAATGCGGTGATCTTCAATCCGGTGTGCATGGTCATCTCTCCTCAACAGCTCCTCGGAATCTCCTCGGAACAGCGCGACCGGCCCGGATCCGAGCCGGTGTCCACACACCTCACAATACCCCTGGGGGGTACCAGATCAAGACCGGACGACCCTTGAAATCAGATACCTCTGGGGGGTATACCTGGGGAGCGGGAGGGATACCCCCGACCCGTATACTGCAATCGGCTGCCGGGCATGATCCGGCCGGCCTTCGTCACCAGGAGCGCCCATGACCGTCCGTACAGCCGGCACCGAGGCCGGGGCCCGGGAAGAGGTGGAGCTGGCCATCGGCGGGATGACCTGCGCCTCCTGCGCCGCACGGGTCGAGAAGAAACTCAACCGGATGGACGGGGTCACCGCCACGGTCAACTACGCCACCGAGAAGGCCAAGGTGTCGCACGACGCCGCGGTCACCGTCCAGGACCTGATCGCCACCGTCGAGGCCACCGGGTACACGGCACGGGAGCCCGCACCGCCCGTGCGCGGGAACGAGCCCGCCGGCACCGGCGCCTCCTACTCCACCGGGCCCTTCGACGAGCTCCGGTCGCTGCGGGAGCGGTTGATCACGGCCGTGGTGCTGTCGGTGCCCGTCATCGCGATGGCGATGATCCCGGCCCTGCAGTTCGAGTACTGGCAGTGGCTGTCCCTGACGCTGGCGGCACCGGTCGTGACGTACGCGGCGTGGCCCTTCCACCGGGCGGCCTTCACCAACGCGCGGCACGGTGCGGCCACCATGGACACGTTGGTCTCGGTCGGCACCTCGGCGGCGTTCCTGTGGTCGCTGTGGGCGCTGTTCTTCGGCACCGCCGGCACCCCGGGCATGACCCACCCCTTCGAACTGACCATCGCCCGTTCGGACGGCGCCGGGAACATCTACCTGGAGGCCGCCGCGGGTGTCACCGCGTTCATCCTGGCCGGGCGATACTTCGAGGCGCGCGCCAAGCGGAAGGCGGGCGCGGCGCTGCGGGCGCTGATGGAACTGGGCGCGAAGGACGTCACCGTGCTTCGGCCCGACGGGCGCGAGGAGACGGTGCCCGTCGAGGAGTTGGCAGTCGGCGACCGTTTCCTGGTACGCCCCGGTGAGAAGATCGCGACCGACGGGACGGTCGTCGAGGGCACTTCGGCGGTGGACGTCTCCATGCTCACCGGAGAGTCCGTGCCGGTGGAAGTGGCCGCCGGGAACGCGGTCACCGGGGCCACGCTCAACGCGGGCGGGCGTCTCGTCGTGGAGGCCACCCGGGTCGGCTCCGACACCCAGCTCGCCCGGATGGCGAAGATGGTGGAGGACGCGCAGAACGGGAAGGCCGCCGCGCAGCGGCTCGCGGACCGGATCTCCGCGGTCTTCGTGCCGATCGTGATCGCGCTGTCCCTGGGCACGCTGGGCTTCTGGCTGGGCAACGGCGCCGGGCTGACCGCCGCGTTCACCGCCGCCGTGGCCGTACTGATCATCGCCTGCCCGTGCGCCCTCGGCCTCGCCACGCCGACCGCGCTGATGGTCGGCACCGGGCGCGGCGCGCAGCTCGGCATCCTCATCAAGGGCCCGGAGGTCCTGGAGACCACCCGCCGCGTCGACACCGTGGTGCTCGACAAGACCGGCACGGTCACCACCGGCCGGATGACCCTGCTCGCCGTGCACCCGGCCGAAGGTACCGACGAGGCCGACGTGCTGAGGCTGGCCGGCGCCCTGGAGCACTCCTCCGAGCACCCGATCGCCCGTGCCGTCGCCGACGGCGCCCTGAAGAAGCTGGGCACGCTGCCCTCTCCCGAGGACTTCGGCAACGTGCCGGGACTCGGCGTCCAGGGTGTCGTGGAGGGCCATGCGGTGCTCGTCGGCCGGCAACAGCTGCTGGCGCAGTGGGAACTGAAGCTGCCGGCCGAGCTGGCGCGGGCCCTGGAGACGGCCCAGGCGGCCGGGCGCACCGCCGTCGCAGTGGCCTGGGACGGCGAGGTGCGCGCGGTGCTGGAGATCGCCGACGCCGTGAAGGAGACCAGCCCCGAGGCGGTGCGCCGGCTGCGCGCGCTCGGCCTCAGGCCCGTCCTGCTGACCGGCGACAACGAGGCGGTGGCCCGGACCGTCGCCCGCGAGGTCGGGATCGCGCCGGAGGACGTCTTCGCCGAGGTGCTGCCGCAGGACAAGGTGGATGTCGTCAAGCGTCTCCAGGCGGAAGGCCGCTCGGTCGCGATGGTCGGCGACGGTGTCAACGACGCGGCCGCGCTGGCCCGGGCCGACCTCGGGCTGGCCATGGGCACCGGCACGGACGCGGCCATCGAGGCCGGCGACCTGACCCTCGTCCGGGGCGACCTGCGGGCCGCGGCGGACGCGATCCGGCTGGCCCGCCGCACGCTCGGCACGATCCGGTCCAACCTGTTCTGGGCCTTCGCCTACAACGTCGCCGCGCTGCCGCTCGCCGCGGCCGGCCTGCTCAACCCGATGATCGCGGGGGCGGCGATGGCCTTCTCCTCGGTCTTCGTCGTCGGCAACTCCCTCCGTCTGCGCACCTTCCGGGCGGCCTGACCGGCGGCGGTCACCCGGACGGGGGGTGACGGCCGGGCTGCGACGGGGGCGCGGGGACGCACCGGGTGGATCACGCGTACCGTGGACACCTGGTGATTCCCGGTCCACGGTGCGGGTGTGCCCAGCGGGCCCCGGACACGCGGACCCCACACACAACGCCACCGCGGGAGAGACCGATGAGCGAGCCGACCACCACCGACCAGGGCGGTGCCCGTCCGCTCACCGCGCCCGCCCGGCCCGCCGACGGACTCCGCCGGGTGGCGTCCGCCGTCCTCGGCGATCTCAGGGCCGTGGACGGCGCCCTGTACTCGGCAGTGGCGGCCACTCCCACCCCCACCCTCGACCGGGCCCTGCGCCACCTCTCGCACGCGGCCGACCATTCGAAGATCTCGTTCGCCATCGCCGGTGCCCTCGCCCTGGGCGGGTCGCAGCAGCGCCGGGCCGCGCTCGTCGGCGTGGGGGCCATAGCCGTGGCGTCGGCGTCGGCCAATCTGCTCGGCAAGCGTCTGGTCCGCAGGGACCGTCCGGACCGGGAGGCGGCCCGGGTGACCGTGGACCGGCATGTCCCGATGCCCACCTCGGCTTCCTTCCCCTCCGGGCACACCGCGTCGGCGGTCGCCTTCGCCACCGCCGTCGGTACGGTCCTGCCCGCGGCCTCCGGTCCGCTCGGCGCACTGGCCGGCGCGGTGGGCTACTCACGCATCCATACGGGCGTGCACTATCCGGGAGACGTCGCCGCCGGTGCGGTTCTCGGCATCGCGAGCGCGGCCACCGCCCTCGCCCTGGCGTCAGCCCGCCTCCCCGCCTCGTACGGGAGCAGAAGGCCATGCCCGCCCCGGGCCCGCTGACCGCTGACCGCTGACCGCTGACCGCTGACCGGGGAGGATGCCCCCGCCGGCCCCGGGACAGCACGCCTAGAGCCGCGCCCTGCCCCGCGGGCGGACCTCACCGGTCCGCCCGCCGTCCTGCCGCAGGGGCCGTCCGACGAACCGGTAGCGGCGTTCCGGCCGTCCCGCGACCCCGTACCGCAGCGAGACCTCGGCCGCTCCGACGGTGTGGAAGTGCTCCAGGTAGCGGCGGGCGCTGACCCTGGAGACGCCGGTGAGGGCGGCGCACTCGGTGGCCGACAGCGTGCCGTCGGCCTCCCGCAGGGTGCGCTCGACCAGTTCGGCGGTCTCCACACTCATGCCCTTGGGCAGCACCGGGGCCGCGTACGTCGCGACCGGCGCCGCCGCTCCGGCCAGCACCCGGTCCACGTCGGCCTGGCCACGCACGACCGTGCCCAGCAGCCGACCACGCTGGACGGCGTACCGCTCCAGCCTGGCCCGCAGGTCCTCGAACTCGAACGGCTTGAGCAGATAGTCGACGACCCCGTGCCGGACCGCCCCGCGCACCGTCTCCGCTTCCCGTGCGGCGCTGATGACCATCACGTCGCAGTCGTGCCCCGCGCTGCGCAGCCGGGAAATCACCTCGAGGCCGAACAGGTCCGGCAGATACAGGTCGAGCAGCACCAGGTCGGGACGGAGTTCGTCCACCGCGGCGACGGCCTGCTCACCGGTGCTGGCGACGCCGACCACCCGGAACGCCTCGACGCGGTCGACGAAGGCACGGTGCACACGGGCCACCATGAAGTCGTCGTCGACCACGAGCACGTCGATCGCGTCGGCGCGCGCGGGCCCGGCGTGCTCACCGTGCGTACTGGTCATCGGCCGGCTCCTTCCGCCACCGCGTCGGCGAGGTGGCTCACGGTCATGCGGGCGGTGAACATCGCTCCGTCCGGGGTGTTGGTCATCGAGATCTCACCGCCGTGACGTTCGCAGACGAGACGGGTGAGCGCCAGGCCGATACCGCGCTCGCCCTCTTGGGCGGCCTTGGTGGTGAAGCCGTGCGAGAAGACCTCGCGGGCCAGTTCGGGGGCGACCCCGGGGCCGGAGTCGCGGACGACGATCTCCACACTGGCGGCGTCGTGGCGCAGTTCGACCTCGACCCAGGCGTCGTGCCCTCCCTCACTGCCGGAACCCCCGGTCCCTGGATCGGCACCCGGATCGCCCACGGTGGCCGCCGCGTCCACGGCGTTGTCCACGAGGTTGCCCACGACCGTCGCCACGTCGGCGGCGTCCTCGGGGGCCAGCCGGTCGAGGGCGCTGTTGTCGGAGATGCGCAGGGTCACCCTGCGTTCGGCGGCGAGGGACGCCTTCGCCGTCAGCAGGGCGGCGACGGCGGTGTCCCGCACCCGTCGGCTGAGCGTGACGTCGAGGGACTGACGGCGCCGGCTCAGAGCACGGATGTAGCGCACGACCTCCTCCTGCTCGCCGATCTGGATGAGCCCGGAGATCGTGTGCAACTGGTTGGCGAACTCGTGCGCTTGGGCGCGCAGCAACTCGGATGAGCTGCGAAAGGACCCGATCTCCCGTTCCAGCCGGGCGAGTTCGGTGCGGTCGCGCAGGGTGGTGACCGAGCCGAGAAGACGCCCGTCCTTGGTGACGGTCATCCGGTTCATCACCAGCACCCGGCCGTGCCGCACGACGACCTCGTCACGCCGGCGACCGGGCTCGTGCCGCGACGGGCCCCCGGCCCGGTCCTGCGTTCCGGCGAGGACGTCCCGCAGCCGCCCGTCGACACCGAGGGAGTCCAGGCTCTGGCCGACGCAGTCCTCGGGCAGGGCGAGCAGACGGCGCCCCACCTCGTTGACCAAGGTGAGCCGGTGCTGCGGATCCAGTGCGACCACGCCCTCGGCGATGCCGTACAGCATGGCCTCCCGGTGTTCGGCGAGCCCCGCGATCTCGCGCGGCTCGAGGCCGAGGCTCTGCCGCTTCACCCGCCGTGCGAGCAGCCAGGAGCCGGCCACTCCCAGCCCGCTGGCGATGCCCAGGTAAGCGAGCAGATAGGAGGAGGCGCCGCTGAGCCGCTGCCACACCGTCGGATCGGCCACGCCGATCACCACCGTGCCGAGGTGGCGCCCGAGGTTGTGCCGGTCCGCCCCGAGGACCGGCACCTGCGCGACCCGTTCACGGCTGCCGTCGAGCGTCATCCCCGGCAAGCTCCCGGTGGGCGGCGGTTCCTCCCCCGGCGGCCCCGACCATCTCGCGCCGATGCTGATGGCGCGGGCCGCCGGGATCGCCCCGAAGCAGGTCAACTACATCCCCTTCGACGGCGGCGGCGAGCTGCTCGCCTCGATCCTCGGCAACAAGGTCGGGTTCGGCGTGTCCGGCGTCGGTGAGTATCTCGACCAGATCAAGGCGGGTGAGCTGCGCCTGCTCGCGGTCACCGGACCGGAGCGGGTCCCAGGACTCGACGCGCCCACACTGCGGGAGGCGGGCTACGACGTGAGCTTCACCAACTGGCGCGGCCTCGTCGCCCCGCCCGGACTGACCGACGCCGAACGCGACAAACTCGTGGCACTGGTTGAGGAGTTGCACGACTCGGACGAATGACGCACGTCCATGAAGCAGAACGGCTGGGACGACGCCTTCCTGACGGGTGAGAAGTTCGGTGTCTTCCTGGAGGCCGAGGACAAGCGCGTGGTGTCCGTCCTGAAGGAGCTCGGACTGTGACCACACCGACCACCGACCTGCCCCCCGAGCCTGCCACCGAACGGCGCTCCTGGCTGCGCGACCGTTCGGAACTCGGCGTCGGTGCCCTGCTGTTGGCGCTCGGAGCCCTCGTACTCGCCGATGCCCTCACCATGGACGTCGACATCACCCAGCGCGGCCCCGTCGGACCGAGGACGGTACCGGTCGTGGTCGGCGTCGGACTGCTGCTCATCGCCGCCCTGCTCGCGGTCGACGTACTGCGCGGCGGCCGGGGTCAGGCCGAGACCGGTGAGGACGTCGACCTGTCCGAACCCGCCGACTGGTGCACGGTGCTGCTGCTCGCCGGGGTGTTCCTCGGCTCGGCCGTCCTCATCGAACCGCTCGGCTTCCCGGTCGCGGGCGCACTGCTCTTCTGGGGCGCGGCCTTCGCCCTCGGCAGCCGCAGGTTCGACCGCGATCCGCTGATCGCGGCGGTCGTCTCCCTCATCGCCTACACCGTGTTCAACAACCTGCTCGGAGTACCACTGCCCGGTGGTCCGCTGATGGGAGTGCTGTGACGTGAACGCCCTCAACTCCCTTCTGGACGGCTTCGGTACGGCCCTGACCCCGATCAACCTGCTGTGGGCCGCGATCGGTGTGCTGCTGGGCACCGCGATCGGCGTACTGCCCGGTATCGGCCCGGCGATGGCGGTGGCACTGCTGCTGCCTGTGACGTACGGGCTCGACCCGATCGCCGCGTTCATCATGTTCGCGGGGATCTACTACGGCGCGATGTTCGGCGGTTCGACGACCTCGATCCTGCTGAACACACCGGGGGAGAGCGCCGCCGTGGTCGCGGCCATGGAGGGCAACCCCATGGCCAAGTCCGGTCGTGGCGCGCAGGCGCTGGCCGCCGCCGCGATCGGCCACTTCACGGGGGGGCATGGTCGGCACGGTCCTGCTGGTCGCGCTGGCGCCGACGGTCGCCGAACTCGCCGTGGACATCGGCGCGCCGGACTACTTCGCCATCATGGTGCCGGCGTTCATCGCCGTGACGTCGGTGCTGGGTTCGTCGCGGATCCGAGGGCTGGCCTCGCTGCTGATCGGCCTGACGATCGGTCTGGTGGGACTGGACCAGATGACCGGCCAGCAGCGGCTGACCTTCGGTTCCCTCCACCTGGCCGACGGCGTCGATGTGGTGATCGTCGCGGTGGGCCTGTTCGCCATCGGCGAGGCGCTGTGGGTCGCCGCGCATCTGCGGCGCAGGCCGCCCGAGCCGATTCCGGTGGGCCGGCCGTGGCTGGGCCGCGGCGACCTGCGGCGCACGTGGAAGTCCTGGGCGCGCGGTCCGTTCATCGGCTTCCCCTTCGGGGCGATCCCGGCGGGCGGCGCGGAGATCCCCACGTTCCTGTCGTACGTCACGGAGAAGCGGCTGTCCAAGCACCAGGACGAGTGGGGCAAGGGCGCCATCGAGGGCGTGGCGGGGCCGGAGTCGGCGGCGTCGGCCTCGGCGGCGGGCACGCTGGTGTCCATGCTGACGCTCGGCCTGCCGACCACGGCCGTCGCGGCGGTGATGCTGGCCGCCTTCCAGCAGTACGGCATCCAGCCGGGCCCACTGCTCTTCGAACGTGAGCCCGAGCTGGTGTGGGGCCTGATCGCCTCCCTGTTCGTCGGCATGGTGCTGCTGCTCGCCCTCAACCTCCCGCTGGCACCGGTGTGGGCGAAGCTGCTGCGCATCCCGCGGCCGTACCTGTACGCCGGGATCCTGTTCTTCGCGGCGATCGGAGCGTACGCGGTCGGCGGCGAGGTGACCGACCTGGTGATTCTGCTGATCATCGGTCTGATCGGCTTCGGGATGCGGCGGTACGGCCTGCCGGTACTGCCCGCCATCATCGCCGTCATCCTCGGTCCGGCCGCCGAGCAGCAGCTCCGCCGCGCGCTGCAGATCAGTGACGGCAGCGTCTCGGGCCTGGTCAACACGCCCTTCTCGGTGATCGTGTACGCGGTCGTCGTGCTGCTGCTGGCCTGGCCGCTGCTGCGGAAGGCGGTGCTCCGCAGGCGCGTCGAGTCCTGATCCGCTCGTGGAGTTCTCCGCCCCCGTGGGTGTGGCGCACAGGTGCGCCACACCCATGGGGCGTTTCGACATCGCGACACCGCCGCGCGCACTTCCCTCCACCCCCCTCTTGACGCGTCACTGACAAGGATGGCTTGACGTCCCCATGGGAGCGCTCCCATATCATCCGGGGAAGGGGACAGCACGCGCGTCACCGACCGCTCACCGCTACGGGTTCTGCCCGTACTGACCGCCCTGCTCCTCCCGTTCGGCCTCACCCTCGGCCCTCTCACGCCACGCGCGGCGGCCGCGCCGAACGCGGACCCCGTCCGCATCATGCCGCTGGGCGACTCGATCACCGGCTCACCCGGCTGCTGGCGGGCCGTGCTGTGGAACCAGTTGCGGAACGCCGGCCACACGGACATCGCCTTCGCCGGCACCCCGCCCGGCCAGGGCTGCGGCCTGGCGTACGACGGCGACAACGAGGGCCACGGCGGCGAACTGGTGACCGGCGTCGCGGACCAGGATCTGCCGCCCGGACGACTGGCGGCGACTCGGCCGGACATCGTTGTCATGCATTTCGGCACGAACGACGTCTGGAGCAGCGTCTCCCCCGACCGCATCCTCGCCCCCTACACCAAGCTGGTGACGCAGATGCGCGCGGCCGATCCCGACACGCGGCTCCTGGTGGCCCGGATCATCCCGTTGAACCCCGCGAGCTGCGCCGGCTGTGCCCAGCGCGTCGTCGACCTCAACGCCCTGATCCCCGGGTGGGCCGAGGCGACGAGCACCGGCCGCTCCCCCGCTACCTCCTACGCCTTCGCCGTGTACGCCCGCGACGCGGCCGGCAACCGCTCACAGCGCTCCGCCACGGTGACGGTCACCACGTCCTCCGGCGGGAGCCAGGGCACCCGCGAGGTCAGGTACCGGGTGACGAACGAATGGCCCGGCGGCTTCCAGGGCGAGGTCACGGTCCGCAACACCGGTGGCTCGGCGATCGACGGCTGGACGCTGAACTGGACCTTCCCGGGCGCCCAGCGCATCACCGACATGTGGGGCGGCACCCCGGCCCAGACCGGTTCCGAGGTCAGTGTCGCCTCGGCCCCCTACACTGCGGCGATCCCCGCGGCCGGCTCCGTCACCCTCGGCTTCACGGCCACCACGACGGACCGTGCTCCGAGTCCCTCGGCGTTCACTCTCAACGGGTCCGCCTGCTCCGTGGCTTGACGAACGCGCTGCCCGGAAGGGTGCTTTCCTCCCCTTCCGGGCAGCGAACCCACGTCGGCGGCCGTCCATGGCCGGCGGTTCGTCCGGGTCAGACCAGACGGGCGAAGACCACCAGATTCTCGGTGTAGTCCTTGGCCGCGCGGTCGTAGGCTCCGGAGCAGGTGATGAGCCGGACCTGGGCGTCGTCCGTGTCGGCGTAGACCCGCTCGTCGGGAAAGTCGTTCTTGGCGAACGACTCCGCGTGGTCGATCACGAACGTCGCGTTCCGCCCGTCGGCCCGCTCCACCGTGAACCGGTCGCCCTTCTCGAGTTCGGAGAGCCGGGCGAACACGGCCGGCGAGGTCTTCGTGTCCACGTGTCCGGCGATGATCGAGGTTCCGTGCTCGCCCGGGGACGCCCCGTCGGCGAACCAGCCGACCAGGTTGGTGTCGTCCGGCGGCGGTGCGTCGAGCTGGCCCGAGGCTCCGATGGCGAGATCGGTGAAGGGCGCGTCGACGTCGATGTCGGGGATGCGGATCCGGGTCGGGGCGGACCGCGGCAGTTGCTTGCTCGTCGGCGCGGTAGTGGCGGGACCGGAGGCCGTGACGGAGGCCGAAGGAGAAGCCGAGGGGGACATCACGGCAGAGGCCGCAGAGGGAGAGTGCGGGCCGCGGGCGTCGGCGGAGGGCTCCTGCCCGCCGCCGAGCAGGCTCACCGCCAGCACCAGGGCCGCCGCACCCCAGAAGATCGCCGTCATGAGGGCGCGCAGTCTCCGCCTCGCCGGAGTCGGATCGGTGTGGTCAGGGGAAAAGGGGCGGGCTGCCATCGGGGTACCACCTCATTCGGACACGGCAGCGAACACGGCATACGAAAAGGGCGAGCCGGGGCCGCCGTACACGCGACGCGCGTACGGCGGCCCCGACTTCTATGACGTCAGGCATGGCTCAGGCCACGCTTCCGGAAGCCCTCTTGCGCTTCAGCGCGTAGGCACCGGCGCCGAGGACCGCCAGGGCGGCCAGGCCGCCGCCGGAGGCACCCGGGTTCGCGAGGCCGCCACCGCCGGTGTGCACCCCGCCGTGCGGCTTCTCCTTGTAACCGCCCTCGTCCTTGTAGCCGCCCTCGTCCTTGTAGCCGCCCTCGTCCTTGTAGCCGCCCTCGTCCTTCTTGTCCTTGTACTCGCTGTCGTCGTGCTTGCCGCTCCAGTCGCCCTCGTTCACGGCCGCGAGAGCCCCACCGCCGGTGTGCACTCCGCCATGCGGCTTCTTCTTGTACTCGTCGCCCTTGTCGCCCTTCTTGTACTCGTCGTCCTTGTCGTTCTTCTTGTAGTCGCCCTCGTCCTTGCAGTCGCCCTCGTCCTTGCAGTCGCCCTCGTCCTCGTAGTCGCCCTCGTCCTCGTAGTCGCCCTCGTCGTCCTTGCCGCTCCAGTCGCCCTCGCTCACGGCCGCGAGAGCCCCACCGCCGGTGTGCACTCCGCCATGCGGCTTCTTCTCGTACTCGTCGCCCTCGTCGTCCTTGTACTCGTCGTCCTTGTCGCCCTTCTTGTAGTCGTCGCCCTTGTCGTTCTTGTACTCGTCGCCCTTGTCGCCCTTCTTGTACTCGTCGTCCTTGTCGTTCTTCTTGTAGTCGCCCTCGTCCTTCTCGTCCTTGTACTCGCCGTCGTCCTCGCCCACAGCGGTGAGAGCACCGCCGCCGGTGTGCACTCCGCCATGCGGCTTCTTCTCGTACTCGTCCTCGTCGTGGCTGTTGTCCTCCTTGTGCTCCTTGCTGTAGGAAGGCTTGTCGTGGTCCGAGTCGCCCATGTGGGCGGCAAAGGCTGCGGGCGCCCCGACCACGAGGGCCGCGGTGGCCGTCGCGGTGGCGAGCAGCGTGCGGGCAGAACGCATCTGACTGTCCTTCCGTCGGCGCACCCGGCTGCTGACACCTAGCCAGCACGATTGACCGGGCCCCGACGTGATTAACCGTCAGTCATAAGAGCCACTCCCACCATTCGAGACGTTCACACGGGTTATGGCTTCACCCCGACGGCGTACCGGCGGGTACTCACGGCGCCGGGCTGGCCGGCTCGATAAAGCCGAACAGAGGAAACGCTCTCGGGGCGATGGCGGGCTCCGCGCTCCCCTTCAGCCTCCCGGGCACCGTCGAAGGGCTCCTGCTCCGTACCAAGCCGGTGCTCGCGCCGGTTCTCTCCCTCGTCCGTGTGGTCAGTGTGCCGCCGCGGTTCCGGGTGGCTGTTCAGCCCAGCCGGCCCTGCCGTACCAGGCCCGACTCGTAGGCCGGGACGACCAGTTGCGCCCGGTCGTGAGCGCCCAGTTCGACCGTGGTGCGGCTGACGTGGGTCTTGGCGGTGAGCGGGCTGACGACCGGGCGGCGGGTGATCTCCTCGTTGGACAGGCGGATGCCGACCAGGGCCATCACCTCCCCTTCCCGTTCGGTGAGTTCGGACAGGGCGCCGGTCGCGGTCGACTCCTTGGAACGGGCCGCGAACTCGGCGATCGGACGCCGGGGAATTCCCGGTGAGGGCAGCGCGTCTCCCGCGACCACGGCCCGCACCGCTCGCAGGGGTTCCTCCGGCTCGGTGTCCTTCACACGGTGGAGCGCCGGGGCCACCGGGGACGAGGGCTCTCGACGCCCTCGTCACTTCCCTCGCCCTCGCCGCCCTCGGCGCCCGTGCTGCTCGCCCATGCCCGTCACGCTGGACGCCGGGTGCGGAGAGCGGCGTCACCCCGATGTCGTGATCACGTGCACTCCCGGCGAAGTACGCCGTCAAGGGCGCCTGGGGGACGCCGCTACGTCAGCGCCGGCAGGCCCACGGAGTGGGCGAGCCGTCCCACCGCGTGCCGGAAGAACGTCTCGCGGTCCTCCACGACCCGGTGGAACTGCCCGAACAGTTCGAACCCGATCAGTCCGTACAGCTCGGCCCAGGCCGCCACCATCGCCGCCACCACCTCCGGGGGGAGGTCCGGCGCGAGGTCGGCGGCCATCCGCTCGGCTTCCGGCCGCAACCCGGCCGGAAGCGGGGGTCTCACCAGTGCGGAGTCGCGCTGCGCGTCCCGCAGAACGTCCCTGAGCAGGAAACCCACACGAGCGGCGGCCGGGACGGTGGTCTCCGGCGCGCTGTATCCGGGCACCGGCGACCCGTAGATCAGCGCGTACTCGTGCGGGTGTCCGAGCGCCCAGGCGCGCGCTCCCTCGCAGACCGCGGTCCAGCGCCGGGTCGGTGCGGTGCCGGCGACCGCGTCGTGGGCTGCTTCCACAGCGTCGCCGAGGGAGTCGTAGGCGTCGATGATGAGCGCGGTCAGCAGGTCGTCGCGGCTCGGGAAGTACCGGTACATCGCGGAGGAGACCATGCCGAGTTCGCGGGCCACGGCCCGCAGTGAGAGCTTGGCGGCGCCTTCCGCCGCGAGCTGTCTGCGGGCTGCTTCCTTGATGGCCGCGGTGACTTCGAGCCTCGCTCGGGCACGGGCGCCGTGTGCAGTGCTGCTCATGCGGATCAGTGTCCCACGAATCCAGAGCAGCGCACACAAAAGAGAGCACTGCTCTTGCTTTGTCACGCCGACATCGTGCAGACTGAGGGCACACAGCGAGATCAGTGCTCACGAAGCAGAGCAGCGCTCTCCATGGCATTCCGACCGGAGGTCACCGATGTCGTCGTCAACGCCGTACTACCGCAAGGCAAGTCCCACGGCCGTCCGGCTCAACGGCGTCATCGGTTGGCTGGCCCGGCATGGGATCAGCCTCGCCGGCACCGCCGAGTTGTCCGTCCGCGGCCGCAAGAGCGGACGGATGCAGCGCATCCCGGTCAACCCGCACACCTGGGACGGCGCGCAGTACCTGGTCTCGGCGCGCGGCCACTCCCAGTGGGTACGCAACATGCGCGCTGCCGGGGGCGGGGAACTGCGTGTCGGGCGCAAGGTCCGTGCCTTCACCGCGATGGAGCTTCCCGACGAGGAGAAGCTCCCGATCCTGCGGACCTACCTGAAGAAGTGGGGCTGGGAGGTGAACCAGTACTTCCAGGGGATCACCGCCGAGTCCTCCGACGAGGAGATCGTCGCGTCCGCCCCCGACCACCCGGTCTTCCGGATCACGGTCACGAACTGACGGATGTGCCCTCGGAGTCGGACCCGCCGCCCGCGGGACGCCGGTCCAGCGCGGTCATGGCGCGGTGGGCCATCGGATGGGTGCGGACCAGCTCGCCCAGTGACGTCGCCCCGCGCGTGATGTCCTGGAACGCCCTCCAGGCGGGGCGGAAGCCGGTGAGGACCGCGTGGAACACCCTGGGACGCCGTTCGAACGCGGCCAGCATCCGCTTGCCGACGCTCATCTCGACCCCGAGGCCCGCTTTGACCGCGAAGGCGTAGTTCAGCGCCTGCCGGCGCGTGTCCACGGCGTCGTGCGCCTCAGCGATACGCACCGCCCACTCCCCCGCCAGCCGGCCCGAGCGCAGCGCGAAGGAGATGCCCTCACGGGTCCAGGGTTCCAGCAGTCCGGCGGCGTCCCCGCACACGAGCACCCGGCCGCGTGAGAGCGGTGAGTCCTCGGCGCGGCAACGGGTCAAGTGACCGGAGGAGATGCTCGGTTCGAAGCCGGCGAGGCCGAGCCGTCCGATGAAGTCCTCCAAGTACCGCTTGGTCGCGGCGCCTTCACCTCGCCGCGAGATCACACCGACGGTCAGCGTGTCCCCCTTGGGAAAGACCCACCCGTAACTGCCGGGCATCGGGCCCCAGTCGATGAGCACCCGCCCCTTCCAGTCCTCGGCGACGGTCTCCGGCACCGGGATCTCCGCCTCCAGCCCCAGGTCGACCTGGTCGACCTTGACCCCGACGTGCGCTCCTATCCGGCCGGCGCTGCCGTCCGCGCCGACCACGGCCCGCGCGAGCACGGTCTCACCGCCCTGCAGGACGAGGGCGACCGTGCGGCGGTCCGGCACGGCCGAGCCGTGCTGCTCGACCCGCTGCACGGCGGCGCCGGTCCGCAGTTCGGCGCCCGCCTTCTGCGCGTGCTCCACCAGCTGGTGGTCGAACTCCGGCCGGTTGATCAGTCCGAACAGCATCTGCCTCGACCGGCGGGTGCGGGTGAAGCGGCCGTTGTGGGAAAACGTCACCGCGTGCACGCAGTCCTTCAGCGGAAGTTCGAAGCCGGGGGGCAGCGAGTCGCGCGAGGGGCCGATGATGCCGCCGCCGCAGGTCTTGTAGCGCGGCAGGTCCGCCTTCTCCAGCAACAGCACGCGCCGCCCCGCGACCGCCGCCGCGTAGGCGGCCGAGGCCCCCGCGGGTCCCGCGCCCACCACGACGACGTCCCATACCTGCCGCGCGTCGTCCGCCGAAGAGTTCTCGCTGCTCACGATGGTCTACTGCTCCCGATCCAGCCGCCTGCCTCCCCCAAGCTCTCGGCTCCGCTCGAGCAGGGGGCACCCCATCTGTCTCCCGCATACTACGGCGACGATCACTCGAGGCCGCTGTGGGAGGATCGGACGGCATGGATGCCCCGTACAAGGGCCCCGTCCGTGCCGAATGATCGTCCCGCACACGAAAGTACGCATCCGTACAACGTCGCACCCACAAGGAGCGTGCCCATGTCGTCGAATCCGGTCGCCGTGACCGTCGCCTCACTGATGCCCCGGGCGAAGGAGGAGCTCGCCGAACTGGTGGCCTTCAGGTCGGTGGCGGACTTCGACCAGTTCCCGCGCAGTGAGAGCGAGGGCGCCGCGCGCTGGATCGCGGACGCGCTCACCGCCGAGGGGTTCCAGGACGTGGCCCTCCTCGACACCCCGGACGGGACCCAGTCGGTGTACGGCTACCTCCCCGGCCCCGAGGGCGCGAAGACAGTACTCCTGTACGCCCACTACGACGTGCAGCCGCCGCTGGACGAGGCGGGCTGGGACACCCCGCCGTTCGAACTGACCGAGCGGGACGGCCGCTGGTACGGGCGCGGGGCCGCCGACTGCAAGGGCGGCGTCCTCATGCATCTGCTGGCCCTGCGCGCGCTCAAGGCCGACGGGGGTGTGCCCGTCAACGTCAAGGTGATCGCCGAGGGGTCGGAGGAGCAGGGCACCGGCGGCCTGGAGCGGTACGCCGAGCAGCACCCCGAGCTCCTGGCGGCCGACGCCGTCGTCATCGGTGACAGCGGCAACTTCCGCGCCGGTCTGCCGACGGTGACCGCCACCCTGCGCGGCATGACGCTCGTGCGGCTGCGGGTCGACACCCTCGAGGGCAACCTGCACTCGGGCCAGTTCGGCGGTGCCGCCCCCGACGCCCTGGCCGCCCTGGTCCGCGTCCTGGACTCGCTGCGCGCCGAGGACGGCAGCACGACCGTCGACGGGCTGGCCGGTGACAGCACGTGGGAGGGACTGCAGTACGACGACGAGCAGTTCCGCGAGGACGCCAAGGTGCTCGACGGCGTGGACCTGATCGGTTCCGGCACGGTCGCCGACCGTATCTGGGCCCGCCCGGCCGTCACCGTCCTCGGCATCGACTGCCCGCCGGTCGTCGGCGCCACCCCGTCCGTGCAGGCGAGCGCCCGCGCGCTGATCAGCCTGCGTGTGCCGCCGGGCGTGGACGCGGTCGAGGCGACCAAGCTGCTCCAGGCGCACCTGGAGGCGCACACGCCGTGGGGTGCGCGGGTGAGCACCGAGCAGATCGGTCAGGGCCAGGCGTTCCGTGCCGACACCACCAGCCCGGCTTACCGGGCCATGGCCGACGCGATGGCGGTCGCGTACCCGGGCCAGGAGATGAGTTACGCCGGTCAGGGCGGTTCCATCCCGCTGTGCAGCACCCTCGCGGCGCTCTACCCGCGGGCGGAGATCCTCCTCATCGGGCTGAGCGAGCCGGAGGCCCAGATCCACGCGGTGAACGAGAGCGTCTCCCCCGACGAACTGGAGCGGCTGTCGGTCACGGAGGCTCTGTTCCTGCGCAACTACGCGGCCGCCGTGAGCTGATCCCGCCGGGCCCGTCCGACGTTCTGCCGCGCTGCCGCCGTGCGCGGATCCGGACACACGCACGGCGGCAGCGCTCCGCGCGGGCGGCGGACGCGGCCGGGGCGTCCCGCTGATCCTGTGAGCACCGAGCGGCCCGCCGCCGTCCCGCGTCCGCTCCTCAGCCGACCGGTACCCCCGCTTCCAGGTACATGGCCTTCCCGCGTTCCCGTGCCCGCAGGGCGCGGCGGAGGCGCTCGTAGCGCACCGGGGGCAGCATGTCGGCGGCCTCCGTCTCGGAGACGAAGCGCCAGTCGCGCAGTTCGGGGCCGGGCAGCAGCAGCCGCGCGGCGTCGGCGGCGTCGAGACGACCGCCGTCGAAGAGCAGACGCAGACCGCCGTAGGCGGGCGGCGCGGGTGGTTCCCAGTCGACGACGAGCAGCGCCGGCACGTCGTCGAGGCGGATCCCGGTCTCCTCGGCGACCTCGCGCATGCCCGCCCGCGCGGGTGCCTCACCGGGTTCGACGACCCCGCCCGGGAACTCCCAGCCCGGCTTGTAGGTCGGGTCGACGAGAAGCACCCTGTCCCGCTCGTCGAAGAGGAGGACACCGGCGGCCACGGTCTCGGCGGTCGGCTCGGGTGTCTGCACGATGTCGCAGGCGGGCACCTCTCCGTTGCCGACCGCCTCGGCGATGCGGGCGGCGGTGGCGTACGGAGTCAGCGGGCCGGTGTCGACCGGGTAGGCGTCGGCGGTGAGCCAGGAGGCCAGGGCCGCCCGGTACGGCTCGATGTGGTCGTAGGACCACTGCCGTACCCGCATCTCGCCGTCCGGGAGGTCCGGTGGGACCTCCCGGCCCGCTATTCGCTCACGCAGGATCGTTTCCGCCGGAGCGAGGAGAACATGCCGGACCGGAATGCGGCGAGCCGCGAGGCCGCCGAAGATCTCGTCCCGGTACTCCTGTCTCAGCAGGGTCATCGGAACGACGAGGGTCCCGCCGAGTTCGGCGAGCATCGCCGCCGCCGTGTCTATCACCAGCCGACGCCAGATGGGAAGGTCCTGGTAGTCGCCGACCTCGGCGAGGTGTTTGGGCGGAAGCAGATGGCCCAGCGCCCCGCCGACGACCTCGGGGTCGAAGAGCGCGCTGTTCGGGATCAGTTCGATCAGTTCCCGTGCGGTCGTCGTCTTCCCCGCACCGAACGCACCGTTGATCCAGACGATCACGGTTCCCCCTCTTCTGTCGGCCCCCTGTGGCTTGCCCGCTCCACCCTGCCACGGAAACCAGCCCCAGTTGAGAACGCACACCAACGGCGCCGACGCTCCCTTCCGAGGCGTCGGCGCCGTGGATTTCGTGGTGGGGTCCGTCAGCCCCTGACCTCCCGGTCGTCGTCGGCGAGGAGCGGGCTCTCGTCGACGACGGTCTGGTCGAGGGTGCTGAGGGCATCGCCGGCGGGGAGGCCGTCGAGGCTCTCACCGAGCGCGTGCGACGGGGTGATGGCCGCGACGACGAAGCCGGTGGCGAGGGAGGCGATGGCGAGCATGCTGCGCTTCTTCATGCCGGGCTCAACTGCCGAAACCGCCTCGGGGTCACGCGGCACGGCGAATACGGCGTGATGCGCACGGCCCGCCGCCCTCAGACGCCCGCGACGGCCGGGTCCTTCCGCTTCGCCAGTGCCGCGGCCGCCGCGCCCACCAGGCCGGCGTCGGTTCCCATCTGCGCCGGTGTCACCACGAGCCGCTGGACGAAGGACAGGGTCGCGTACTCGGTCAGGGCCTGCCGCAGAGGCGCGAAGAGGACCTCGCCCGCCTTGCCCACCCCCCCGCCGACCACGGCGATGTCGATCTCGACGAGGGTCGCGGTGGCCGCGATCCCGGCAGCCAGTGCCCGCGCGGCCCGGGCGAACGACGCCACGGCCACCGGGTCCCCGGCCCGGGCGGCGGCGGCCACCGCGGCGGCGGAGGTGTCGCCGTCCGGTCCGGGGCGCCAGCCGTTCTCCAGGGCCCGTCGGGCGATGTTGGGACCGCTCGCGATGCGTTCCACGCAGCCGCGTGAGCCGCACGGGCAGGGGTCGCCGTCGAGATCCACGCTGATGTGGCCGATGTGCCCCGCGTTGCCGGTCGGTCCGGGGTGCAGCCGGCCTCCCAGCACCAGTCCGCCGCCGACCCCGGTCGAGACGACCATGCACAGCGCGTTGTCATGGCCGCGGGCAGCGCCCTGCCAGTGCTCGGCCGCGGCGATCGCCACACCGTCGCCGATCAGTTCCACGGGCAATCCGCCGGTCGCCGCCCGGACCCCGGCGACCAGCGGGTAGTCGCGCCAGCCGGGCACGTTCACCGGGCTCACGGTGCCCGTCGAGGCGTCCACGGGGCCGGCGCTGCCGATGCCGACCGCGCCCGCGTTCTCCCACAGCGGGGATGCGGTGAGCTCCGCCAGCACCGCCCCGACCTGCCGCATCACGGTGTCACCGTCCTCCTCGGCGGGTGTCGGCCGCTGGGCACGGACCAGGATCCGGCCATGGTCGTCCACCAGTGCGCCGGCGATCTTGGTACCGCCGATGTCGAGCGCCGCCACGAGGTCGGTGTGCATCAGTGTCGGATCTCCCCCGTCAACCATGAGAAACGCGCCGAAATGACCCATGCCCGGCCAGGAACCGACACACAGGGCGAGCCACGCCTCGATCTCGCGGTGATCTGCGGGCCGGAGTGCGCGGTGGACATTGTCCCCCGAGCCTGACAACGTTGTCCAGGCCCTATGCTCGACGCCACATCCTCATACAAACCCATGGATCCACGCATCCCGTGGTCGACAGGACAGGACACCGCACCGTGCCGGAGACGCCTCGCCGCACCAACCGCCTCTCAGGGCCCCGTTACGGCAACCGTCCGACCATGAAGGACGTGGCGGCCCGCGCCGGGGTCGGCCTGAAGACGGTCTCGCGAGTGGTCAACGGCGAGCCCGGGGTCACGCCGGAGACGGAGCGCCGGGTGCAGGAGTCCATCGACGCCCTCGGTTTCCGCCGCAACGACAGCGCCCGGGTGCTCCGCAAGGGCAGCACCGCCAGTGTCGGCCTGGTCCTGGAGGATCTCGCGGACCCGTTCTACGGTCCGCTGAGCCGGGCGGTCGAGGAGGTCGCCCGCGCGCACGGCGCGCTGCTGATCAACGGCTCCAGCGCGGAGGACGCCGACCGCGAACAGGAGCTGGTGCTGGCGCTGTGCGCCCGCCGGGTGGACGGGCTGGTGGTGATTCCGGCCGGTGACGACCACCGGTATCTCGAACCGGAACTCAAGGCGGGCGTCGCCACGGTCTTCGTGGACCGGCCGGCCGGCCGCATCGACGCCGACGTCGTCCTCTCGGACAACTTCGGCGGTGCCCGTGACGGCGTGGCGCATCTGATCGCCCACGGGCACCGGAGAATCGGTTTCATCGGTGACATGCCCGGCATCCACACCGCGTCCGAGCGGCTGCGCGGCTACCGTGCCGCCATGGAGGACGCGGGCATAAAGGTGGAGGACGCCTGGATCTCCCTCGGCGTCACCGACCCCGAGCGGGTGCGCCGGGCCACCGAGGAGATGCTCTCCCACTCGGACCCGGTCACCGCGGTCTTCGCGGGCAACAACCGGGTGACCGTCACCGTGATCCGGGTCCTGACCGAGCAGTCCCGTCAGGTCGCGCTCGTCGGCTTCGACGACATCGAACTCGCCGATCTGCTCCAGCCGGGCGTCACGGTCGTCGCCCAGGACGCGGCGGCCCTCGGCCGGACCGCGGCCGAGCGCCTCTTCCGCCAGCTGGACGGCACCCTGCTCGCCCCCGAGCGCATCGAGCTGCCGACCCGGCTGATCACACGCGGCTCCGGCGAGCTGCCCCCGGCGGACTGAGCCCGCGGTGTCCACCGAACAGCGCACCGGCGACCCGGGCCCCGCAGGACGCACACTGCGGGCACTGGGCCTGGCCGAGGCGCCGCGCGAGCATCCGTTGCTGTACCCGGGGCCGTGGCCACGGAAGTCGGCGCTGCTCGACGGGGACCGGCTGCTGCCGCTGGACCGCCTGGTCCACGAGGACCGGGTGCCCGTCCTCGCCTTCGGTTCCAACGCCAGCCCCGGCCAATTGCGCTACAAGACGGCCCGGTTCGGAATCTCCTCGCCCGTCCCCATGGTGCGGGCCCGGGTGACCGGAGTCGACGTGGGCGTCTCGGCGCATGTGAGCCGGATGGGCTATGTGTCCGCCTCTCCGGTCAGGGCCCCTGGTGTCGAACGGGAGTTGTTCGTGATCTGGCTCGACGTCGAGCAGCTCTCGGTGATCGACGCGAGCGAGGGCGTGCCGCTGCCGGACGGCAACTACGACCGCGCCTGGCTGCCCGCACCCGACGTCCGCGTGGAACTCCCCGACGGCACCCGGCTCCCCGGCGCCCACGCCTACGTCAACCGGCACGGCGTCCTGCACGACGGCACCGGAGCCCCGCGCACCCACTGCGGGCAGCGCCCCCTGCTCACCGAACTCCTCATGGGATCAAGGAGGTTGCGGGAACTGTTCGGCGTCTCCGCCGAACAGTTCAGTGCGCGGGCCCGTGCCGACCGGCTGCTGTGCGCGCGGGGCACGCGGGTGTTCGCCGAGGAGCACCTGGTGACGGCGTCGGGTCTGGAGCGGTACGTGCGGTCTCAGCAGAAGGGGAGCCCGGGCACCGGTCCGTCGTTGTCACCGCCCCGGACGTAGACGACGCTGACCCAGACGTCGGTGTTGCCGCTGTCGTCGTCCGTCTTGGCCCACCAGACGTTGGTCCACTCGCGGTACGTCTCACGGCGGCCCAGGTTCTGCTGGCAGTAGAAGTAGTTGGTGCCCGCGTTGAGAATGCCCGCCCGGGTGCCGGAGGCGTTGTAGGACGTGGCGGTGCGCCCGACATGGCAGTTGTACTTGCCGCCGCCGATGGAGTGGCAGCCCGGGTCCGGATTGGTCGGGGTGCCGCCTCCCGTGCCACCACCTTCGGACGCCGCCTCCGCCGGCACCTCCTCCGGAGCGGTCGAGGCCGGGCGGTCGGGGGCCGGGGTGGTGGCCTTCTCCTTCTCGTCGGGCTGCTCCTGAGGAGCCTCGCTGTGCTCGTCGCCCTGTTCGGTCGGTCCGGGGCTCGCGGAGCCCTCGTCGTCCGCGCGGGCGGACGCCGAGCGGTCGATACGGGTGTCCCCGGTCGCCGTGTCCGCCCGGTTGACGTCCGGGGAGTCGAGCAGGGCGGCGGTGACTCCTGCCGCGGCGAGGACGACGGTGACCGCTGCGACGGCGAGCAGGACGCGCCCCCTGCCACGGATGCCGGCCTGGGGGCCCACGGGGCCGGCGGCAGGGCCGACGGTCCCGTGGCCTGCGTGTGCGCCGACGGCGCCGGAACCCACCGTTGCCGCCTGCGGTCCGGTCGGCCGTGGTGAGCCGAAGCCCGGTGGTACCGCCGGGACGCCGCGCTGCGTCTCGGTACGGCCGGGTGGTGCCGCGAGCCCGCGCAGGGATGTCGTCGGAGTGTCCGTGCCGCTGCCGTTCGCGACTGCCTCCAGCAGCTCGCGAGCCTCCTCCGCCTCCGGGCGCGACTCGGGCCGCTTGTCCATCAGGAGCCGCAGGGCGGGCGCGAGGGGACCCGCCCGGCGGGGCTCGGGCAGGGGCTCGGTGACGATCGCGGTGAGGGTGGAGAACGTCGACGTACGGCGGAAGGGCGAGGCGCCCTCCACGGCGGCGTACAGCGTGGCGCCGAGGGCCCAGACGTCGGAGGCGGGGCCGGGGTCGGCTCCCTGAGCCCGCTCGGGGGCCAAGTAGTCGAGGGAACCGACGAGTTGGCCGCTGCGGGTCAGGTGGGTCGCCGAGCCGTCGCCCGGGTCCTCCATGGTGGCTATGCCGAAGTCGGTGAGCACGATCCGGCCGGAGCGGTCGAGCAGGATGTTGCCGGGCTTCACGTCCCGGTGGAGCACGCCCGCGCGGTGCGCGGCGGCCAGCGCGTCCATGACCTCGACACCGATCCGCGCCGCCGCAAGGGGGTCCAGGGTGCCGCGCTCGCGCAACACGTCGTCCAAGGACGGCCCGTCGACCAGTTCCATGACGATCAGCGGACGGCCGTCCACCTCGGCGATGTCGTGCACCGCGATGACGCCGGGGTGCCGCACCCGGGCCGCCGCCCGCGCCTCGCGTCGCATCCGCAGCGCGAGTTCGGTCAGTTCGGGGCCGGCGGCGTCGGTGTAGGTGCGCAGTTCCTTGACGGCCACCTCGCGGCCGAGGACCTCGTCCAGCGCCTTCCAGACCACGCCCATGCCGCCGCGCCCGAGTTGCCCCGTGACGCGATAGCGCCCGGCCAGCAGCCGCCCGGTCCCGTCCGGCCGCCCGTTCTCCCCCGCTGACACCGCTGCCCCGTTCCTGTGAAACCCACCGACCCGTGCGTGCCGTACAGCCTAAGGGGCACCGGTGGCAGGAACGGGAGCGGGCTCCGGGGCCTGCTCCGGTTCCCGGCGCAGCAGGTCGCCCGGCCGGCACTCGAGCACTTCGCAGAGCGCGGCCGGCGTGGTGAAACGCACCTCCTCGGCCCGGCCGCTCTTGAGCACGGCCAGGTGGGCGGGGGTGATTCCGACGCGGTCCGAGAGGTCACCGAAGGACATCTTGCGCCTGGCCGGCATCACGTCGATGTCGACGGCGATCGACGTCAGATCACCTCGGCGGGCTCGGCCCGCATCCGTGTCGCCTCCACGTCGCGGGCGACGGCCTGGGCGAGCAGCGCGGCGGCCACGAACGCGCCGATCCCGAGGTGCACGTACCGGAAGGCGGCGTGGGAGAACACGGCTCCGCGCCGCGCCATGGTGACCAGCCGCCACACGCAGACCGGCACCAGCTGGGCCGTCACCACTCCCAGGACCACGATCAGGAGGAACGGGGCTCATCCGGAACGAAGGGAGTCGCCGCGAGCCGGCGCGTCGGCTACGGCGCGGAGGCAGCCGGGTCGCCGCGGCGCGGGGACGCGAAGCCCTCCAGGTCGGCGCGGGTGAGGTCGGTCGCCCGCGCCACCTCGGCGATGTCCAGGGCGCCGCAGTCCAGGCCGCGCAGCAGGTGTCCGGCGAGGGCCTTGGCGGTGGCGGGCTCGTCCATGACGTCACCGGTGGTCCGGGCGACGTACCGGGCGAGCCGGGCGGCGGCCTGCTCGAAGCCCTCGCGGTAGAAGGCGAAGACGGCCGCGTAACGGGTGGGGAGGTGACCCGGGTGCATGTCCCAGCCCTGGTAGTAGGCACGGGCGAGGGCGCGGCGGGTGAGGCGGTGGTGCAGCCGCCAGGCCGCGTGGACCTGTGCGGTCGGGCCGACGGGCAGGACGTTGGTGGAGCCGTCCGAGACGCGTACGCCGGTGCCCGCGGCGGCGACCTGCATGACGGCCTTGGCGTGGTCGGCGGCCGGATGGTCACCGGCCTGGTGGGCCGCGGAGACACCGAGGCAGGCGCTGTAGTCGAAGGTGCCGTAGTGCAGTCCGGTGGCGCGGCCCCCTGCGGCCTGGATCATCCGGGCCACGGTGGCGGTGCCGTCGGCCGCGAGGACGGCCTGGCTGGTCTCGATCTGGATCTCGAAGCCGAGCCGGCCGGGATCGAGACCGCGCGCCTCCTCGAACGCCTCGAGGAGCCGCACCATGGCGGTGACCTGCTCGGGGTAGGTGACCTTGGGCAGTGTCAGCACCAGCCCGGCGGGCAGCGGGCCGGCCTCGGCCAGACCGGTGAGGAAGATGTCGAGGGTGCGGATGCCCCGGTCGCGCACGGCGGCCTCGAGGCACTTCATCCGGATACCCATGTAGGGGGCGGCCGTTCCGCCCCGGTACGCCTCGGCGATCAGCCGGGCCGCGCGGGCGGCGGTCTCGTCCTCCTCGGCGTCGGGGCGGTTGCCGTAGCCGTCCTCGAAGTCGACGCGCAGATCCTCGACGGGCTCGCGCTCCAGCTTCGAGCGGACGCGACCGTACACGTCCTCGGCGAGTGCGCGGTCCAGCCCGACGGCGTCGGCGAACGAGGCGGCGTCCGGGGCGTGTTCGTCGAGCGCGGCCAGGGCCTGGTCGCCCCAGGAGCGGAGGGTCCCGGCGGTGAAGGCGTCACCGGGGACGTAGACGGTGTGGACGGGCTGACGGGTGCCGGGGTCTCCGGGGTAGCGCCGTGCCAGTTCGGCGTCGACGGGCGCCAGGGAGGCGCTGATCTCCGCACCGACGGCGTCCGTGAGGCTCGTCGCGACCTGCTCCTGCCGGCCCTGGGTCATCCCACACCCGCCCGATCCTCCGCGATACGGAATCAACAATCCGTTGAATGAAGCTATCGGGCGATCTCCGCAACGGTCAACACCGTCATGCGCCCCGCTTGCGCCCCGATTCGCTCCACCATTTCGGCATGCCCACGTCCATCTGGCACTGTCTGTACTCACTTCCTCCGCCCGACTCGCCCGGAAACCGCCGCACAGCACCGGCGAAGGAGCTTCTGTGCCGAACCACAGCCGAGTCACGCGCCGCCTGGGAGTCAGCTACCCGGGACTGAAGTTCCCGGGCTTGCTGCTCGGTTCCGTCGATGGCTTCGACGGAACCGGCCGCGTCCAGCTCTTATCCCCTTTGCGTGTCGCGGTGCGTCAGGCGATGAGGGTGAGAGCAGGGGCCTGTGACTCGGCCCCGCGGACCCACGCGTACCAGCCGCGGTGGCTGATGTTGTGGGACGCGTTGTGGTCGGCGTGCTCGGCGAAGCCGCACGACCCGCAGGTGAACACGGCCTGGGAGGGCCGATTGGCTCTGGCAATGTGATGGCAGCGGGAGCACTCCCGGCTGGTGTACGCCGGGTCGACGTGGACCACCGGCACCCAGGCGCGCTTCGCCTTGTAGGCGATGAACGAGCCGAGCTGGTGGAACGACCAGGAGTGCAACGTGACGCGCTGGGGCTTCCTCAGCCGTGCCCGCTCACGGATACCGCCCAGATCCTCCAGGGCGATGCCGCGACCGGTGCGTTGAGCCTCCGCCGCGATGCGTTTGCTGATCTTGTGGTTGATGTCGCGGGCCCGCCTGGCCTCCCTGCCCGCGTGCTTCCTCGCCCGCCGCTTCGCCGACTTCGTGCCCTTCTTCTGCAGCTTGGAGCGCAGTGCCCGGTCGGCCTCGCGGCGGCGGTTGAGGTGCCGGCCGCTGTGCCGGATTCCCGTGGAGGTGGTGGCGATGTTGACGATCCCCAGATCCACCCCGACGAACCCGGCCGGGTGCGTGTTCGGTTCGGCCTCGGCGACATCGCAGGTCACCAACAGGAACCACTGCCCGCCCCGGCACAGCAGCTCGGACTCGCCCCGCCGGTGTGCGGCCACCACGGCCAGCTGACCGGCCTCGCCAGTGAACGCCACCTTCTTCATCCGCCCGGAAGTCGTCCAGATCGACACCGTGTGGTCCTCGTGCCGCCAGGACAGCATCCGGTCGTCGTACGGCTGCGCCGCCCGCTCACGGAAGGCGATGGGCTTGCCCGAGGCCCTCTCGTACCGCTTCGAGCCCGGCTTGCCGTGGTTGCCCGCCCGGAGGTTGGCGCGCAGCGTGGTGTACGCATCACAGGACTTCTTGATCGCATGCTGGGCGGCCTGCGCCCCAAGCCCCCACCGCGCCTTGATCTGCTGGTAGGTGTGCTTGCGCAGGGCCAGGGGTTTCATCGCCTTCTCGGCGAAGGCGACCCCGGCCGCCCAGGTGGCGGCCTCGTTGCAGGCGCGCAGGGTCGACTCCAGCGCCACCGCCTGCTCGGGCGTCGGCAGGAGTTTGACCCGCACCACCAGCTTCACGATCACCGAGCGTAGACACCCGCACGACGCCGCACCACGCGTTCCCCGCCGGCCACCCCATCGAGTGAAACCGGCACCACCGGGTCCGACTCGCCCTGCCCCGCGAGCGAGACCCGGACGCTCCGCGGCCGAACGGACACAGCGGCATCGAGGCCGACCTGAGGCCGTCCTACGACTGGATCGGCGTCGGCCGGGCGGGCGGCAGCCGCGACGAGTTCATGGCGATCCTCTACGACACCCGCCGGCTCGCCCCGCTGGAGTACGACCACTTCTGGCTGTCCGACACGCCGTACACGATCGCCTCGAACACCTGGGGCAACGCCCACCTCCGCATGGTCACCTGGGTCCGCTTCCGTGATCTGCGCGCCGACGCACGGGAGTTCTACGTCCTCAACACCCACCTGGACAACGCCGGTCAGTACGCCCGTGAGCGGGCCGCCGCCCTGATCGCCGAGCGTGTCGCCGGGCTCGCGCGCTCCCTGCCGGTGGTCGTGACGGGGGACTTCAACGTCGCCGCCCACGGGAACCCGGTGTACGACACGCTGCTGGGTGCCGGCCTCGTCGACACCTGGGACGCGGCGGCCGACCGGGGCGAGCCCTACGGGACGTTCCACGGGTACGGGCCGCTCGTGCCGGGCGGTGCCCGCATCGACTGGATCCTGACCACACCCGGCGCCACGGTGCACCGGGCCTCGGTCAACACCTTCGCCCTGGACGGCCGGTTCCCGAGCGACCACCTGCCGGTACAGGCGTCGCTCACCTTGGGATAGACGGCGCCGTACCGGAACAGGAGGTGCCGGGACAGGCCGAGGCCCCCACGACCACGGGAACTCGAGGTGCGGTCGCGGGGGCCTCGTACGCTACGGGGACGGTCAGCCCTTGCGGGCGTTGATCTCCTCGGTGAGCTGCGGGACGACGTCGAACAGGTCGCCGACCACGCCGTAGTCGACCAGGTCGAAGATCGGGGCCTCGGCGTCCTTGTTGATGGCCACGATCGTCTTCGAGGTCTGCATGCCCGCCCGGTGCTGGATCGCACCGGAGATGCCGGCGGCCACGTACAGCTGCGGCGACACACTCTTGCCGGTCTGGCCGACCTGGCTGGTGTGCGGGTACCAGCCCGCGTCCACCGCGGCCCGCGAGGCCCCCACCGCCGCGCCCAGGGAGTCGGCGAGCGCCTCGATGACCGCGAAGTTCTCCGCGCCGTTGACACCGCGGCCACCGGAGACCACGATCGCGGCCTCGGTCAGCTCCGGACGGCCCGTCGACTCACGCGGCGTACGCGCCACGACCTTGGTGCCGGTCGCCTGCGCGGAGAACGTCACGTCCAGCGCCTCCACCGCACCGGCGGCCGGGGCCGGCTCCACGGCCGCGCTGTTCGGCTTGATGGTGATGACCGGGGTGCCCTTGGAGACACGGGAGCGGGTGGTGAACGCGGCGGCGAACACCGACTGGACGGCGACCGGACCCTCGTCGCCGGCCTCCAGGTCGACGGCGTCGGTGATGACGCCCGAGCCCAGGCGCAGCGCGAGGCGGGCCGCGATCTCCTTGCCCTCGGCGGACGAGGAGACCAGCACGGCGGCCGGGGAGATCTGCGCGGCCGCGGCCTGCAGGGCATCCACCTTCGGCACCACCAGGTAGTCGGCGTACTCGGCGGCCTCGTGGGTGAGGACCTTGACCGCGCCGTGCTCGGCCAGCACGCCGGCGGTGTCGGCGGCGCCGGCGCCCAGCGCAACGGCGACCGGCTCGCCGATGCGGCGGGCCAGGGTCAGCAGCTCCAGGGTCGGCTTGCGGACCGCGCCGTCCGCGTGGTCGACGTAGACGAGAACTTCAGCCATGGGACTTCTTCTCTCCTGCTTGCGAAGTATGAGGGGCGGGAAGCGAGTTCGAGCCTCGGGCTCAGACGAACTTCTGGCTCGCGAGGAACTCGGCGAGCTGCTTGCCGCCCTCGCCCTCGTCCTTGACGATCGTGCCCGCGCTGCGGGCCGGGCGCTCGGTCGCCGACTCGACCGCGGTCCAGGCGCCCTCCAGGCCGACCTCCTCCGCCTCGAGGTCGAGGTCGGACAGGTCCCAGGCGGTCACCGGCTTCTTCTTCGCCGCCATGATGCCCTTGAACGACGGGTAGCGCGCCTCGCCCGACTGGTCGGTGACCGACACGACCGCCGGCAGGGACGCCTCGAGCTGCTCGGTCGCCGCGTCGCCGTCCCGGCGGCCCTTGACGGTGCCGTCCTCGAGGGAGACCTCCGAGAGCAGGGTGACCTGCGGCACGCCCAGGCGCTCGGCGAGCAGGGCCGGGACCACACCCATGACGCCGTCGGTGGAGGCCATGCCGGAGATGACCAGGTCGTAGCCGGCCTTCTCGATCGCCTTGGCCAGCACCAGCGAGGTGCCGATCGCGTCGGTGCCGTGCAGGTCGTCGTCCTCCACGTGGATCGCCTTGTCGGCGCCCATGGACAGCGCCTTGCGCAGCGCGTCCTTGGCGTCCTCCGGGCCCACCGTCAGCACGGTGATCTCCACGTCGTCGTCGGAGTTCTCGGCGATCTGCAGCGCCTGCTCGATGGCGTACTCGTCCAGCTCGGAGAGCAGACCGTCCACGTCGTCGCGGTCGACGGTCAGGTCATCGGCGAAGTGCCGGTCGCCCGTGGCGTCGGGCACATACTTCACAGTGACAACGATCCTCAAGCTCACGCCGGCTCTCCTACTGCATCGTCATTTCTGGCTGTCTGCCTTCAGGCAGCATAAGCGCCTCAAACGGCCGTTCCCGATCGGGGCGAAGCACTCTTCCCAACGAAATATTACTCGCCAGTACATCCAGTTCTTTCCCGCTGAGCAAGCGCTTTGAACTGTGACCTTCGCAACGCAGCGTAACCGGAACCGGACGGGCCCGCAGCAGGGACCCCCGGGGCGGTCAGTCACGCAGTGCGCGGAACCGGCCCTGATGGTGGACGAGGGGCCGGCCGGGGCCGGTGTGGTCGCCGAGCAGGACCTCGGCCAGCACGATCCGGTGGTCACCGGCGGGCACGCGGGTCACCACCGCGCACACCGCCCGGGCGAGGACGTCGTCCAGCACGGGGACGCCCTCGGGGCCCTCGTGCCAGGCGGTGGCCGCGCCGAAGCGGTCGGCGCCCGGGCGGGCGAAGGTGGCCGCCAGCTCCCGCTGGTGCTCGCCCAGCACATGGACCCCGACGTGATCGCTCGCGGCGATGGCGGGCCAACTGGCGCCCCCGGTGCCGACACCGAAGGAGAGCAAGGGGGGATCTGCCGAGACCGAGGCGAGGGAGGTGGCGGTGAAGCCGACCGGACCGAACTCCCCGCGCGCGGTGATCACCGCCACACCCGCCGCGTGCTGCCGGAAGACGGAGCGCAGCAGCTCCGGCGAGGCGGGCACCCATCGGGGGTGAAGGAGTTCCGAGTACTCCGAGAACATGGTGTCAGGCTGACGACAGGCGCCACGTACCGTCAAGTCGGCCCCGGAATGTGGGAGATGACTCACGGCGGGGCACCCCTCCGTCACACCGCCTCCCCCAGCGCGGCGATCACATCGGCCTTGCGCGGCTGCCCGGTGGCCCGCCGCACGACACGGCCGTCGGCGTCGAGGACCAGCACCGTCGGCGTCCTGAGGATCCCGAGCCGGCGTACGAGGTCCAGGTGGGCCTCGGCGTCGATCTCCACATGGGTCACGCCCGGGACCAGGCCGGCCACCTCGTCGAGCACCCGCCGGGTCGCCCGGCAGGGCGCGCAGAAGGCGCTGGAGAACTGCACCAGAGTGGCGCGTTCACCCAGTTCCGCGCCGAGCTCCGGCGCTCGGAGCCGCTTGCCGTCGTCCCGTCCGCGCACCCGTACTCTCCCGCTCCGCCGCCACTGCGGCACTCCGTGGGCACTCGCCGCCGCGAGCACCAGCACACACCGTCAGTACCGTCAGTACCGTCAGTCCGGTCATCGACCCTTCGTAGCATTCACAAGACCGCAAAGATTCCCCGGGCCCCGGTACGGGTTTCCGTACGGGACACCTGATCCATGAACATCGACGCGGGAGGGCCGCGAGATGTACCTGCTCCCGCGGCGGTTGGCGGTGCGCACGGGTAATGGCGACGCAAAAGCCCGAGGTGGATCAAGAGGGTGGACGTGACAAGAATCTCGCCGCAGGCGGCCGTCAGGGCTGGTTCGCCGGTCGTTCTTGGGGCACCATCAGCGGCAAGCCGTAAACCTACGGCTGCGTAACTTCGGCTGGGAGTCCCCCTTCCCAGGCAGAGCAGGAAGGGTTCCACCCCACCCATGGCAGAACTCGTCTACCGCCCCGTGATCGGTTTCGCCCAGACTCTGTTCAAGGTGTGGGACCTCAAGATCGACTGCCAGGGTTCGGAGAACATCCCGCGATCGGGCGGCGCCGTGCTGGTGAGCAACCACATCAGCTACCTGGACTTCGTCTTCAACGGTCTCGCCGCCCTTCCGCAGAAGCGCCTCGTGCGCTTCATGGCGAAGGAGTCCGTGTTCCGGCACCGGGTCTCCGGTCCGCTGATGCGCGGGATGAAGCACATCCCCGTGGACCGCAAGCAGGGCGAGACGGCGTACGCGCACGCGCTCGACTCGCTGCGGTCCGGCGAGATCGTGGGGGTCTTCCCGGAGGCGACCATCTCGCAGTCGTTCACGCTGAAGAGCTTCAAGTCGGGTGCCGCGCGCCTGGCGCAGGAGGCCGGCGTACCGCTGGTCCCGATGGCGGTGTGGGGCACCCAGCGGCTGTGGACCAAGGGCCACCCCCGCAACTTCAAGCGCAGCCACACCCCGATCACCATCCGTGTCGGTGAGGCGCTCGAGGCGTCCAGGGACAAGTACGCGGGCGCGATCACCCGGCAGCTGCGGGAGCGTGTCCAGGAGCTGCTGGAGGCCGCGCAGCGCGCCTACCCGGTGCGCCCCAGGGGCCAGGACGACACCTGGTGGATGCCGGCGCACCTCGGCGGGACGGCCCCGACGCCGGAACAGGTCCGCGCGGCCGAGGCACGCTGAGCCAGGACGAACCCCCTTCGAGAACGGCGAGAACGGAGGGGGTCACCGCAAGAGCGCGGCCGATCGAGCGTCGACGCGTTCCCGATCGGCCGCACACCCACGCGGTCCCTACGCGTGTGCCATCTCCTCCTTGAGCGCCGCCACGAACGTGTCCACGTCGTCCTCGGTCGTGTCGAAGGCACACATCCAGCGGACGTCGCCGGCGGCCTCGTCCCAGAAGTAGAAGCGGAAGCGCTTCTGCAGCCGCTCGCTCACGTCGTGCGGCAGGCGGGCGAAGACCGCGTTGGCCTGTACCGGGTGGAGTATCTCCACGCCGTGCACGGCGCGTACGCCCTCGGCGAGGCGCTGGGCCATCTCGTTGGCGTGCCGGGCGTTGCGCAGCCACAGGTCCCGGGCCAGCAGGGCCTCCAGCTGCACCGAGACGAAGCGCATCTTCGAGGCGAGCTGCATGGACAGCTTGCGCAGGTGCTTCATGTGCCGGATCCCGTCCGGGTTCAGCACGACGACGGCCTCGCCGAACAGGGCGCCGTTCTTGGTGCCGCCCAACGAGAGCAGGTCGACGCCGGCCGCGTTGGTGAAGGTGCGCATCGGCATGTCCAGGGTGGCGGCGGCGTTGGCCAGCCGGGAGCCGTCGACGTGCACCTTCATGCCACGGGCGTGCGCGTGCTCGCAGAGGGCGCGCATCTCGTCCGGCGTGTACACCGTGCCCAGCTCGGTGGCCTGGGCTATGGACACCACCTGCGGCATGGCACGGTGCTCGTCCTCCCAGCCGTACGCCTGCCGGTCGATCAGCTCGGGGGTGAGCTTGCCGTCCGGGGTGGGCACGGTGAGCAGCTTGATGCCGCCGACCCGCTCCGGTGCCCCGCCCTCGTCCACGTTGATGTGGGCGCTCTCGGCGCAGATCACCGCGCCCCAGCGGTCGGTGACCGCCTGGAGCGCGACGACGTTGGCGCCGGTGCCGTTGAAGACCGGGAAGGCCTCGGCGGTGGGGCCGAAGTGGCTGCGGATCACCTGCTGGAGGTTCTCCGTGTACGCGTCCTCGCCGTACGCGACCTGGTGTCCGCCGTTGGCCAGGGCCAGGGCGGCGAGCACCTCCGGGTGGGCCCCGGCGTAGTTGTCGCTGGCGAAACCGCGGACGTCCGGGTCGTGATGGCGACGTGCGTCGGTCCTGGGCGGGTTCACGGCTTCTCGGTGAGCCACAGACGGGTTCCGTTCACTTCCGCGGCGGGCTTGTCCCAGACGCCGACGATGGCCTCGGCGAGGTCCTTGACGTCCGTGAAGCCCGCGAACTTCGCGTTGGGGCGGTCGGCACGCATCGCGTCGTGCACCAACGCCTTCACCACCAGGATCGCAGCCGCCGATGTGGCCCCGTGCTCGCCCCCGGCCTTGCGGAAGTAGTCGGCCATGGCCAGCGTCCACGCCTCGGCGGCGGCCTTGGCGGCGGCGTAGGCGGCGTTGCCCGCGGTGGGCTTGCTGGCGCCGGCCGCGCTGATCAGGACGTACCGGCCGCGGTCGCTGCGCTGGAGCGCCTCGTGGAAGGCGAGGGAGGTGTGCAGCACGGTGCGTACCAGCAGCAGCTCCAGCAGGTCCCAGTCGTCCAGTTTGGTCTTGGTGAAGGTCTCGCTGCCGCGCCAGCCTCCGACCAGATGGACCAGGCCGTCGACCCGGCCGAACTCCTTCTCGGTGCGGGCGGCCCACTCACGGGTGGAGTCCAGGTCGAGCAGGTCGACCGTGTCACCGGTGACGGTGGCCCCGCCGTGCGCGTAGCGCGCCGCGTCCACGGCCGCCGCCAGCCGCTCCGGGTCGTTGTCGGAGCCGACCACCGTCGCCCCCGCCTCGGCCAGCCTGAGCAGTGCCGCACGCCCCGCGGGTCCCCCCGCGCCGGCCACCGCGATCACCGCACCGTCGAGCGCCCCGTTCCCCATGGTCCTCGCCTCCTGAGCAGTGTTGTGGACGAGATCGCTCACGCGGCGACCCGCTCGGCGCTGTCTCTGGTGATGCCCCGGGTGGAGGCGATCACGTGCTTCAGCTTCTTGGACAGTGCCTCATAGAACATGCTCAGCGGAAACTCGTCCGCAAGCACGTCATCGACGAGTTTCCGCGGCGGCTGCGTCAGGTCCAGTGCCTCGGGGCCCTTGGCCCACTTGGATCCCGGGTGCGGGGAGAGGTAGGTGGAGACCAGCTCGTATCCGGCGAACCAGTGAACGAGTTTCGGGCGGTCGATGCCGTCGCGGTACAGCGTCTCGATCTCGGCGCACAGCTGGTTGGTTACCTGCGGGGCGCGGTCCCAGTCGATGCTGAGCTTGTTGTCGGTCCAGCGGACGACATCGTGCTTGTGCAGGTAGGCGAAGAGCAGTTGACCGCCGAGGCCGTCGTAGTTGCGGACCCGCTCGCCGGTGACCGGGAAGCGGAACATCCGGTCGAACAGCACCGCGACCTGCACGTCACGCGCCTGCGGGACGCCGTCGCCGGCCAGCTTGACGGCCTCCTTGAACGCGGTGAGGTCGCAGCGCAGCTCCTCCAGGCCGTACATCCAGAACGGCTGGCGCTGCTTGATCATGAACGGGTCGAAGGGCAGGTCGCCATGGCTGTGCGTGCGGTCGTGCACCATGTCCCAGAGCACGAACGCCTCTTCGCAGCGCTTCTGGTCGTGCACCATCGCGGCGACGTCCGCGGGCAGCTCGAGGCCCAGGATGTCGACGGCGGCGGCGGTCACCCGGCGGAAGCGGGCGGCCTCGCGGTCGCAGAAGATGCCGCCCCAGGTGAACCGCTCGGGGGCCTCGCGCACGGCGATGGTCTCGGGGAAGAGCACCGCGGAGTTGGTGTCGTAGCCCGCGGTGAAGTCCTCGAACGAGATGCCGCAGAACAGCGGGTTGTCGTAGCGGGTGCGCTCCAGTTCGGCCAGCCAGTCGGGCCAGACCATGCGCAGCACGACCGCCTCGAGGTTGCGGTCCGGGTTGCCGTTCTGCGTGTACATCGGGAAGACGACCAGGTGCTGGAGGCCGTCCTCGCGGTGCGCCGCCGGATGGAAGGCCAGCAGCGAGTCGAGGAAGTCGGGCACCTCGAAGCCGCCCTCGGCCCAGCGGCGTAGATCCTTCACCAGGGCCTCGTGGTAGGCACGGTCGTGCGGGAGCAGCGGGGACAGCTCGTCGAGCGCGTCGGTCACCCGGCGCACCGCGGCCTCGGCCTCGACGCGGGCCGGGGCGTCCTCCGCGTCGAAGTCGATCGAGCCGTCCTTCGCCTGCCAGGGCCGGATTCGCTGCACGGCATCCTTGAGCACGGGCCATGCCGGGTGCTCGACCACCCTCACCACCGGAGAAACGTTTCCCTCCGTGCCCACCTGCGCAAGAACTTCCGTCATGTCCCATCCTCCGCCAAAGAAACTTTGTGCGCCGACCGTATACGTACGGGGTTTCTCCCAGCAAGGGGAGCCTCCGCAAATCATCCTGCGCCACCCCGGTCGTCACCGCATTTTTTCCTGCCCATCACGCGGGTGGGTGACACTCCTCAAAAATGATGTTCAGCGTCTGGACGGAACGGGCACAGGCGATACGGTCCAGGAGGGCCGTAGGGACGCGGCCCTGCGCCGCCGTCGACGGAAGCGAGTCGGATCTTGAACTTCCTCACCATCGGTCACCGCGGAGTCATGGGTGTCGAGCCCGAGAACACCATCCGGTCCTTCGTCGCCGCCCAGGAGGCCGGCCTGGACGTCATCGAACTCGATCTGCATCTGAGCAAGGACGGCGAGCTCGTCGTCATGCACGACGCGGAACTGGACCGCACGACGGACGGCACGGGCCCGATCGCCGACCGGACCGTCGCCGAGCTGCGCGCCCTGGACGCCGGCCGCGGCGAGCACGTCCCCGTCTTCGAGGAGGTGCTGAACGCCGTCCACGCACCGCTGCAGGCCGAGATCAAGGACGTACAGGCGGCCAGGGCGCTGGCCGAGGTGATGAACCGGCGGGGCCTGACGGACCGGATCGAGGTGTCCTCGTTCCACGACGACGCGATCGCCGAGATCGCGCGCCTGGTGCCCGGGGTGCGCACCGCGCTCGTCGCCAGTCGTTACGGCACGGACGTCGTGGAGCGGGCGGTCGGCGTCGGCGCGGCGACCGTCTGCCTGAACATCCGCCGCCTCACCCTGGAGATCGTCGAGCGGGCCCGCAAGGCGGACCTGAGGATCATCGGCTGGGTGGTCAACACGCAGGACCACCTCAGACTGGTCCGGGCCCTCGGACTCGACGGCGCGACCACCGACTACCCGGAGATCAAGCGCACCGGCCGCTTCACCGCGTGAGGACCCTCAGGCCAGTTCCTTGACCAGCAGCTCGAACCGCAGGTCGGCACGTTGCGGAATGCCGAACCGCTCGTCACCGTACGGGAAGGGCGTCGTCCTTCCCGTACGACGGTAGCCACGCCGCTCGTACCAGGCGATCAGGTCCTCGCGCACCGAGATCACGGTCATGTGCATCTCGTTCGCGCCCCAGGTCTCGCGCACCAGGCGCTCCGCGTACGCGATGATCGCCTTGCCGAGCCCTGCGCCCTGGAGCTCGGGACTGACCGCGAACATGCCGAAGTAAGCGTGGTCGCCGCGGTGTTCGAGCTGGCAGCAGGCAACGATCCGGCCCTCGCGCTCCACCGTCAGCAGCCGGCTGTCCGGCGACTCGACGACCTCCCGCACCCCCTCGGCGTCGGTCCGCTGCCCCTCGAGGATGTCCGCCTCGGTGGTCCACCCGGACCGGCTGGAGTCACCCCGGTACGCCGACTCGATCAGCACGACGAGCGCGTCCACATCGGCGTCGACGGCGTCACGGAAGGTCAGCGCGCTCTCAGTGGCGGTATCCATGGGGCACTTCTCCGGTTTCTCGCTCGCCTCTTCATCACTTCCCGGCGTGGCCAGGGCACGGAAGAGACTAACCCGGCCGCTACGCTCGGCCGCATGGTGCACGTACTCGGCAGCCGCGTTCTGCTGCGCCCCACCGATCCCGAGCGCTCCCGCGCCTTCTACGGCGAGCAACTGGGCCTCGCCGTGTACCGCGAGTTCGGCACCGGCCCGGAGCGGGGCACCGTCTACTTCCTCGGCGGCGGCTTCCTGGAACTGTCCGGCCGGTCCGACACCCCGGCGGCTCCCGCGGCCACGGCGGTGCGGTTGTGGCTCCAGGTCGCGGACGTGGCGACGGCCCACGAGGAGCTCCTGGGCAAGGGAGTCGAGATCGTCCGGCCACCGGTGCGGGAGCCGTGGGGCCTCATCGAGATGTGGACCGCCGACCCGGACGGTACGCCCATCGTCCTGGTGGAGACCCCGGCCGACCATCCGCTGCGGTACCGGCCCGGCGTCTGAGGCCGGTGATCCGGCACCGGGGAGGGGCCGAGGGCCGTGTCACGCCCGTACGGCGCTCAGGCGTCCTTCCAGCTGCCCCAGCAGCCCGCCGAGCAGCGCGGCCAGCTCGCCGAGATCCGGTCCGCCCAGACCGGAGAGCACGGCGTTCTCGTAGGCGAGTTGCGCGGGCATGATGCCGTCGACGACGTCGCGTCCGGCGTCGGTGAGGCGGACCCGGGCCATACGGCGGTCGCGCGGGTCGCCGCGGCGTTCCACCAGACCGCGCCCGGTGAGCTGTTTGAGGCGTTTGGTGACGGCGGCGCCCGAGGAGAAGGTCTCGCGTGCCAGTTCGCCCGGGGTCAGTTCGCGTCCGGTGCGACGCAGCGCGCCGAGCAGGTCGAACTCCGGGCGGGTCAGTCCCGCCCGGCTCAGCGGGGCGTCCTCCGCCTGCTGGAGCAGGGCGGCACAGCGGTTGATGCGCCCGATGACCTCCATGGGCCCGGTGTCGAGGCCGGGGTACACGGTCCGCCACTGCCGGACCACCGCGGCCACGGTGTCGCCGCCTGCCGCCGGAAGCCCCTCGCCGGACGGGTTCCCCGCGTCGGCCGGGAGTCCCCCGTCGGCAGGAAGTCCTCCCTCGAGCTGAAGTCCTGCGTCGGCCGGGAGCCGTTCGGTCGCCGTCATGGCCGTGTGTCCTTCGTGTTCGCGCCCGGATCGGTGCCCGGGTTCATGTCCGTGCCCGGGTTCACGTCCGTGCCGGGGTTCGTGTTCTCGCCAGGGTCGGTCAGCAGCCTCTGGCGCCGTGCCGTCGCCGCGAGCGTACGGTGTCCTTCCTGCTCGGCGAGCACGACATGTTCCTGCGGCAGCGTGCGGAGCCACCATTCTCCCGCGGCCGCGTCGGCGGCGGCCCTCAGGTCGACAAGGGCGGCGGCCAGGCCGCGCCGGGCGGTCTCCAGGGCGGTGGGGTCGGCCTGCGGGTCGGTCAGCAGCCGGGTCACGTGTTCGCGCCGGAGGCCGGCCGTGCTGAGCGCCGTCGCGACGCGGTTGCCCGCCCGCCGGTTGGTGACGGCCAGAGCGGCGGCGAAGCCGACCAGCGCGCCGACCAGGGTGTCCACCACACGACCGGTGATCAGGGGGCCGGCCGCCTGGTAGCCGGGGAACTCGGTGATGAGCAGGGCCAGCGGGGTGACGCAGACGCTGCCGAGCCAGTAGTTGCGGCCGATGAGCGCTTCGGCCCCGAAGTTGAAGACGAGGCAGCACAGGACGAGGGCGAGCGGTCCCAGGTTGGCGATCGGGGCGACGGCCGCGAAGATCAGCACGCCGACGAGGTTGCCGACGACCCGCTGCACGGTCCGGCTCCAGGTGAGGGTGATGTTGGCCTGGTAGAGCGCCGCGGCGGTGGTCAGGGCCCAGTACGGCCGTCCGATCCCGATGGCCAGGGAGGCGTACCCGGCGAGGCCGCAGCCGAGGACGGTGCGTACGGCGATGGGCGCGAGCGGTCCCAGCCGGGACCACAGGGAGCGGTGGGGGACGGCGCGCTCGGCAGCCACACCGAGGAGTTCGTCGGCACCCGAGCGGGGGGCGTCGGCGCCCGGGATACGGCCCGTGCCGCGCAGCTCACGGGCCTGGGCGCGCAACCGCGCGGGGTCGGCCTCCGCCGGCGCGGCGAGCGCGATCTCGGCGCGGATGACCAGCCGTTCGAGAGCCCGGCGGGTGGCGACGGAGCGGGTTCCGGTGAGGATCAGGCACTGCCAGGCGGCCTGCACGGCGGCGTAGGCGGCGGCACGGGCCCTCGTGTGGCCGTCGCCGGTGCCGCCGGTCTCGGCGTACGCGGCGGTGGCGTTCAGCGCGTCGGCGGTGGCCCGGCGCTCGGGGCCGTGCGGCCGGACCAGTACGGGTGCCATGCCGACCAGCCAGGCCCAGACCCCGGCCACCGCCGCCAGTGCGAGATGGCCGGGGACCTGCCCGAGCGTCTGGGGGACGAACAGCGAGGCGGAGCTGACGAAGGTGAGGATCACGTTGCTGGGCGGGCCGATGCGCGTGACGTCGCACAGCACCTTCTGCACGGCGGCCAGCAGGGCGCCGACGGCGACCAGGACCACGGCGTTGCCGGTGAGTGAGGCGGAGACCAGGGCCACGGCGAGGCCGCCGACCATGCCGAGCACCACGCCCGCGAGTGCCTTGGCGCGGGCGGCGTACGGACGGTTGTGGGCGTAGAGGGCGCACAGGGAACCGGCCATGGTGTAGGCCGCGAGATCCAGTCGGCCGAGGGCGACCAGGGTCAGGTTGGGCGGTGCGACCGCGGCCACCACGCTGAAGGCGGGCTTGAACCAGATGTTGGAGGGCCGTCCGACGCGCAGTACGTCGACCAGCGGGAAGCGCCTGGGCTTCGGCGTGGGGGCGGGATTCGGGGTGGGGCGGGGGGTCGCACTGCTCATGACGTATAACGCTACCAGGTCTTTTACTCGTGAAACATATGTAAAACATCTCCGTGACCTGCGCTGCTCCCCCGAATGCTCCCCATGTACCCCTGTGCGCTCGCGTGCACGCCTTCGAGCGAGGGCATGCCTTGACCGACCGTGGAGCGGTTCCGGGGGGAGGTGCGCGTGCACGGACCGGCGTCGTCCGGCTGGCTGCTGGTCGCGCTCTGCGCGGCGACCGGCGCCTACTGCCTGCTGCGGATGCGCAGCGGTGTCGAGGAGCAGCGCCGTGCCGCGGGCGGTGAGGCGCTGATGGGTTTCGGCATGGCCGCGATGGCCGTACCGGCGGCGGTGTTCACCCCGCCCTCGTGGGCGTGGCCCGCCTGTGCGGTGCTGTTCGGCGCTGCCGCGGTGCAGGCCCTGTGGTCGGGGCGCGGGAGCCCGCACCATCTGCACCATTCGGTGGGTGCCGGAGCCATGGCCTACATGGCGGTGGCGATGGCCGCCTCCCCCGGCCGGGAGCACGGACACGGCGGCGTGGGCATACCTGCGCTGACCGGGCTCCTGCTGCTGTACTTCGCCGGATACGTGCTGGTGACGGGCGTACGGCTGGTACCGGTGGCCGCCGCGCCGGAGCACTTGGCGGCCACCGGGGCAAAGTCCCCCGGAGCCTCGGGATGGGGGGACCGGCCCGAGCTGGCGCTGGCGTGCCGGCTGTCCATGGGGATCGCGATGGTGGCGATGCTGCTGACGATGTGAGGTGGGGCGGCCGGCCGCGGCCCGACGGGCGGGACCGTCGCCTGCGTCACTTCGCCCGGTGGCCCGTACCCGGGAGTGGTCCGCGCTCATAGGCTGACCGCATGATGCTCCCCGCGGCGTTGCTGCTGCTCGGCGTCCTGACCGCCGTCGTCGGTCCCAGGCTGCTCGCGCGGGCCGACTGGCCGGACCGTGAACCGGTGGTGGCGCTGTGGGTGTGGCAGTGCGTGATCGCGACCGTGCTGCTGTGCTGCGCCCTGTCGATGACGTTCAGCGCGGCGGCCGCCTCGCGGGCGGTCGGTACTCCGGTGTTCGCTACGGCACCGAGCGGGGTCGTGGAGGCGTACACCCTCGGCACGGCCGGCCCGCCGGCCGCCGCCACCGCGGTCGCGCTGGCGTGCGCTGGTCTGTGGAGCGCGGCGATGCTGGTCCGCGAAGTCGTACGGGCCCGTGCCCGGCGGCGGGCCCGGCGGGGCGAACTCCTGGTGCGGGCGCCGCTGCTGCCCGGCGAGGAGCCCGGCTCGGAGCGGCTGGTGGTCCTGGAGGGCGAGCGCCCCGACGCGTGGTGGCTTCCCGGCTCCCCGCCCCGGCTGGTCGTCACCACGGCGGCGCTGCGCCGGCTGAGGGGCCGCCGGCTGGACGCCGTCCTCGCGCACGAGCGGGGGCACGCGCGGGCCCGGCACCACTGGCTGCTGCACTGCTCCGCCGCGCTGGCGGACGGGTTCCCACGGGTACCCGTGTTCGCCGCGTTCCGCGACGAGATGCACCGGCTGGTCGAGCTCGCCGCCGACGACACGGCCTCCCGCCTCTTCGGCCGGCTGACCACCGCCCTCGCCCTGGTCGAGCTCAACGAGCACCGCGGGGTGTTCCGCCCCTGCCCGGCCTCCCAGGGCCAGGTCCGGGCCCGGGTGCACCGGCTGCTGACTCCCCCGGACCGGCTCACGGCGGGGCGTCGGCTACGGCTGACGGCCGTGGCGTCGCTGGTTCCGGTGATCCCGGTCCTGGTGGCGTTCGTCCCCGGACTGCGGGCGCTGGGGTAGAGCCGCCCGGAGGCGTGCGCTGAGGCCCTCTTCCCCGCAGGTCTTCCGAGCGATCAGGGCGTCGGTGTTGGCCCCGGGCCCCGGCGGTCGGCGAGGATCGCTTCATGCACTCCCCCCACATGTCTCCCCCCGAACTCGAACCGCCGCCCCGTCCACCGGAGCACCGGCACCGCCCGGTCGCCCTGTCCATCGCCGTACCGGCCCTGTGCTCGGTACTGCTGCTGATCCTGGTCGGCGCCGAGTGGCGCCCGCTGACCGGTGTGGACGGCGACATCGCCCGTACCACGCACCGCTGGGCGGTGGACGAACCGGGGCTGACGCAGGCGGCCCGCGTCCTGACGAACTGGGTCTGGGACCCGTGGACCATGCGCCTGCTGGCCGGGGCGGTCGCGCTGCTGCTGGTGTTCCGGTACGCGGCCCGCTGGACCGCGGTGTGGCTGGTGGTGACCTGCGCCGTGGGGACGGTGCTGCAGCAGGTCCTGAAGGCGGCGGTGGGCCGCGCCCGCCCGGTGTGGGCGGACCCGGTCGACTCGGCCCACTACGCGGCTTTCCCGTCGGGCCACGCCATGACCGCCACCATCGTCTGCGGTCTCCTGCTGTGGCTCCTGCACCGGCGCGGCGTGAGCCGGGTCGTGCGGGTGTGGGCCGCGACCGTGGCGGCGCTCTCGGTGGCCGGCGTCGGTCTCACCCGTGTCTGGCTCGGCGTCCACTGGGCGACGGACGTGCTCGGGGGGTGGCTCTTCGGCGCCCTGGTCGTGGCCGTGGCGGTGTGCGTCCACCGGTGGCGGCACCCGTGAGGCCGTACGATCCGCGTCTTGCGGATCCTCACGCGGGGCCTCCGTGACCACTTCACGGTGCCGGCCCGGCGGAACGCACGAGGGCCAAACGCGCCGGACGGCCCGGGCGGCGGCCCGCAGGGCCGGGGGCGGCGCCTCGTCAGTGCCGTTCTCCTCGGGCGATCCCCCGCGTCGCCCGAGGAGAACGGCAGCCCGGAGCGGACCCACCAGGGGGTCTGACCGGACGCGTTGAGTATAGTTGGCTGCCAGCCAGTCAACGCAGGAGTCCAGCATGTCCCCGCGCAGCCCCTCGGTCAATGAAGAATTGCGGAGGCGTTCGAAGGAACGGCTTCTGCAAGCCGCCGTCGAGGTGGTGAGCGAGCGCGGATACGAGGCGACGACGCTCGGCGACATCGCCGACCGCGCGGGGTCCGCGCGGGGTCTGGTCTCGTACTACTTCCCGGGGAAGCGCCACCTGGTGCAGTCCGCGGTGCACCGGCTGATGCACCGGACACTGGAGGAAGCGCTGGAGCGCGAACCGCGCACCGACGACGGGCAGGAGCGGATGGCGCGGGCCATCGACGCGATCCTGGGCCTGGCCCGCGACCGCCCCGTACTGATGCGCCAGCACATGGCCGGGCTGCTGCAGGCCGAGGGCTTCCTGCCCTGCCCCGAGCAGCGGCGCCTGGCCGAACTGCTCGGCGACACCGTCGCCCGGCACGGCTCCAGCATGGTCGACAGCGACTACCCGATGCTGCGCGCCCTGCTGATGGGCGCCGTGTTCTCGGCCCTGCTGCCGGGTGCGCCGATGCCCGTCGAGGCACTGCGCGCGGAGTTGTTCAAGCGCTACCGGCTCGACTGGGAGCTGGGTGTCCCGCCCGGTACCGAGGTGCCGGGCGGGACGGGTGCGCCGGACCGGACCGGTCGGACGGACGGAACGGGCCGGACCGACGCAGCCGGCGGAACGGGCGCGCCGAGCCGGACGGATGTGTCACGGTTCTTCGCGACCGAACCGGCCCGGGACAGGCCCTAGACCGGGTCAGTCGAAGTAGTCCGGCTGCGTCTGCGCGTTGAGCTCGCGCAGCTGGATCCTCTTGGCCGGGTCCGTGCGTCGGTCGTCGATCCTCAGGACGTCGAGGCCCTTGGCGATGTCGTTCGAGTAGATGTGGCCGTTGTAGTAGTACGCCGACCAGGAGCCGCCGGTGACGACCCGGTCGGTGGCCAGCGGACCCCGCTCGAAGTAGGCGATCTCCTTCGGCTTCGAGGAGTTGGTGAAGTCCCAGACGGAGACGCCGCCCTGGTACCAGGCCTGGACCATGAGGTCCTTGCCCTTGACCGGGATCAGCGAGCCGTTGTGGGCCACGCAGTTCTCGGTGTCCGCCTGGTGACGGGGGATCTTGAAGTAGCTGCGGAAGACGAGCCGGCGTTCGTCGCCCTTGCCGACGATGTCGTAGACGCCGTCCGCGCCCCGGTCCGGTCCGACGGCCGCGTTGCAGGTGGCGGCGCCACCGCCGCCCAACTCATCGGTGAACACGACCTTGTCGGCCCGCTGATTGAAGGTCGCCGAGTGCCAGAAGGCGAAGTTGACGTTGTCCTGCACCCGGTCGATCACCTTGGGGCGCTCGGGGTTCTTGATGGAGAACAGGATGCCGTCGCCCATGCAGGCACCGGCGGCGAGGTCCTCGGACGGCAGCACGGTGATGTCGTGGCAGCCCGTGGTCTTGGAGACGCCCGGGTTGGTGGGCGCGCCCGGGTTTCCGCCGCCGTCCGGCCCTTCACCGGGGAACAGCACCGGGAATCCGACCACCGCCGCCTTGTGCGGGGCCTTGCGCGGCACCTTGATGACGGAGATGCCGTCGTGCGGCGGCTGGCAGTCGGGGTAGGCGGCGTTCGGCGAGTACGAGGAGACGTAGACGTAGACGTTCTTGCGCTCGGGCACCAGCGTGTGGGTGTGCGAGCCGCAGGCGGTCTCGACGGCCGCGACGTAGCGCGGGTTCCGCTTGTCGCTGATGTCGAAGACCTTCATGCCCTCCCACGAGGACTTCTCGGTCGCCGGTTGCGTGGTGCTGTTGCAACTGCTGTCGCTGCGCGAGGAGTCGGTGGAAAGGAACAGCAGGTCGCCGGAGACGGAGATGTCGTTCTGGGAGCCGGGGCACAGCACCTGGGCCACCGTCCTCGGTGACTTCGGGTTGCTGATGTCGAAGATGCGGAAGCCGTCGTAGTTGCCCGCGAAGGCGTACCGGCCCTGGAACGCCAGGTCCGAGTTGAATCCGGTCAGCGCGTCCTTGGGGATGTTGGCCACGTGCCGGATGTTGTCGGAGTGGACGACCTCGTCCTGGGCGGGTATCTCGCCGCTCTCGATGGCCTCGCGCGCCTCGGCCTGCGCGCTTCGGGACATCTCCTTCGGGGCGGTCGGCTCGTCCCCGGGGCCGGGGATCGCCGCGGCCGGTGCGGCGGTGAGCAGCGCGGCCAGCAGCCCCCCGGCCGCTGCGGCAACTCCCAGCCGTCTGCGCCGGGTTCGGGGATCTTTCAACAGGATCACTGTCTTTCCTCCCTCGTACCGTTCGGCTCGGAACGGGTGGTGCACCGGCAGTATCGTCCTGGCCATGCACATAACAACAGTGGGCGACACACTCGCAACGAAGTTTTCTGATCACTGCCACGCGGAAGCGTGCCAGGACGGTCGTCGGCACTCACGAGGTGTCCCGCAGCCCTCCCCCGGAAGGGAACTCCCAGCCACAGGAGGTCCCGTGCCCTTCCGCCGTGTGTCACGCGCGTCCGTCGTCGCGACCGGGCTGACCGCCCTGGCCGTACTCGGGCTCGCGGGCTGCGACTCCGCCACGGACGACGCCAGGTCGGCTGCGACCGACGGGCCTTCGGTGATCGCACCGGGCGAGCCCGGACAGCCGAACCGGACGTTGTCGGCCGCGGAGGCCGCGGAGCAGCGCGCCGAGGACGACTCCCCCAACTCCGCGGACGTCTCCTACACCCGCATGATGATCGAGCACCACTCCCAGGCCCTGGAGATGACCGAACTCGTCCCGGACCGCGCCGAGTCGCCGAAGATCGTCAAGCTGGCCGAGCGGATCACGGCCGCGCAGCAGCCGGAGATCAAGGCGATGGAGGGCTGGCTGACGACGCACAAGAAGACCAAGAAGGCCGACGAGCACGGCCACGACCATGCGGCGATGCCCGGGATGGCGACCCCGGCCCAGCTCAAGAACCTGCGCGCGGCCGAGGGGGAAGCCTTCGACCAGCTCTTCCTCACACTGATGATCACCCATCACGAGGGGGCGATCACCATGGCCACGGACGTGAAGGCACAGGGCAACAACATCCAGATCGAGGAGATGGCCGACGACGTGGTCGCCCAGCAGACGAGCGAGATCACGCGGATGCGCGACCTCCTGTGACACCCGCGTCGGGGCCGTTCGTCACCGGGTGTGACGCGGGGTCAGCAGGCCCGCGTCACGCGCCCGGCCGATGACCCGCAGCGCCCCGCGCCGGCTGTATCCGGTCGCGCACATCACGGCGAGCACCGGGTCGGCCCCCTCCTCCTGGGCCGCGCGGTACTCCCGCGCCACGAAACGCCTTCCCACGGGCCCCTGCGGCCCGACCACGCGGGCCCGCCGCTCCCCCGCACCGGACGGGACACCGGCGGCCGGTTCGTCCTCGACGCCGCAGGCCCGCGCGAGCGGCCCCTCGATCCAGTCGGCGAACAGCGCCAGGTCCTCCAGCGACAGCGCGGGCCGGGCCCGTACGTCCTCGACGCAGACGCTGTGCCCGGACACCATCGCGAGCGCCTCGATCCCGGCTCCGTCCCCGAAGGTCAGCCGCACGTCGAACCAGCGCGTCGTGTGCTCCCCTTCGCGCACCTCCCAGGCAGGCCGCACGGACACGGCACCGTCCGCCGGAGAACGATCGGAAAGATGAAGAAAAGGCTCCTCAAGCACGCTCGCAACGTAACCGCGTGAGCACTTTCCCTACGGACGAACACGCACCCCGGCCGGTGGACGGCACCCTGTCAGCGGAGCGGGCGCCCCTTCGGCCGTGCGGTCGAGGAGGCGGGGAGACGACGCCCTCGCCCCTCCACTGAAGAACGCGCTCACTGCCGCTGCAGATGGCTGGATAGCTGCCATACGAGGCGTTGACCAGAAAGCGCTTTCCCTCTACGTTCCGTTCAGCGACGTGAACCTCACGCACCCACGGCACCTCCGCACCCCGCGTCGCCGCCACCCCCACATCACGACAGAAGGAACCGGAACATGACTTCGGTGACAACACCGCGCACCCATGGGCGGGCGCTGGCCGGCGCACTGGCCACCCTCGGGCTCTCGGTTGGCATGCTTATGACAGCAGGCGCCTCCCCGGCCGGCGCCGCCACCTGGCCGACCCCCAACGGCAGCGAGGGGGTCTCCTCCACCATCGCGGTGTCCGGCACCAAGGACTACGGGATGAAGCGCCTCTACGGCACCGGCGCCCTGGGTTCCGGCAGCCAGGACGAGGACCAGGGCCCGATCCTGGAGCTGGCGGACGGCGCGGTCCTGAAGAACGTCGTCCTCGGCGCCCCGGCCGCCGACGGCGTCCACTGCAAGGGGTCCTGCACGCTGCAGAACGTGTGGTGGGAGGACGTCGGCGAGGACGCGGCGACCTTCAAGGGCAAGTCGTCGTCAGCGGTCTACACCGTCAGCGGCGGCGGGGCGAAGGAAGCCGGCGACAAGGTGTTCCAGTTCAACGGCGCCGGAACGCTGAACGTGTCGAACTTCGCGGTCAAGAACTTCGGCACCTTCGTGCGTTCCTGCGGCAACTGCTCCACGCAGTACAAGCGCACGATCAACCTCAACACGATCGAGGTGAACTGGAAGGGCGGCAGGATCGCCGGGATCAACACCAACTACGGCGACAGCGTGACCCTGCGCAACATCACGGTCATCGGGGACAGCAGCAAGAAGATCATCCCCTGCCAGAAGTACATCGGCAACAACACCGGCAAGGAGCCCAGCACCAACGGCTCGGACGCCGACGGCACGTACTGCAAGTACGGATCGTCCGACATCACCTACAAGTAGCCCTTCCCCGCACAACGGCCCCCCACGGTGAGGCGGCCGTACGGAGCGCCCCGCGCGGCGCTCCGTACGGCCGCCGTTTCGTGCCCCGCCCACCGGCCGCCCCGTCACCGCCTGCCGTCCGCGCTACCTCCGCCCGCCCACGCTCGCGCGGATCTCGCCGATGAGTTCACGCCGGTAGTCGGTGTACGCGGCCCGCAGCGCGTCACCGGGCCAGTCGGCGGGGAGGAGGGCCGGAGGCAGGACGGGGTCGGTGAGCAGGTGGCGTACGACGGCCGCGAAGGCGGCGAGCCGGTCGGCGGGGCGGTCGGCGCCGTCGATGTGTGCGAGGAGCGCGCGGGCCGTGCCCGCCCAGGCGTCCAGCGGCCACAGACTCCCGGCCAGGTCGGCGGCGGGCCTGTCGGGGCGGGCCGTGTAGTGCTGGGCCACCTGGTCGAGAGGCACGGACAGCGGGCGGTCCAGGTTGGCCGGCCGGAGCCACACGCCCTCGCGGAGTTCGGCGAGCCGGAGGGCGGCCAGCCGGGTGCGCAGCTCCGCCCGCTCGGCGGGACCACGGCCTGTCGCGGTGATCACCACCATCTCCCAGTCGCCGTCCCACGCGCGCGTGCTCGGCCGTACGGCCTCGTCCTGGCGGGTCTGACGGTCGAGCAACCGGTCACTGAGGCGGTAGCCGGCACCGGTTTCGGTGCGCACCAGATCACCGGCGGCCACCATCCGGCTGAGGGCGGCCCGCAGCGTGGAGCCGCCGACGCCGAAGCGCTCCACGAGCCGTCCCAGTTCCCGCGCCGGAAGCTGCGGCGGGTGCGTGCCGAGCAGCAGGCTCAGCACGACCGACCGCGCGGACAGGGGACGCAGTCGCAGGTCACCGGTTCGCTCCGGGTCGTTCATCCGCATGAATGCGTACTGTACGGCGCGCTTCTCGCCCTGCGGCGCCCCGCCGGACGACATGTGTTGCATCATTGCTGCAGCCGTAGGAATGATGCAACACTCGGCGTATGGCCACGACAACCGCGCACGAGCAGCACGGCGGACCCGCCGCCTCCCCCGAGGGACACACGGCACCGGAGGCACTCGCGGCGCCCCGCGGGTACGCCACGCACGACGTCCTGAACCAGCCCGCTCCCCTGGCCCCCTACGACGCCTCCGACGACACCGCCCTCCTGGAGGGGGTGCGGCGCGAGGGCGCCGGTTGGGCGGAGGAGGATCTGCGGCGGCTCGGCCGACTGGCCGGCAGCGCTCAGGTGCAGGAGTGGAGCGAGCAGGCCAACCGCCACGAGCCCGAACTGCGCACGCACGACCGGTACGGGAACCGGATCGACGAGGTCGAGTTCCATCCGAGCTGGCACCACCTGATGCGCACGGCCGTCGTCGAAGGGCTGGCCGGCGCGCCCTGGGCGGACGGCCGGCCCGGCGCCCATGTCGCGCGCACCGCCGGCGGACTCGTCTGGGGGCACACGGACGCGGGGCACGGCTGCCCGACCTCCATGACGTACGCGGCGGTGCCCGCCCTGCGCCGGCAGCCGGAGCTGGCTCGGGTGTACGAGCCGTTGCTGACCAGCCGGGAGTACGAGCCGGGCCTGCGGGTGCCGGGCGAGAAGCCCGGGCTGCTGGCCGGCATGGGGATGACGGAGAAGCAGGGCGGCTCCGACGTCCGGACCAACACCACGAGGGCGACGCCGACCGCTGAGCCCGGTGTGTACACGCTGCACGGACACAAGTGGTTCACGTCGGCGCCGATGTGCGACGTGTTCCTGGTGCTGGCGCAGGCCCCGGGGGGCCTGTCGTGCTTCCTGCTGCCGCGCGTGCTGCCCGACGGTACGCGCAACACGTTCCGCATCCAACGGCTGAAGGACAAGCTGGGCAACCGGTCCAACGCGTCCTCCGAGCCGGAGTTCGACGGGACCGTCGCCTGGCTGGTCGGCCCGGAGGGGCAGGGCGTGAAGACCATCATCGAGATGGTCAACTGCACCCGGCTGGACTGCGTGATGATGTCGGCGGCGCTGATGCGCAAGACGCTCGTCGAGGCAGGGCACCATGTGCGCCACCGCAGTGCCTTCGGGGCCCGGCTGATCGACCAGCCGCTGATGCGCAACGTGCTGGCCGATCTCGCCCTGGAGTCGGAGGCCGCGACAGCGCTGACCCTGCGACTCGCCGGGGCGGCCGACCGCGCGGTGCGTGGGGACGCGCAGGAGGCCGCGTTCCGCCGGATCGCGACCGCCGTCGGCAAGTACTGGGTCACCAAGCGGGGCCCGGCCTTCACCGCCGAGGCCCTGGAGTGCCTGGGCGGCAACGGCTACGTCGAGGAGTCGGGCATGCCCCGGCACTACCGTGAGGCCCCGCTGCTGTCGATCTGGGAGGGCTCGGGCAACGTCAACGCCCTCGATGTGCTGCGGGCGCTGGGCCGGGACACGGCCACGACGCAGGCCCTGTTCGCCGAACTCGCGCTCAGCCGCGGGGCGGACACCCGGCTGGACGCGGCCGTGAGCCGGCTCGAGGGCCGTCTGGCGGAGGGCTCGCAGGCGGGGGCCCGGCGGCTGGTGGAGCAGTTGGCCCTGGTCCTCCAGGGCTCCCTCCTCGTCCGGCACGCGCCGTCCGCGGTCGCCGACGCCTTCTGTGCGACGCGGCTCGGCGGTGACTGGGGGCACTCGTTCGGCACGCTGCCCGACGGGGCCGATCTGGGCTCGATCGTGGACCGCGCGCTTCCGGCCCCGTAGGCCGCCGCACCGGTCCGACCTGCGACGACACCTGATCCAAAAGTGACTGTCAGTGGTGGGGTGCAGACTGGCCGGTGTCTGGAACGGATGCGTCGACGAAGGCGTCGGCGACGTCGCGGAGGTGATCGGCATGACCGAGGTACTGCTCGCCGTGGGCACCCGCAAAGGCCTGTTCATCGGGCGCCGACGGGGTGGCGCCTGGGAGTTCGACGACAGCCCCTACTTCAACGCCCAGGCGGTGTACTCGATCGCCGTCGACACCCGGGGCCCGGTCCCCCGGCTGCTGGTCGGCGGGGACAGCGCGCACTGGGGTCCGTCCGTGTTCCACTCCGACGACCTGGGCCGCACCTGGACCGAACCGGCGCGGCCCGCCGTCAGGTTCCCCAAGGACACGGGGGCGTCGCTGGAGCGGGTCTGGCAGCTTCATCCGGCCGCGGCGGAGCCGGACGTGGTGTACGCGGGCACGGAACCGGCCGCGCTCTACCGCTCGGAGGACCGCGGGGAGACCTTCGATCTGGTCCGGCCGCTGTGGGAGCATCCGACCCGTTCCAAGTGGGTGCCGGGCGGTGGCGGCGAGGGTCTGCACACCGTGCTGACCGACGAGCGGGACCCGCGTGCGGTGACGGTGGCCGTGTCCACGGCGGGCGTGTTCCGCACCCGCGACGGCGGCGTCAGCTGGGACCCCTCCAACTCCGGGGTCTCCGCGGTGTTCCTGCCGGATCCGAACCCGGAGTTCGGGCAGTGCGTGCACAAGGTCGCCCGGGACGCGGTGACACCGGACCGGTTGTATCTGCAGAACCACTGGGGCGTGTACCGCAGCGACGACGCGGGCGCGCGGTGGACGGACATCGGTGAGGGTCTGCCGTCGACGTTCGGCTTCGCGGTGGTGGCGCATCCGCACCGAGGTGACACGGCGTACGTGTTCCCGATCAACGCCGACTCCGACCGGGTCCCGGCCGACCGGCGCTGCCGCGTCTTCCGCACCACGGACGCGGGCGGGAGCTGGGAGCCGCTCACCGCGGGCCTGCCGCAGGGCGACCATTACGGCACGGTGCTGCGCGACGCGATGTGCCACGACGGCGCCGACCCCGCGGGCGTGTACTTCGGCAACCGCAACGGTGAGGTGTACGCGTCGGCCGACGACGGCGACAGCTGGCAGCAGCTCGCGGCGCATCTACCGGACGTGTTGTGCGTGCGGGCCGCGGTTGTCTGAGGGACTGAGGGGACTGAGGGGACTGAGGGGACTGAGGGAGTTGAGGGCCGGAGAGATCCGAGGCCCCGCGGTGCGGACCGGTCGGATGCGCGCCGCGGGGCTCGGGTCGTCGGGGTGGCCCTCCTGGCGGGCCTGGGAATCCTCGTCAACGGCCCTGCTGGACCGCCGTGTTCGTCTCGTGGGCCGACGGCAGCCGCCAGTCGACGGGGGCGGCACCCTGCCGGACCAGGAAGTCGTTGGCCCGGCTGAACGGGCGTGAGCCGAAGAAGCCCCGGTCCGCCGACATCGGCGAGGGATGAGCCGACTCGATGGCGGGATAGTCCCCGAGCAGCGGACGCAGATTGCGCGCGTCCCGGCCCCACAGGATCGACACCAACGGGCCTCCCCGCGCGGCGAGGGCGCGGATCGCCTGCTCCGTGACTTCCTCCCAGCCCTTGCCCCGGTGAGCGGCCGGCTTGCGCGGGGCGGTGGTGAGCGCCCTGTTGAGCAGCAGGACCCCCTGCTCGGTCCACGGGGTCAGATCGCCGTTGGCGGGCCTGGGCAGGCCCAGGTCCGCGTTCAGTTCCCGGTAGATGTTCTCCAGGCTGCCCGGCAGCGACCGCACGTCCGGCGAGACCGCGAAACTCAGGCCGATCGCCATTCCCGGTGTGGGGTAAGGGTCCTGACCGACGATCAGGACGCGTACGTCGTCGAAGGGCTGCTGGAACGCCCGCAGCACGTTCGCTCCCGCCGGGAGGTACGTCCGGCCGGCCGCCACCTCGGCGCGCAGGAAGTCCCCCATGGCCGCGATGCGTCCGGCCACCGGTTCCAGGGCCTTCGCCCAGCCGGGCTCAACAAGTTCATGCAAGGGTCGTGGTGCCACGCCGGATCACTCTAGTGGCTCACACCGACACCCCGTACCAAGCGGTCCGGCCCCTGCGCCGGAAGGCGTCCGGACGCTAGTGTTCCTCCGCGTCATGGTCGTCGAGGAGGTGGGGAACGCGGTGTCTTCGTCCGCCGGGCCCGGATTCGTCGCCGTGGATTCCGGGGGCTCCGGACTGCGTGTCGTCGTCGGTGCCGCCGGGCGCGGTCCGCTCGCCCGGGGCGCTTCCGGTGAACCGGTGCGGACCGGTGCCCGGGGAATCGATCCGGGGCATCTCATGGAGCAACTCGTGCCCATGGCACGGGGGCTGGCCGCCGAGGCCGGGATCGGGCGGTTGGACACGGCGGCCGTCGGTGCGGCCGGGCTGGCCAGCCTCGGGGACGCGCTGCGCGCCGAGCTGCCGGGGGCGCTGGCCCGGGAACTGGGGGTACGGCGTGTGGCACTGGCCGCCGACGCCGTCACCGCCTACGTCGGCGCTCTGGGGTCCCGGCCGGGTGCCGTGGTCGCCGCCGGCACGGGTCTGATCGCCGTCGGCACCGATCTGACCGGGTGGCGCCGGGCGGACGGCTGGGGGCACCTGCTCGGCGACTGCGGCGGCGGCGCGTGGATCGGGCGGGCAGGGCTGGAGGCGGCGCTGCGCGCCCATGACGGACGGGACGGCGGCTCCGGCCGGCTGCTGGAGTGCGCCGAGGAGATGTTCGGCCCGGCGGCCGCGCTGCCCGGTCACCTGTATCCGCGCACCGACCGGGCGGCCGTCCTCGCCTCCTTCGCACCCCGGGTGGCGGAGTGCGCCGAGGACGACGCCGTCGCCGCGGACATCCTGCGGGCGGCCGCCCGGCACATGGCCGACTCGGCGGCGGCCGTCTGCCCAAAGACGGGTCCGGGCGTGGGTTCGGGTTCGGTCGAGCCTCTGGTGGCGCTCACCGGCGGCCTGTTCAACATGGGCGACCCGCTTCTCGTGCCCCTGGACGAGGAGTTGGCGAAACGGCTGCCGAGGGCTCGGCGGGTGGTGGCCAAGGGCAATCCGCTGCACGGGGCGGTGTGCATCGCCACCGACCTCGCGACCGGCTCGTTCACCCTTCCGGGTGACGAGAAGATGCTGTGCGTGACGAGTCCGGCAGGTGGAGGGGGCATCGACGTACCCAAGGCCGACACATAACACAACAGACATATCCGGATGGATGTCTCGCAGACGTACCCTCCCCGAACAGAGGAGCCCAGGAAACCACTAACATTCCGCTCCATGAGCACCCCCACTGGGCCCGCGTCCGGCCTGCCAGTACGAATGCCGCGCCCCCGCCAGCCCGGACGGCACCGCCGTCCCGAGCCTCTGGTGGCTCCCGAGGGCGCGCCCGCGCTCGTCCTCGCCGTGCCGGGTACTCCGAGCAGCGCCACCCGTTCCCTCACGGACGAGGTCGTGAGCATCGCCCGCTCCGAGCTCCCCGGCCTGGACGCTCGGATCGGTTACCTCGACGGAGACGACGAGGAGTTTCCCACGCTGCAGGCGGTACTCGCGCACGCCGCCGAGGAGCGCACCGCCCGCTTCGAGCAGGCTCGCGCCGCCGGCATGGACGTCAAGGAACCGGACGGCCCCGTCGCCGTCGTCGTGCCGCTGCTCGCCGGTCCGGACAGCGCGCTGCTGCGCCAGGTCCGTCAGGCGCTGATGGACAGCCGCGTCGCCGCCGAGCTGACCGATGTGCTCGGTCCGCACCCGCTGCTCGCGGAGGCTCTGCACGTGCGGCTGTCCGAGGCCGGTCTGGCCCGCGCCGACCGGGCCCGGCTGTTCACCGTGGCGACCGCGGCGGACGGCATCATCCTCGCCTCCGTGGGCGGTGACGAGGCCGTGCAGGCGGCCGGGATCACCGGCATGCTGCTCGCCGCGCGTCTCGCCGTGCCGGTGATGGCGGCGGCCCTGGACGAGGAGGGTTCGATCGCGTCGGTGGCCGAGCAGCTGCGCAACTCCGGTTCGCAGCAGCTGGCTCTCGCGCCGTACCTGATCGGTCCCGAGATCGACGCGAGCCTGGTCGAGGAGGCCGCGAAGGAGGTCGGCTGCGCCGCCTCCGAGGCACTGGGCCCCTACCCGGCGATCGGCAAGCTCGCCCTTGCCAAGTACACGTCCGCGCTGGGCATCGCCCCGCAGCAGGCGCAGAGCACTCCGGCGCACTGACCGGGGCGGCTCATCCGCTCGTACGACGCCGAACCGGCCCGCTCCGACCATCGGAGCGGGCCTTTCGGTTTGTGTCCGCCGGGATGGCGGCTCTCAGCCGACGACCACGCAGGAAGCCGCTGCCACCGGGATCGCACCGCCGCGCCGGGGCACGCCCGTGTCCGGGTCGACCGCGAACCAGGTCACGTCCCCGGAGCGCTCGTTCGCGACGTACAGGAAGCCGCGGGACTCGGTGAGCGCGCGGGGCCAGTGACCGCCGCAGGGCACGGTGGCGGCCAGCCGCAGCCCGGCCGCCCCCTCTGCGTTTCCCTCGACCGCGAGAACCGACAGCACGTCCTCGCCGCGGGTCGCGGTCCACACGAAGCGCCCGTCGGGCGAGACGGCGACGCCCGACGGGTAGGCGTCGCCCGTCGGGGCGCCGGGCAGGACCGGGATCTCGGTGAGCGGCCGGAGCGCGCCCTCGACGGCGTCCCAGCGGCAGACGACCAGGGTGGGGCTGAGCTCGTTGAGGACGTACGCGTGCGTGCCGTCCGGGTGGAAGGCCAGGTGCCGGGGGCCGGAGCCGGGGCGCAGCGCGACCTCCCGGTGCTGCGCGGGGGCGCCGTCGACCAGGGTGTACACCCGCACCGAGTCCGTGCCGAGGTCGACGCCGACCGCCCAGCGGCCGCTCGGGTCGGGCAGTACCTGGTGGGTGTGCGGCCCCTGCTGGCGCTGCGGGTGGGGGCCCGAGCCGGTGTGCCGGAACACCCCGGAGGCAGACCGCCCCAGGCCACCGTCGGCGCGGACGGGGACGGCGGTGACGCTGCCGGAGCCGTAGTCGGCGGTGAGGACGTGCCCGGCGAAGACGCAGAGGTGGGTCGGCCCGTTCGCGTGGACCGGCACCGGGGAACCGGCCGACTCCGGCACGTCCCCCGCCCCCGCTCCGGCACCGGACACCCGGTATGCGGCCACGGCCCCTTCGGCCGTCTCGCTGACCGCGTAGAGCGTCCTTGCGTCGGGCGAGAGCGCCAGGCAGGAGGGGTCGGGCAGATCGTTCAGGGTGCCCAGGACGGTCAGTGCGCCGTCGTCGGGGGCGACAGAGGCGGTGACGATGCCCGGGCCTCCCGCCGCCGTGAACGATCCGATGAACGCCCGCCGTCTGCCGTCCGTCACGCCTGATCCCCTCCGGTGCCTGGCCATCCGCAGCTGCTCCTGCCAATCTCCGCCGGTCTCCGACCGGTTTCGTCCCGACCGGAGCGACGCTAGCAGCCGACCCCTTCAGGTCTAGACCAAGATCCTCGGTTCGTCTGCTCAGGCGCCGCACGCCCGCTTCCGGCACTCGGAGCCGCTTGTGATCTTCGGCACTTCCGGCTCCGGCGTCTCCCGCCCCTCCCGGAGCGGCGACGGCGTCACCCTGCCGGACGGGATCTGGACGGCAACGCCCTTCGGCAGCAAGAACGCCCTGGTCACACGGGCGGCCTGTCATGGCCGCCTGGGTGTCGGCCCACCTGCCGAGCGGGGCGGGCGGCGTCGCACGGCCGCACCGGTCGTCGCCACCGGGCGCCGACGGCAGAAGATTCCTTCCGGAACGGTGATTGTTTCGCCACCGCCGTCCGTACTCCCTGGCGTTGGGCTGTTGATACACCAGGAGGCACGATGCGCATCTCGCGCAGCACGGCAGGAACCGCGTTCGTGGGCGGAGCCATGGTTCTCACCCTCTCCGCGCTCGCCTACCCCACCATGCTGGGCGTGCAGAACACCTCGAGCACCCAGGACCGGGTCGTCGCCAATACGCAGTACGGCCAACTGACCGAGGCCGACCGTGACTTCGTGGTCAAGGTGCGCGCCGCCGGACTGTGGGAGCACCCCCTGGGCCTGCTGGCGATGGAGCGGGGCACGACGCCGGAGATGAAGGAGGCGGGCGAGCACCTGGTCGTGGGACACGGACGGCTCGACGAGAGCTGCCGCAGGATCTCCCTCGAGCTGGGCATCACCCTGCCCAACCAGGCTTCGCCCCAGCAGGAGCAGTTCGTGGAGACCATCAAGGCCACCAACGACAAGGAGTTCGACACCACGGCCGTGAACATCATGCGGGTGACGCACGGCCAGATCTTCTCGGTGATCGCCAAGGTCCGGGCCAACACCAGGAACACCCTGGTGCGGCAGTTGGCGGACCAGGCCAACGACACCGTGCTCGACCACATCACGGTCCTGGAGAAGACCGGACTGGTCAATCACGAGCAGGTCAACTTCCAGCAGACCAGCCCGCCCAAGATGCCCCGGGAGCAGGTGACCCCGCCGGCCCCGCAGGCGGGCGCCCCGGTGCTGGTGCTCGAGATCCCCGAGGAGCTGAAGGACCTCAACACGGTCTCCCCGGCGCCGACCCCTGGCGCGACGGTGAAGTAGGCGCCCCGGGGCCCGGGGACGGACGTCAGGACCCGCGGCGGGGTTTGCCCCGGCGCAGGTTCTTCGGTGTGCCGCCGGTGCCCTTCCGCCGCCCGCGGCCGGCCGGCCCGCCCGCCGTCTGCTGCCGGCGGGCACCGCCCTTCTCGGCGGCCCGCCCGGGCTTCCCCTGCTTCTCCTGCTTCTCCTGCGCGGAAGGCTGGGGCCGGGTGCGGCCCCGGGTGCTGTTGACGGTTCGGCCGCGGACGATCCCGATGAAGTCCTCCACCGAGTCGGTGGTCGCGGCCTCGGGCCACGCCAGCGCCACGCTCGACTCGGGTGCGTCCCTGAGCGGCCGGTGGGTGAGGTCCTTGCGGTGGTGCAGCCGCGCCAGGGACAGCGGTACGACGAGCACGCCGATCCCGGCCGCGACGAGCTGGACGGCGTCGGCGGTGGTCGCGGGCCGTTCGAGGGCGGGCTTCCCGGGCAGGGTCTCCCACATGAGGACGTCGTCGAGGGGGTGCAGCACGATCTCGTCGGCCAGGTCCTCGGGGGCCACCTCGTCGACCGCCGTCACGAGGTGGTCCTTGGGAACCACGACGACCGTCTGCTCGGTGTAGAGGGGAATCGCGCTGAACACCGTCCGGTCGACGGGCAGCCGGACGAGGCCCGCGTCGGCGTCCCCGTTCAGCAGCAGGTCACCCGCCTCCGCGGCGGGCACCTGGGTGAGGGTCAGCGGAACACCGGGCAATCGCTCGTTCCAGACGCGCACCCACTTGCCGGGCATCACCCCGGGTGCGTACACGAGCCGGAACGACGGGGACACATCCGAGCCTGTCACCCGGCCAGGCTACCGGCCTCGTCCACCGATCGTGGTCAGCGGTCGCGCACACGGTCGATACCCTGGACACCATGACGTCGCACCAGAGCACCCAGACGATGAAGCCCGCGACCGCGGCGAAGAAGCTGGGTGTGTACCTCGAGGCCACCCCCGCCGAATTCCAGGAGGGTGTCGTCTCACGCGCCGAGCTGAACGCGCTCCAGGCGGACCCGCCCCAGTGGCTGCGGGACCTGCGGCGCAACGGCCCGCACCCCCGCCCGGTGGTCGCGGCCAGGCTGGGCATCTCCATCTCGGGTCTCGCCCGCGGCGGAATCACCGAGCCCCTCACCACGGAGCAGATCAAGGCTCTCCGGGAGGAGCGCCCCGAGTGGCTGGAGCGGGAGCAGGCCACGCAGGCCGAGGTCCGCAAGGAGGCGGAGCGCATCCAGCAGCGGAACGAGGAACGCGCGAAGCGCAACGGCTGACCGGCCGAGCCCCACCGCGCCTTTTCCTCACCACCGAACACCCTCGAACGACCTCGAACACCCCCGCACGGGCTTTCCCAGCGGGGGTGTTCTCGTACGCACGCGACCCCGCGTGACGCGATATCGACAGAACGCGGGCCCGCCCCACCCCTTCCGGCACATAGAAATATCTACGACCATGGCTGCACACCGGGTCGGCGCGCGGACGACCGTGCGGCCACCGGCCCGTGACCAGCACGCGCCCGCAGCGGCGCAGCCGACCGTGCGCGGGGTGGGACATGCAGAGCGCCAGATGGAAACAATCCGTCGAATGGCTGGCCGCGGCGGCCAGGGACCCCCGGCAGTGCAAACGGGAATGGGACCACGGCACGGGGACGGCGCTGCTCGCCGCAGGACGGTACTGGGACGTGCTGAGCGTTCCCGACCGGCTCGGACTGCTCGCCCTGGACCTCCTGTGGAGCGATCCGCTGAAGGTGCCCGGACCCACCCTGGTGGATGTCACGGCACGCAGAGTCGGGTTCTTCCTGCCGCCCGACCCGGCCGGCGAGTGGATCGGGTTCGGCGTGCGGCACGTCAGCCGTGGCTCCTGGGTTGCGGTGCCCCCGCCGTACCGTCCCACCGGCCGCCTGGAATGGCTCGTCCCCCCGGACGGCACCGGCACCCTGCACTGCCCCACCACCCTCGAACAGGCCCTGCGCACAGCCACCGGCACCCTCGCCGTCCTGACCCCCACCGGCCCGGAACCGGCGGAGCCGGGCGGCTGGTGAGTGCCTCGTCGAGGTGATCTCCTCTACGGGCGAAGCGGCCGCAGTACTCCCAGGCGCTGCAGTTCCACGATGTGCTCCGCCGCCCGCCGCGGTGCTGCGCCACCGGTGACCAGAACTCCCGCCTCCATGTTGCGATGTGCCGCGGACTCGGTCAGGTTCGCACTGCCCAGCAAGAGCGTCCGGCGGTCGGCGACCGCGAGTTTGGCGTGCTGTCGTGAGTGGGTCCGGGCGGGATCACGCGCCCAGTGCCAGAGGCGCAGGCCGGGAACCGACTCGAACGCGGCGGCGGGTTCTCGGCCCGAGAGCAGTCCCCTGGCACCGGCCAGCGTCTCGACCACCACGTGCGTCCGCACCCCCCGCTCCGCGGCCGCCACGAGAGCCCGGGTCAGTGCCGGATACGAACGGGCCGCGTATGTCATGGCCAGCAGTTCTTCACGGGCGTCATTGATGACCTCCACGAGCACCTGAGCTGTTGCCCTCACCGGTACAGCGGAAGTCGAAGGACCGCTCCACACGGTACGAACCTTCACCCTGTCCCGGGCCTGCGCCATCGCGGCGACATATCCGCGCACGTAGGCGGCTGCCTCCTCGAAGGTGACCGACTCCGCCTCCATCATGTCGTACAGCTCCGTGACGGCCGCGCCGACTCCGGGGGTCGCCAGTTCGATCAGTGATCGTTCCCTGCTGCGTCGTTGTGCCAGCAGACCGGCGAGATCCTTCGCACGGGACAGGCCGAGGGCGGCGACAGCGGCCCCGGCGGCGGCCTCGAACCCGCTTCGGCTCACGGCAGCAGGCAGACCGGTGTCAGTACCTGCTCCTTGTCACCCGACAGCGGGACGAGGAAGCGGCGGTCCAGGAACCGGTTGCCGCGCTCGCATGTGGTCTCGGAGACGAAGAGACAGACGTGGCAGGCCGCTCCGTGCAGGTAGTCACCCGGGTCGTGGGGCAGACGTTCGGAGCAGAGCGGATCGGCCGAGCAGTGACCGGCGTCGGCCAGGGCCCGGCGGACGATCCGGCCGAACTCCCGCTCCTCGGCGAGGGAGACCAGGCCGCCGAGGGTGCCCTCGGAGTCGGGGACGGCGGTGTAGATCAGAATTCCCGTGTTCGGGTCCTGTTCGTCGCCGGCGTAGATCCGCTCGGCCAGCGAGGCCGAGCTGTAACCGCATTCCAGGGCGATGGTGCGGATCAGCAGGTGGGAAAGAGTGTGCAGGGCGATGTAGCGAGCACCGGGCCAGCCGTGGAGCGGGTCGAATTCGCTGGTCTTGCGGTCCGACCTCCGGTTGGTGCGGAAGCGGCCGTAGGCTTCCCTGTGCGCCTCCATCTGCGGCGACTTCTCCATGCGGGCCGCCCACTCCGTCATGAGGTCGTCCCGCACCCGCAGGAAGATGCCCTCCCCGCGGACCTCGCTGGCCGGCACCCAGTTCTGCGTGCCCCGGGACAGGTCGACCCGGGTCGCGATCTCCGGTGATTCGGGATCAGGGGCGTCGAGCCGGGTGAAACCGATCAGGGCACGTGCCTCACGCAGCCGCTCGACCTGGCGGATGTCCGAGAAGAGTTCGGCCAGCGGGGCGGGAACGGACACGGGCCTGAGGGCGAAGTCGTCGCTGGGCGGGGGGACCGGGCCGGAGAGTGCCTCCCATTCGGGGCGGAAAAGACCGGCCTGGACGTCGGGGGCGGACGGGGCCGCTCCGTCGGTTCCCTGCTTACGGGCCATGACCGCCGCGAGGACGGCGTCCGCGTCGAACTCCTTGAGGAAGCCGAACTGCGGCAGCCGCGCCATGAAGGCGAGCTCGCTCCGGTCCTCGACCTTCTCCAGCTCCGGCCAGTGGTCGTCGAGCAGCTTGTCGATGTCACCGCCCTGCCCCTTGGGCAGCGCGAGCGCGCTGAGGGTGAGGGGGAACCACTGGTTGGAGGCGCCGGCGACCATCAGGACCGGAGCCTGGTCGCAGCCGTTCGTCTCATAGGTACCCAGGTGCGGATGGCGGCCGCGGCAGTGGGGCAGGTGACGCCGCCCGCGCTCCCCCATCGCCTCGCGGATGTTGCGCTTCGCGCCGCAGGCGACGCACTCGATGGTGACGTTGGCTGCCTGGTTGCCGCCGTGGTCCTTCATGCGCAGCTTGGGCCTCGGGATCTTGGCGCAGGGCTGCCCGTGGTGGACGTACGCGGTGTACGGGAACTCGTCGAGATGGCCGGCGGTGCAGACGAGGGTGAAGCGGGCCGCCACGGCGAGGGGCTTGCCCCGCTTGCAGTCGTGGACGAACTTGGCCTCGTGCGGGGTGCGCGGGTTGGCGTTGAGGAAGGTGAACTCGTCCGAGTCGATGGCGGCCAGGATGTTGCAGGCGGTGCAGCGCAGCCACTGCGGAAACGGGGCGACGGGCACTCCGACTCCCTGCGCCGCCCAGCCCCTCGGATCCGTGTCCCCGCCCTCCAGCCAGGGGGCCGCCCGCAGTTGCTCGACCTGTCCGCGTCCATAGCGCTGGAGCGAGCGGTTGACGGCGGCGCGCAGCCGAGGTTCGTCGATGTCGTAGTCGGTGATGCCGGAGTAGCTCCAGGCGTCGAGTCCCCGGACCAGGACGGAGAAGTTCGGCAGGTCGACGAGGGAGCCGACACCGGCGGTGAACATGAGGTGGCTGGGGCGGACGGCTCCGACCCTGCGGTTGCTCCTGGTGGTCATCGCTGTGCCTTCCTGGGCGTGCCCGCGGTGGTCGGTCCGTACTCGTCGCTGTCCACGGTGGCCGCGAGGTCGCGGTCGGTCTCGGTGTCGGCGGCCCCGAAGTTCCAGTCCGGGCCACCGCCCGAGGGATCCTCGAGGAAGGCTCCGCCGCCGGACAGAAGCAGATTGATCTCGTTCTCCGTCTCACGCATCGACATGCCGACGGTCAACTCGGTCCACCGGGACCCGTCCGCCCGTCGGAGCAGGCCGTTCACGACGGTGGTCTTGTGCTTCTCCTTGCGGTAGCCGAGGGCCGAGCTGTTCTCGTCCCGCTTGCGGCGCCACTCGTCCTTCAGCCGGTCCAGGCGTTCGCTGAGGTACTGACGGGGCAGCTCGCCCCCCACCCGTTCGGCACGCTCCAGCAGCCTGCGCTCGACGTCCCTGGCGAGGGGGCCGTCGAGATCCACGTGGTGCGCGTCCAGGTTGCGCGAGGTGTCGTAGGCCGCCTGACGGAGGGCTGCCACATAGGTGGCGGCGACACCCCGGTCCAGGGCGCGGCGGGTGAACGGGGTGACGGAGAGGGCCTCGACCTGACGGTAGAAGGTGGCGTGGTAGTGCTCGAAGTCCTCGTAGTGGGCGAGGTCCCGGGGGCGTGACCAGTTGTAGAGGGTCACGACGAGACCGGGGCGTGCGGCGTCCCGGCCGACACGCGAGGACGCCTGGATGTACTCGGCCGTGTTCTTGGGCTGTCCGACGACCAGCATCAGGCCGAACCGGGAGACGTCGACGCCCACTTGCAGCATGGAGGTGGCGAGGACGACGTCCACCGCCTGCCGGGCGATCGGTGTCATGGCGGCACGGGGTTCCCGTTTCTCCTTCATGGCGACCGCGTACTCCCGCAGGAAGGCGAGCCGCCGCTCCGAGGTGTCCCGCTCGGGGTCGAACTCGACCTCCAGGCGCTTGAGGGCGGCACCGATGTCGGAGGAGGAGATGCGTGAGGTCAGTTCCTGGATGCCGAGCATGCCGGTCCGGCTCACGATGCGGTCGGCCAGCGTGTCCTGCCCCCTGCGGCTGCCGTTGGAGCGCACCCGGGTCGTGATGTCGTCGTCCATGTACCGCCGCATGCCGGCGAGTTCACGGGTCGCGTTGAAGTAGCCGACCAGCGTCATGTACGGGTCCGCCGGCTTGCCGTAGTCGTCGAAGAGTTGCTGCCCGGCCAGGAGCAGGATCTCGGCGACCCTGATTTCGGCGGCCTTGAGGCGGGTGCCGTGCGCGCACACGCCGAGGTAGCGCCGGCCGGGGTTGGTGCGGCTCAGCTCGACCTGCCGGGAGAAGAACGTGTCCCCGACGTCCAGGACCTGCGGCGGGAAGACGGCCACCTTGCGCCCGAAGACGCCCCGTACCTGGTCGGCGGCGCGTTTGGTGGTCGCCGTCGAGGCGACGATCTTGGGCCCGGTCTCGTGGCGTTGCCCCTGGGCGTCGGTGACGCCCCAGGTGCACAGTTGGTCGACGGCGGACTCGAAGAGGCCGACGGTGGTGCCGAGGGCGCCGGAGATCAGGTGCAGCTCGTCCTGGATGATCAGATCCGGGGGCCGCAGACGCGTCACCGGCTGGGCGGTGACGCCGGGCAGTTCTCCCCTGGCGTTGTGGCGGCTCCCGCAGCCGGTCTTCGCGTCGAGGTCGTCGTGACGGTAGCCGTGGCGCGGGCACAGCTCCGTGACCCGACCGAACAGGAGGCCGGCGTACCCGTTCCAGGGGAGCTGGGCGAACTTGTCGACGGTGGCGATGAGCAGGGACGGGGCGAGCCGGTAGATCTCCTCGTCGACCGTGAGCACCGGGATGCCCTCGCCGGGCGATTCGCGCCGGGAGAAGGGGCAACGGTCCTCGCCCTCCCCGCGCGGGCAGTACAGCAGGACCCGGCGCCGGCCCTCGTCGTACTCCATGTGGGAGCGGGCCGTCAGTCCGCTTCCGCACCATGGGCAGGTGAGCACCTGAAGGACCCGGGCGTGCTTGTCACTCGCGTTCTCCCGGGCCTCGGCGATCTGCTCCTTGGCCTCGTCGAACCAGTTGGGCGAGACGGAGGTCCCCACCCACAGCCCGATGCGGAACGGGGTGGCACCCCAGCGGGCGTCCCGCGCGAACTCCTCGCGGCGCAGCACTTCGCAGGCGCTGACCAGGGCGGCGGCTCGCTGGAACTGCTGGGCGGTCAGCAGGCGCAGCGTGTAGCGCATGAGAACGCCGACGCCCGCCTCACCGCTGCGTGCTTCCGTGCCCGAGCCGATCGTGCCCTGCAGGCGCCGCAGCGCGAACGTGTACGCGGCGAGGCCCAGGTACGCCTCGGTCTTGCCGCCACCGGTCGGGAAGAACAGCAGGTCGACGAGGGCTTCACGGCCGGTGCCGCGGTGGGGGTGGCCGGGACGGCTGAGGGAGTCGAGGTTCAGCAGGACGAAGGCGAGCTGGAAGGGGCGCCAGCTCGCGGCCGCCTTGCCCTTCGCGTGGATCTCGTCGTACGCCTCCCGGTAGGAGGAACGGTCGTCCTCGCGGCCGGCGCGGGCCGCGGCGATCGCGGTGTTGCGACGCTGGAGCGCCATGGCCCGGTTGGCGAACCTGAAGGCGTCCAGGGCGGTGTCGTCGGCCACGAGCCGGTCGATGCCGAGGGTTATCCGGTCGCAGATGTCCAGTGCCTGGTCGAGGGCGGCGTCGGCCGATTCACGCAGGTCGTCGGGGAGCGAGCGGGCCTTGCGGCGCTGCTGGTCGAGCCAGGTGCCGTAGCCGTCGGCGAGCGGGGCGAGGGCGGCGCTGAGTTCGGTCCGGCGGGCGGGCACCGCGAGGGCCGCGAGTTCGTCCATGCCGAGTTCGAGCCCACGGAGCAGGTCCTGCTCCTGGAGGGTCGGGGCCGTGGTGGCCCGGACGTCGTACTCCGGCAGCCAGGTGGTGGTGAGGCGGTGCGCGTTGCGTTCGCCGTGCCGTACATGGGCGTGCACGGCGACGTTGCGGCCCTTGGCGTGGCTGAGGCTGTCCCGGTAGAGGAGCCGGAGTCTGCGCTCCTCGGCGTCTTCGGCGCCGTTGCCGCGGTTGGCGGGGTCGAGCGGGTCGTCGACCGGGAGGAAGACCGCGGCCTGGTCGTCCGGGAAGGCGGTGACGTCGATCTCCGTCTGGAAGAGCCAGCACGCGTCACGGGCCTCACGGCTGTCCTGCTGCCGGTTCACCAGGGCCAGTTCGACGACGCGGAGGTCCTCGGCCCCGGCCCGGCCGGCGTGCGGGCGCACCTGTACGTCGAGGACGACCGCTCCTCCTTCGAGCTCGACGGTCCGGTCGGCCGCGCCCGTCACGTCGATGTCCACCGCGTGCTCGACGGGCTCGCGCGACCAGATCCTGCGGGTCGTGCCGCGGTCGGTCGTCTCCTCCGACTGCGTGTAGCGCCCCCAGCGGACGGTGACGCTGAGCGTGCCGACGGAGGCGGGGGCCGTGAAGGACAGGCCCATGGAAGAGGCCCAGATGTGGCCGGCGGCCTGTGGGGTCAACCGGTCCTGGAGCCCGGTGTCGTCGCCCTCCTGCTCGTCGCCCGACTCCGCGTCCGCGCTCTGCGCGGCCACGAGTGCGATCCGGTCGGCGGTGACGGCCTGGGGCCGGGGGCCGAGCATGCCCACGAGATACCGGTCGCGCGGCCCGGAAGAGGCACTCGGCAGGGTCTCGGCCGCTCCGTCCCAGGGTCCCAGCAGATCTCGGCGGATGTAGGTCACGAGTCCGTCCCGCACCTCGTAGGAGTCCCCGGCACGGAACGTCTGGGGCACTTCTTCGAGCGGGTGCGGGACAGCGGCCTGGGCAGGCTGGGCCGGCATGCGGTGGGTCCTTTCGGACGGATCCGGTGGAGCACGAGCGGGATCGAACGTATGGCAGCACCTGAACAATAGACCGTTGACTCAGTTCACACAACGAGTATCCGACGCTCCGTCGCTGTGGCCGGTCGGAGTCTCTAGGCTGGTCGTGAACGCCGCCCGCCCGTCACCGAGGACCCCGATGCCCCGACTCGCTCTCTCCGACGACTTCGTCTCGGACCTCATCTCGCTGCAGCGACCGGTGCAGAAGGAGGTCAGCGACGCGATCCAGATGTTCCGGAGCATGACCGTCCCCCAACTCCACGCGAGCAAGGGCATGCACCTGGAGAAGCTGGAGCGGGCGCGTGACGCACGGATCCGCACCATACGCATCACCAAGTTCTACCGGGGTGTCCTCCTGGCTCCCGACGACGGCAGCGAGCTGTTCATGCTCCTGCGGGTCGCACCGCACGACGAGGCCATCAACTGGGCCTGCAAGCGCGCCTACTCGGTCAACAGCGCCACCCGCGGCGTGGAAGTGCGCAACGTCGAGGCCCTGGAGCAGATGGAGACGTACTTCGAGACGAAGACCGTCACCACACCTGCGCGGCTGTTCGATGCCCACTCCGACACATTGCTCCGTGACCTCGGCATCGACGACCAGGTGCTGCGCCTGGCGCGAGTCTGCGTCACCCCCGACGACCTGGCGGTCATGGCGCCGCCCATGATGCCCGCCGACCAGTACGAGGTACTGGAGTTCCTGGCGGAGGGCTACTCCACCGAGGATGTCTGGGAGCAGCTGATCGCTCCACGGGGCCAGACCGTGCGCGCGGCGGAGGACCGGCCGACGGTCACGCTCGCCGAGGCGATCCTCAACACGCCCGATCGCATCGTCGAGGTGACCGGCCCGGGTGAGTTGGAGCGCATCCTCACCGAGGATCTGACCCGCTGGCGCATCTTCCTCCACCCCGCCCAGCGCCGGTACGCGTACCACCCCGGTTTCAACGGGCCGGCCCAGGTCACCGGCGGTCCCGGCACCGGCAAGACGGTCGTCGCGCTGCACCGCGTCCGGCATCTGCTGCGCACCGGCCGGGACGGCGACCGCATCCTGCTGACCACTTTCACCAATGCCATGGCGGCCGCCCTGAGGGACAGTCTGGCGCTGCTCCTCGGCGACACCGACGCCCATCTGCTGGACCGCGTCGACGTCACGACCGTGGACTCGCTCGCCGCGCGGGTCATCCGGGAGGCGAGGGGCAGTTCCCCGAAACCCCTTTCGACCTCCGCGGAGAAGAGCGCCTGGACCCGTGCCCTCGCGCGCGAGGAACTGCCCTGGACGGAGCAGTTCCTGTCCCAGGAGTTCCGCAACGTCGTCCTGGCGCAAGGACTGCGCACGCCCGAGGAGTACCTGCGCTGTGTACGACGGGGACGCGGCACCCAGGTGGGGCGCGTGCAACGAGCCCGGCTGTGGCGGGTGATGGAGCGTTTCACGGCGGACCTCGCCTCGCGCGACTCGGCGACGTACACCCAGCTGTGCGACCAGGCGGCACACATCCTCGCCGGGGGCGCACCGCGCTACCGTCATGTCGTCGTGGACGAGGCGCAGGACCTGCATCCGGCCCAGTGGCGAGTGCTGCGTGCCTGCGTCGCCGCCCAGGCCGACGACATGTTCCTCGTCGGCGACCCTCACCAGCGCATCTACGACTCCCGCGTCTCGCTGCGCTCGTTGGGCATCAACGTCCGGGGCCGTACCTCCCGGCTCCGCCTCAACTACCGCAGCACGGAGGAGATCCTGCGCTGGTCCGCGTCCCTCCTCGACGGTCAGCCGGTGGGCCGGCTCGGCGAGGACGACGACGATGACGGCGGCCAGGACTCCCTGCGCGGTTACCGGTCCCAGTTGCACGGTCGCATCCCGGCAGCGCGCGGGTACGGCAGTCAGGACGAGGAACTGCGGGCGCTGGTCGAGCAGGTGCGCACCTGGATCGAGCAGGACGGGGTCAAGCCGTCCGAGGTGGCGGTGTGCGCCCGGTTCAACACGCTCGTCGACGCGGTCATCGCGCGGCTGCGGCGGGAGCGCATCCCGGCGGTGGCGGTCAAGGACAACCCCGGACCGGACGTGTCCGGGGTCCGCGTGGCCACCATGCACGCGATGAAGGGGCTGGAGTTCCGGTGCGTGGCCGTGGTGGGCGTGACGTCCAACGTGCTGCCGTTCGCCCCGCAGGTGACACCGGCCGAGGTCGACCCCGTCCAGCACCAGTCGGATCTGCTGGCCGAGCACTGCCTGCTGTTCGTGGCGTGCACCCGGGCCCGCGACGCGCTGGCGATCTCGTGGAGCGGTGATCGCAGCCGCATGCTGGACCCGGTGACCGGCTGAGACAGGTGGGGCCTCCTCGCCCCGGACCCTGCTCCGGTCCGGGGCGCCGGGGCCGTCGCTGCGGGAGGCCCCGCTCCCTGTTCGGCGCCCCGTGGGCGTCAGACCCGGATCTCCCGAACGACGACCTCGTGGCTTCTGCCCTGCGAAGCGTCGTACGCGATCTTCCGCCCCGCGGGCTGCCAGATCAGCGCGTGTCCCAGCGGTGACGACGGGGAAATGGTCTCGACGTCCTCGGTGGGCAGTTCGGCGATGGTGTAGAGGGTCTCTTCGTCGACCTGTCCGTCGAACTCGAGGACGAGCAGCGCACCGGGGTGCACCGCCTTCGGCGTCCCCTCCTCCTGGCCGACGTGCACGCCGTCGAGGAAGGTCCGCAGGAAGCCGAGCCGCTTCGTGCGGCGCTCTCGCTGATCGGCCTGCGTCTTCCTGAGGAAGACGAGGTTCGCCGCGTCCGCGTCGACAGGCGTCTCGTCCGGGGTGTCGATGGCGGCCTGCAGCTCCTGCATCTCGCGCACCAGCCGGTGGAAGGCGGCAGCGGGGATCTCCCGGACGGGGAGGGAACCCTGCGCGAGGGGGGCCGCCGGACGAGGCGCGGGCTCCGTGGCAGCTTCTCCGGCAGGGGCCGGCCGGGGCTCGCGCGGGGCTTCGGGCAGGGCGGCGTAAGCCGTCGCTGCCTCCGGCATCACATCGGGCGCCGGGCTCGGGCCGTGCGGGTCGTCGTCTTCCCGCTGCTCCCCCACCCCGTCGTCCTCGTTCGGGCCGTCAACCGGCGCGGCCTGGGCGTCCACCGCGTCGGCAGGGGAGCCGGGCCCCTCCGACTCTGCCGGCAGCGGCTCGATGCCCAGCCGTTCCAACTCCGCCCAGAGCGGGGCGAGAGCCTGCTCGCGGTCGAGGTGGAAACGGCTGCCACGGATCCGGACGAAGGTCCAGTCGACGCGTTCCAGGTCCCGCTGGCGGGCGGCGGCGGTGGACGCGTCCTCCCCGTCGGCGAAGGCGTCGCCGTCGCAGGCGACCGCCAGTCTGCGGGTGCCGCCTTCGACGACCAGGTCGATGGTGTGACGGCCGACCCGGTAGCCGGGCCGAACACGATAGCCGCGGTCCGTCAGCTCCAGGTACACCTTCTGTTGGAAGAGGCTGTCGAACACCTCGTGGCGCACGTCGGGCCGTACCTCGCCCTCGACCACGACGGTGTCCTCCTCCGCGGGCCGGGTGAGGTGGTCGAGCCACCGCCGGCGCAGGTCGTTCTCGTGGAACTGCTCCGCGCGGGCACTGTGGAACACCCACACCTGGTCCTGGGCACGGGAGGCCGCCACGTTGAGCCGCTGCTCGTACGTCTTGCCGTTGAAGCCGCCCGGTACGGTCCCGGCGGCGGTGGTGGCGGAGTTGACGCAGGAGATGAACATGACGTGCCGCTCGTCGCCCTGGAAGTCCTCGGCGTCGCCGACCCGGATACGCCGCTCCTCACGCTGTTCGTAGTCGAGGCGTTCGGCGAGCAGGTTCTCCAGTTCCGTCAGGTGCCCCTTGGCGCCACGAAGGCTGATGACGCCCATGGTCTTCCCCTCGTACGCGGGGTCGGCGCAGCAGCGCACGACCGCGTCGACGAGGGCCTCGGCCTCGGCGGTGTTGACCAGCCGGTCGTTGCCGCCGACGGCTTCTCCGCCTTCGACGTGGACGGTGCTGACGGGAGGCAGCCGGTCGGCACCGTATTGCCGCAGCGGCTGAAGACGGCCGTTGTAGCAGAGGTCGTTGGAGAAGGAGATGATCTCCGGCATGCACCGGAAGTGCTCCTTGAGCATGAGCGTGCCACGTCCCGCGGACAGCGCCTCGGTGAGGTCGAAGAAGCTCGAGTCGGGACCGAAGAGGCTACGGACGTCCGGCTCGAGCGCGGTGAGCAGCCGGTCCCTCAGGTGGAAGTACTCGTCCTGTTTGAGGCCGACGTTGGAGGGGCTGACCTGCTTGCTGTCGCCGACGACCACCATCCGGTCGGCGAGCCAGCTCAGCAGCATGGCCTCGAGTCCGGACTGGCTGGCCTCGTCGACGATGACGACGTCGAACATGCCGGGCCGGTCCATGGGCACGGTCTCCGCCACCTGGTGCAGCGGCATGATCCAGGCCGGCACCGCCGTCTGCGCCTTGCGCAGTGCCGCCTGGGCGTCGCGCCGGTAGCGGTGCTGGTACTTGCCCTTGATACGGCGGGCGGCCTGCTGGTATGCGCTGAGGGCGCGGGACTGGTCGCCGGTGAGCAGTCCGAGGCAGCGGTGCCAGGCGCGGGCTGCGGCGAGCCGGGCGAGCATGATGCGCGCCTCGTCGTCGGCCTCCGTCAGCCGCCGCCGCAGCGTGCGCTCGGCCTCGGGATCGGTCAGCCGCTCCATCCGCTCGCGCCACGCCGACCAGGCCCAGGCCTCGGTGAGCAGCGGCAGCCGGACGTCCCACGCGGTGTCCTCCGGGGAACCGGTGATGCGCTCGGCGAGCGAGCCGAACGCCTCCCGCACGCGGATGAGTGCGACGTGCTGTTCGGCCCGCAGTCGGGCGGCCTCCCGCACCTCGGCGATCTCGTCGCTGAACTCCCGGTAGCCCTGCGGGTCCTGGGCCCGCACGGCGTCGAGGGCGCGGGTGACGGCGGGGGCCACGCCGGGCCGGTCGCTCCAGGTGCGCAGCAGTTCCTCGGCGCCGACGATCACCTTGCGCGACCGTTCGGCGGCACGCAGCGTGGTCGCCGCGCGCAACAGGGCGCGTACGGCGTTCTCGACCGAGGTGTCGTGCCAGGTGGCGACGGCGAGTTCGGGCGAGGTGGCGGCCGCGGTGAGCACGTCGGTGCGGGTGGCGGCGACGGTGAGCAGCGCCTGCAGTACCTCGGCGTCCTGCCGCAGGCGTGCCAGTCGCGGACCGTGTCCCTGCCAGGCTCCGGCGGGAGTGCCCCACTCGGCCTCCACCTGGGCCAGGCGCAGCTCGAGCTGGACACGCGCCATGACGACCGCCGCCGTGGCGGGGTCCTCGGGAGTCCGCCCGTCGACCCGCACGGCCTGCACGAACGCGCCGACGGCCTTGGCCAGCTTCGAGCGTGTGCCGAGCGGTCCGCGCAGCTTCTGCCCCTGGACGAGCCCGTCGTGCAGGGTGGTGGCCTGGCTGAGCGCGGTGGCCGGATCGTACTGCTCCAGGCCGCTGACCATCACGGTGCCCAGCGTGGCGAGCGAGGCCTCGAGGGCGGTGAGGGCGTCGGTGACGGCGGCGTGCCGGCTGCGTGCCTGCCAGTCCTGCCCTGCGGTCACCTCTCCGAGGAGGATCCCGGCCCATTCACCGGCGGCGGCCGCCAGGGACGCGGCCCGCGCCCTGGCGGCGGAGAACGCGTCGAGGGCCGTCGTCAGGCACTGCTGTTCGGCCTCGCTCAGGCCGCGCACGGCCGTGTCGTACTGCCGGCTCAGCGGGTCCTGGCGTACCGCCTCGTGTGCCTCCTCGGCGGAGTGCACCACCGTCACGGCTTCCTCGAAGTCACCGGGGGTGGGCAGTTCGGAGGGGCCGGGCACCTCGGCCGCCAGGGCGCGGTGGTGCGGGGTGAAGGCGCGGGTGGTGTGCAGCAGCCTCAGTGCGTCGTCGGCGGTGAGGGAGGGCTGTTCCTGGGGAACCTGCCCGAGCCAGTCGTACCGCTGCGTCTCGGCGGTGAGGCGTTCGGCTATCTCCTGCAGGCTGCCGGTGTAGTCGCCGATCTCCGCCTCGAAGCGGTGTGTCTCCTGCTCGCGCAGTACGGCGAGATCGCGCAGCATGTTCTGCTGGGCCGACCGGGCGGTGGCGAGCCGTGCCTGGAGCGTGCGGATGTCCCTCTGCGAGGCGTTGGGGTCGTAACCGGCGTACTCGCTGAGGATCCTCTGTACCGACGCCTCGAGCTCCCGCTGGGCGGCCGCGCCGTCCTCGGTGCGGCTCACACACAGGTCGCGGATGCTCTCGGGCAGCTTGTCCCGCAGGACGCGCAGGGCGCGCGGGGTGTGGCTGGTGATGAGGACGCGCTTGCCCTGGGCGAGCAGGTCCGTGACGAGGTTGGCGATGGTGTGCGTCTTGCCGGTGCCGGGCGGGCCCTGCACCACGACGAGCCGGTTGGCGCGCAGACGCTCGGCGATGGTGCGCTGCTCCTCGTTGGCGGGCAGCGCGAAGTACATCTCGCCTGCATCGGCGTCCGCGCCGTCGTCCTCGGCCGCCGCGAGGTCGGCGGCGGTCAGTGCCCCGTCGCGGCCCGCGATGTAGCCGAGCAGCTCGGTGGGCGGTGTGCCGGCGTCGATCTGACGCGCGATGGCCTTGAGGGCGTCCATCGTCGACCGGCGGTTGCGCTCCCGCAGGACGAGCGCGGGGGTGAGTCCCACCTGGGGCACGTCCAGCGTGCGCGGCCGGACACGTTCCACGGTCGGCGAGTAACTGCCCGCGCTGTGCGTCGCGTTGACCCAGCTGCGCAGTGCGGTGTGCACGGCGTCGAGGTGTGCGGGGTCGGTGACGTCGGAGGCCCCGTCGAGTGTGCCGACGATCTGCTCGCGCACCGCGCCGGGCACGTGCTGGGCGCCTTCCAGCATGCCCTCTTCCAGTTCCAGGCCCGCTCCGCTCGGGTCGGGGGCGGCGGTGAGGGTGCCGGTGGCCGGGTCGAGGCGGAGGGTGGCGCGGTGGGTGACGAGGTGGCGCTCGACACGCTGGCCACTGGTCGTCTGCCAGGTCAGCCGGCCGAGTCCGAGGACGAGTTCGTAGGCCTCACCGAGGTTGGCGGCGTCCTCGTGCATCTTGTGCAGGCGGTCGTACAGCTTGACGACGGGGGCGATGGCGCGCCGCCGCTCGGCCCAGGCCAGCCACTCCTGTTCCCAGGCGGCGTACAGCTTCTCGATCTTCTCCCGCTTCGGGTGGCCGTCGAGTTCGTGGTACGCCTTGTCGAGGGGGATGCCCCGGGACCAGTCCGGGAATTCCGGCTCGATCCGGCGGCGCAGGTGCGGGGCACGGGTCTGCTTGAAGTCGCGGATGCGGGTCTCGTCGATCCAGGGCGCGAGCAGGGGCTTGGGCTGCGGGGCGTCCTCGCGTTCGGGGCGCTCGAGGGTCAGCCAGGCCGGTTCGTCGCCGAGGTCGAGGACCCCGTCGAGCATCACCGTGACCTCGGGGGCGTCCGGCAGTTCCTCGAACCACACGGTGCCGGCGGCGCCGTCGAGCGTGCGGACGGGGCGTGCCTTGGACTCCTCGGCCTCGGCGAGGAACCGGAAGATCTGACGGACTCGGGTGGCGTCGAGTTCGCCGGAGGAGGGGTCCTGGGCCCGGGGTGCGGGCCCGGTCGGCGTCTCCGCGTCCGTCGGTGGCGTCACGAGGGGCGTGGTCAGGCGGGGGTCCGCGCCCTTCGGCTGCGGCGGTACGGTCCCGAGCACGGTACGAGCCGCCTCGCGACTCCCTTTCCGGGCAACCGGGCCACCGTCGCCGTCACTGTCCGCCGGGTCGTGGTCCGGGTCGGCGTCGGCGCCGGTGAACAGGGACGGCTGCTGCTCGCCGAACAGCGGCGCCTGGTCCGGCAGCCGTCCCGCCGGTGCGGGTGTGGGCGCCGTGGCCCTCACCGTGGTGAAGGTGACGCTCTCGCGCTCGTGGTCGTACGGAAACCGCACCTCGATGTCCAGTTCCGCGGCGGTTCCCGCCGGAATGCTGTAGGCCCAGGTCGCGGACATGCGGCGCCCCTTGCGCAGGGTGCCTTCGAGCCCGTCGTCGAGCAGCTCGGTCCGGTAGTCCTCCACCTGGCGCCCCGTCTTGCCGTAGGGCCCGCCGCGCACCAGCAGGGTGATGCCCTCCACGTCGACGGGGCGGGCCGTGCCGTTGGAGAGGTACAGAGTGCACCGGACGAGGTCGTCACCCTGGCGGTACCCGTGGGAGTCCTCGGGATCGACCAGCTCGTACGGCACGACGTCGTCCACCCGCACATGCAACCCGTCGTCGTACTGATAGACGGATCCGACCGGCCACACACCGTCACCCAGGCCGAACTCACCCTGGCTCACACGCCACCCCACTGCTGTTCACGACCACGCGTGTGGCCCCTTGGTGTCATCCCGCCCCGGTCAACCCGAGTACGCACACGGCACCCCCAGCGCCTCGACCCGAGTGTGAACTGAGCACACGAACAGAGCGTAGCAGCAGCCCTCCGAGGGCCGTCACGCCGGGAAGCATCGTTACGGCAGGCCGCTGAACCGCCCAGAAGATCGACTTCAAGCCCTGCCGCACCCCATGGAACCGCACCGACAACCACGACGCAAGCAATTACGCACATTGACTCTGTTCACAACTATCCGTCAAGATGCTTACGGAATCACTCGGAACACCTCCAGCCGCCCAGCAGAAAGGCCCACGCGCCATGCAGATGGAAGTGCTCGACGTCAGTCCGGAGCTGGCGGCGGAATGGCTCACCCGCAACACCGGCAACCGACCGCTCAGCAAGGCTGCGGTACAGCAGCTGGCCGGCCGAATCCAGCGCGGCGAGTGGCAGTTGACGCACCAGGGCATCGCCTTCGACGAGGACGGCGTACTGATCGACGGACAGCACCGCCTCGCGGCCATCGCCAAGGCGGGAGTGACCGTGCCCCTGACCGTCACCCACGGCGTCCCGCGCACCGCGTTCACGGTGATGGACACCGGACGCAAGCGCACCGGTCGGGACACGCTCGCCCTCGCGGGCGAGGCCAATTCGACACACCTGGCGGCAGCCCTGCGGGGCCTGCACCTCTACCTGAACGCGCCCGACTCGCCATGGAGCGGCGGATCGTCCGTCACCAGCAACGATCAGCTGCTGGCCATGCTCGACAAGCACCCCGGCATCCGTGACGCGCTTCATCCCGGCATCGCGCTCAACCGCGCGTGCCGCATCACCGTCACGGCGGCGACCATCGGCTGGTACGTGACCACCGAGGCCCGGCCCGACATCGACCAGACCTCCTGGCGGGAAGGGATCGTCACGGGCGCGCGGCTCGAGCCGGGCGACCCCCGCCTCACCCTGCGCAACACGATGCTCAGCCTCGCCACGGGCAAGGCCCACCGGCGACGCGACGACTCACGCGAGCACCTGCTCTACTACCTCAAAGCATGGAACGCATGGGTCGAGGGCCGGTCCATCAAGCTGCTGCGCCGCTCCCCCAACGAGACGATGCCCCGGATCTCCCGGCAGACGGCTACGGTCCCGGCACACGGGGTACCCCTCCAACCGTGAATGATCCTCAAACGAACCACCGTTGACTGAGTTCACTGTAAGTTGAGTGACCGCCGTGGGATCCGGGATCGCCGGACGAGCCGTCAGATCACGCCCACCCGGCAGGGAAAGGAAGCGCATGCGCGCGCAGGAGATCACCTTCCTCAACCTCGTGCAGGGTCAGAAGCAGTTCCAGGTGCCCCTCTACCAGCGAACCTACAGTTGGGGCAGGGAGCAGCTGAAGAGGCTCTGGGAGGACGTCACCGAACTCGTCGACCAACACCTCTCGGGAGAGGCCACCGCCCCGCACTTCCTGGGCTCCGTGGTGCTCGCCCCCGGCCAGATCCAGGCCGGCGGTGTGCAGCGATGGCTGGTCGTGGACGGTCAACAGCGGCTGACGACACTGATGCTGGCGTTCACCGCGTTGCGCGACCACCTCAAGAAGACGGATGATCCGCGCGGTGCGGACAGGGTGCACCGACGGATCCTCGTGAACGAGTTCCACGAAGGGCTCGACCACTATCGCCTGCTGCCGACACAGGCCGACCGCGAGGCGTACACGGCCTGCGTCCAGTCCCGGGCGGAAGCCGGAGGCAGCGACAACATCGGTGCCGCCTACCGGTTCTTCCTCGGCGAGCTCGCCGAGGGGCGGGAGACTGCCGACGACGACCGATGGATCGCCACGGTCGAAACCGTCCTCATGGACCTGCTGTCGATCGTGGAGATCACCGCGGAGTCCGGTGACAACGTCTACCGGATCTTCGAGTCGATCAACAACACCGGCGTCGGACTGAGCCAGAGCGACCTGCTGCGCAACTACGTGTTCATGCTCCTGCCCAGGCGGGGCGAGCGGGTCTACCAGGAGCTGTGGCTCCCCATGCAGCAGAGCCTCGGTCCCAAGAACCTCGAACTCCTCGTCTGGCTGGACCTGGTGGTACGCGGTCACTACAAGACCAAGCAGAGCGAGATCTACCGGGAGCAGCAGAAGCGGCTCCAGCCGTTGACCGGCGACGAGGACGCGCTGCAACGCGAGATCGCGCAACTGGCGGAACGCGGACGGCGATTCCTCCGCATCATCGAACCCCGGCGCGAGCAGTCCCCGGCGCTGCGCGCCGTACTGGAGCGCCTCGCCGCCTGGGGCGGCCAGACCCATTACCCGCTGGCCCTCCACCTGCTGGATCTCGTCGCCGGCGGAAGCACTACGCCCGCCGACGCTGCGGAGGCGTTGCGGTACGTCGAGTCCTACCTGGTGCGGCGGCTCATCTGCCAGACACCGACCACCGGCCTCAATCGAATCTTCATGGAGGCCCCGAAGGAACTGGAGACCGACCGCCCCGCCGCCGAGGCGGTCCGGCGGTTCCTGTCCGGCCGACGCCGCCGCTGGCCGAGTGACGAGGAACTGCGCGAGGCGATCCGCAGCAAGCCCTTCTACTGGAGCGGTCGTCCTCCGCAGCGCAGTCACATCCTGCGCCGTCTGGAGGAGAGCTACGGTTCCACCGAGCCCGTCGACTTCGACAAGGCGTCCCTGAGCGTGGAGCACGTCCTCCCGCAGCGACCGGCCGCCTCGTGGTTCGACCTGCTCAGCGATGAGACCGAGCCGAACCAGACTCCCCAGGAACTGCACGACCTGCTGGTGCACACGCTGGGCAACCTCACCCTCACCGGGGACAACGCGAAGCTGTCCAACAGCCCGTTCGAGCGCAAGCAGCAGATCCTCGACTCGAGCGCCCTGCGCATGAACCAGGAGATCGCCGCGGAGAAGCGCTGGGGCAAGGCCGAGATCCTGGCCCGCGCCGACCGCCTGACGGAACGAGCGGTGCAGTTGTGGCCCGGACCGATCGGCGGGGTCAAACCGGCCGGCGAGGAGTGGCCGGGCTGGGTGGAGCTGAGGGCGGCCCTGGTGGCGATGCCGAGCGGCACGTGGACGACGTACGGCGACGTCGCCGAACTGATCGGCAGTCACCCGGTGCCGGTCGGCACCTACCTGGGCTCCAACCCGACGGTGCTGGGTGCCTACCGCGTCCTCACCGCGGACGGCAAGATCTCCCCGGCGTTCCGCTGGGCGGACGGCAGCGACATGCGGCCTCCGCAGGAGCTGCTGACGGGCGAGGGGGTGAGGTTCGATCCGTCGGGCCGTGCTCACGGTTCGCAGCGCCTGACCGCCGCGGAGCTGGCGACCCTGCTCGGCAAGGACGTCGTACAGCCCGCCTCGCACGACCCGCTTCCCGACGGGGAGGACCCGGCGGCGGCCGAGCGGTTCCGTACGCAGTTGCAGGAGCACTGGCCGGAGGCGTCCGCCGGGGTCCTGGGCGCGCTCGACTTCTGGCGTATCCAGGGCGGTTACGTCAACTACGGGCGCCACGAAGAGACGAGCTGCTTCCCGATGCTCGACGCCGGCACGAGTCGCCGCCCCCACCTGATCTGGCCCGTGGCGATCTACCCGATGAGCGGAACGGTCGAGGTCGTCTTCCAGTACCTCAAGGATCGCAGCCCCTTCGACGACACGGAACAGCGCCGCGAGCTGCTGAACCGCCTCAACAAGATCGAAGGCATCGACCTGCCCGAGGCGAAGCTGGAACTCCGCCCGTCCTTCCCGGTGCGGGTGTTCGCGGAACATGGCGAGGAGATCTGCGGGGTACTGGACTGGTTCGTGCACACGGCGGCGCTGGATCTGGCGCGGAGGGATTGAGGTGCGGAGATCCGGGCTTCCAGCCGGCCTCGTCATCCCTTCCAGAGAGGACGTCCTCGGTCAGGCGGTCCCCTTCGACCGGGAACGCTGGCTCCTCCGGGTCCCCGACACCACCTGGTGGCCCACCGGGCTCGACGCATGTCCGCGCCTCGGCCGGTGGCCGCGAGTGGACCGCCGCACCGTACTGGTTGGGCAACGCATCCAGCTCGAGAAACGGCAGGCGCCCCCGAAGCACGAAGAGAGGTCGGTTCCCCGAGGCGGGCGTCGAAGCCCGCTTGCGTCAGCAACTCTCGCCGAACTTGACGGCCCCGATCGTCACCGGCTGTCCGTCGAGCTTCGCCCCGGCCGCCGGGTCGGTCGAGCAGACCTGCCAGTTCGACTCGATGAGCACCATCCGGCCCTGGCCTGACGCGTCGTCGACCGTGATGCTGGTGGAACCGTCGAGCGCCTGGCGGGCGACCTTGACGGACTTCCCCACGAAGTTCGGCATGGTGGAGCCGGCCTTCTCGGGTTCGCCCTGTTCACCGCCCGCGGGGCAGGTCTCCTCGAGCTTGACGGTGCCGAAGTCGATCTTCGTGTCCGTCTCGTGCGTGCCGGGCGCCGGGGTCTGGGAGCACACCTTCCAGCCCCGGTCGAGGATCTGGTTGCGACCCCGGCCGAGCGCGTCGTGCGACGTGAGGTAGTAGAAGCCGGCGGCCTGTGCCTCGTCCTGGGCACTCTGCAAGCCCTTGCCGACCATGTCCGGAAGTTTCGCGGCGGTCTTGGCGGCGGTCGAGGGCTCCTGGACCCCCTCGCCGGCACTGGTGGCCGACGTCTTGGGGGCGGGAGCCGTAGGAGTGGGGTCCGCGGGCTTGGCGTCGGTGTCGGTGGTCGGGCCGCAGGCGGTGAGTGCGGCGAGCAACAGCGCGGTGGCTGCCGAGGTGCGGGTGGTGCGCATGGTGAACCCCAAGGACGTTACCGATGAGAGTGGCCCGCCGTGCGGATGCGGGCGAGGCTCGCTTCCCCGGTCAAGCCTGGCAAGACACCTGACCGACGACGAATCGAACCTCGCCCGGCGGCACTTGACCGGCTCAGCATGCATTTTGTGGACTGAGTTCACAACTCGATGATAGGAATCCTGCGTGCACCCCTGCCCCTTTACGTGCGGGCCATCTAGGCTCTGAGGCAGCTCAGGATCGAGCGACCGGGGTGGGGAGAGGGCGATGAAGAAGAACACGCTGGAGTACGAGCAGGCGCTGGACGCCGTGGTCGACATCCTGCGGGATCGGGCACGTGGGGGTGCGGCACCACTGTCGTACGGCGACCTCAGCACCGAGTTGGCCGGTCGCGGCCATCAAGTCCCCGCCTATGAGGGGCCCATGCCCTACCTCCTCGAAGACGCCTCCGTCCGCGAGAGCCCGGACGGATCGTTGCCGCTGCTCTCCGCGCTCGTGGTCCTGCGGGAGACCGGCCGACCGTCCGGCGGTTTCTTCAAGCTGGCCCGGCGTTCACCGTACAAGCGGCCGGGCGATGACATGGAGCTGTGGGTCGAAGAGATCAAGCAGCTCGCGAAGCGCTACTCCGACCACTGAAGTCTCGTCGGCGACGAGCGGGGCACCCCGCCGTAGAACCGTATGAAGGAACAATCTGTGAGCGAAAACGGATCCGGTGGAAGAGTCCAGCCGGCTCGTCCCGGCGACCCCTCCCGCATAGGCCACTACCGGATCGTCGGCCGTCTCGGTGCGGGGGGCATGGGGACCGTCCATGCCGGCGTCGCCCCCGACGGAACGCGCGTCGCGGTGAAGGTGATTCATCCCGAACAGGCCCAGGACCCGGAGTTCCGGGCCCGCTTCAAGCGTGAGGTGGAGCTCTCCTCCCGCGTCACCGGCCCGTACCTGGTCCCGCTGCTCACCGCCGACACGAACGCGGACACCCCGTGGCTGGCCACCGCCTACGTTCCCGGCCCCACGCTGCACCAGCACCTGCTCGCCCACGGCCCGCTGAGCGGAGGAAGCCTGTACGCGCTCGCGGCCGCCACCGCTCAGGCGTTGGAGGCCGTCCACGCCGCTGGTGTGGTGCACCGTGACGTGAAACCGCAGAACGTCATTCTCACGCCCGGCGGCCCGCGCGTTCTGGACTTCGGGATCGCCCACGCCGCCGACGGAACCAGCGTCACCCGCACCGGTGTCATGACAGGCACCCCCGGCTGGATCAGCCCCGAGCACTACCGCACGGGGACCACCGGCCCCGAGAGCGACGTGTTCGCCTGGGGAGCGCTCCTGGCCTACGCGTCCACCGGAAGGCTGCCCTTCGGCGCCGGCGCACCGGACGTGGTCGCGTTCCGCGTGATGTCCGGGGAACCGGACCTGGACGGAGTTCCCGCGCCGCTGCGCCAGGTCGTGGAGAAGGCGCTGTCCAAGGAGCCGGGGGATCGTCCGTCGGCCGCCGAGGCCGCCCGGGGGTGTGCGGAACTGCTGGCGTCCCAGGTCACCCAGGTGGTGGGTGACGGCATCGTGCCACCGACGGCGGTGAACATGGTCACGGCGGTCTGGGACGTGCCGGCCGGGGACGACCCGGCGTGGCAGCTTCCCCCGTCCCTGAACCGTTCGAGGAAGCAACTGGTAGGTGCCGTGGCCCTCGTGGCGGCTGTCGTCGGCGGCCTGGCCGGAGGAGCGGCGGCCCTCATGCCCGGCGGCACGGGGAACGGCAACCACGCATCGCCCTCCGCGGCCTCGGTCTCCCCCGTCGCCTCGGCCGGATCCGGGCAGCCGTCCGTGAGCACCGCGGACGACAGCCCGACGAAGCAAGAGCAGCAGGCCACGGCCGACGGCTCCGCGAGCGCGGAGAGCTGGCGACAGGCGCGCACGGCTCGGGGCCAGGGCGAACACGACGTGGCGCGCGCGGTCCTGCACGACCAGGGTGTCACCGCTCGGGACCTGAGCCCGATCGAGATGACTCCGAGAGCCGTGAGGTTTCACGAGTCGCGCCGGGAGGTCTACTTCTCGTACCGGCTGGCCTCCGACGAGGAGGGGATGGCGTACGCGGAGACGGAGATCGCGCGGTCGATGTGCCTGACGCTGCGGGATGTCGTTCTCCGTCTCCATCCGGACCTGCCGTACCGCACGTATGTCATGGTGAAGGAGGAGCCGGGCCGGGACTCTCAGGTGACCTGGCAGGAGGACTTCGTCGCTGACACGGAGTGCAGCTCGGCTGCCGGGGACGGTACCGAGGAGGTTTCCGGCGCCGCGCTGAATTGGGAGCCCGACGGGGACGGCCTCGCAGCGGCGGTGATCCCCAGCACCGACAGGGCCGAGATACGGATCGCGGACCGCGTCGCAAAGAAGATCATCGAGCGGACCAATGGGATGCGCCCGACGCTCGGCACCCAGTGGGTACTCGGCCACGACGACATCAGCGTCGGCTTCGACCCCGCGAACTCGGCGATGTACGTATGGTCGAACTACCTGATGTGGAAGCAGAGACAGAAGGAGACATGGGCCGCCATGGCCGCTGGTGAAGCATGCCGGGCTCTTGTGCGCGAGAGGGAGAGTGCGGGCACGGCATGGTCCTACTCCCGATATGTCGTGGCCGAGGTCGGCGCGTCCGGCTACGCGATGATCCGTTGGGGCTCGACCACGACCGAGGCCGACTGTCCTGCCTGAGTGCCGGTGGTCGGCGGCGCGACCAACACCACCGACCGGCCCCAGGCCCTTGTCGGGACATGCCTCCGGATCGGTCTACCGGACGGATCGAGGTCGACCCTCGACATGGTCAAGGACCATCCATATCTCGACAGCAGGCGCCATCGGGGATCGGGCCGTGTTCGGCATTGCCGGCCGCGGATACCGGTCGATCACTCCGTGACCAGCTCCTCCGCGCGGGCCAGCACTCCTTCGGCCAGCCCCCGGAACTCCCGATAGCAGGTCTGCACATACTTCTGCGTACTGCCGAGCGCGCCGTCGGCCGCCTTCAGGTCGAACATGGGCTTCCGCGCGTCGTGAGCGAGGGGCATGAGACTGCGGTAGTTGCGTAGCGTGGCGATCCTGTGGCTGTCGTCGCCACGCGCCTTGGGGCTTTCATCCAGCACGGCAGCCGAGTAGACCCAGGGGATACGCTCCAGCCACCGCTCGTACGCCTTGACCGGCCGGTCCAGTCGCATCTCGGGCTGCATGATCACATACCCCAGCGGTCGCATCTCGGCGCGCGGGGCGGAGAAGCCTGCCGGAACGCGGGGAAGGACGAGCTGCTGCCAGTCCCTCCGCCAGTCACGCAGCGTCGGACCGAGGTTGCTCAGTCCCTTCAACGAGAAGAGGTCCGCGGCGAGCGGCATGAGTACGGTGTCCGCCGCGATGAGCGCGGACCGGTTGATCGCACCGAGGTTCGGCCCCACGTCGATCAGCACGATGTCGGCCTGGACGTCAACAGCGGCCTGCTCCATGACGCGGTGGAACGCGGTGGTGGTGCGGATCGCCGCGATGTCCCCCGCGAAGGTCTTGAACCATTCGCTGGACAGTTTGTCCTCGAAACGGCTCAGGTCGAGGCTGCCCGCCAGCAGCCACAGCCCGTCCTGCAGTCTGGCCGGCTCAACAGGCGCGACGTCTCCTGTGCCCTCCAGGATCGGCCGCACCGCGTCGGCAATGGTCTGCCCACTACGTACCCGTCCGGTTCCCGGCAGTGCCGACCGCGCGGCTCCCTGTGCGATGAGTTCGGACTTGTTCTCCCACAGCTCTTCGATCTCGGTCTCGTCCAGACACATCGAGGTGAGGTTCGCCTGAGGATCGAGATCGACGGCCAGCACCGTGAGCCCGATCCTTCGGAACATGTGCGCCAGGTGATAGGTGAGTGTCGTCTTTCCCACCCCGCCCTTGTTGTTGAACAGCGCGATGGACGTCCGCTTCATGAAGCCCTCCAGAGCGTGACGGCCCACGACGAGTCGTCGACCTGGAACTCCGCAGGCGGATTCCCGTTGCGCTCGAGCGCCGCCTGGACCCGCCCGATGCCGCGCCCGAACCTGTTCACGTATCCGAGTCCCTTCATTGCGGCCGCGAGAGACGGATTGCGATAGTCGGTGACGCGGTCGAAGTTGCCGTCATTCACCTGCCCGTACGGTCCGCCGGGATTGGTCACCTCGATCCGGTCGTCGAACCACGCGATACGGACTGGCGCGTAAGACGTTTCGTAGTTGCGATGCATCAGCGCATTCATGGTCACCTCACGCAGAGCTTCCAGGGGATAGTCCGGCTGCGGCGTCTCCCGGAATCCGTCCTCGACAAGGCGGGTGCGTAGGTTGCTGCGCAGCAGAGGTTCGAGCCGGGCAGCCGCGCCCACAAGGTTCTGGCGAAGTTCCTGATCGTCGGCCACAGGCGCGTCGAGGTCCAGGCCCTGGTACCGGACGAACTGCACATACGCCCCGGGGATGCGGCTGCTCGGGTCGAGCCCGACCGTGAGCAGCCCCAGAGCTGTCGGTCGGCCTTCAGGGCTCGTGAGGTGCAGCGAGGAGAGCTGCACCTCCACCGGGCGCCCATTCTCCTCGATGACCTCAGGCCCCACCATCGACGGCAGATACGCCTGCCTGAACAGATCAAGGTCCAGGTCGTCGAGAGTCGAGCGCGGCACAGGCCGGGAGTCGAAGGGACCGTCACCGGCCCTGCGCCGTTCGGTGAGAACGCGTTCGTCCTCGCGCGTCGCCTTACGGGTGGTGGGGCCTGGGCGGACCCAGACCACGCCCTCGAAGCGCACGGGGAGTGCGGCCGACGCCTCGACATGAATGTGGACCACGGGCTTTCCCCGGTAGACGGCGGCCTGCACGGTGAAGGACGGCCGGTCCAGGATCCGTCCGTCGTCCCGTAGGTCGGTCAGCGCCAGCAGAGCCCGGTCGCTGACGTCCACGTCGTCGGTCGGGCTGCCGTCGTCCGCCACTCCGACGAGGATGTCTCCGCCGCCCTTGCCGGCCAGGTCGTTGGCCATGGCGCAGACGGCGTTGCCGATGGCATCTCCGCGCTTCCCGTCCCGCTTGGCCGTGCGCTTGAACTCGAGGGTCGGGGTCTCGTACGTGCCAAGAGTGTCTGCCAGGTCTGCTTCACGTCCGTTCACATCGCGTATTGTGCCGGTTTCCCCGATCCGGAAGCACCCGAGGGTGACAGCCGCACGGCGGCGGCCGGGCCAGGGGATCCCTTCCCGCTGGGCGGGGACACATCCGGCGAACGCGTCTTCGGCCGTTCAGCGGCTCATGGACGACGACCGTTCCAAGAGAACAGTCCGTCCTCCTCGGCCACCTGCTCCACGAGATCGGACATGGCCTGCAACAAAGCGCCGCCATCGGACGAAGCAGTGACATCGCGGATCGGAGCGCCGTACTCGAGCACCTTGGCGTCAATGATTTTCGCCCGGGTGACGCTGGAACCGGTCCCCTGCTGGCGAAAGGCTTCCAGCCAGGCGTCTTGGACGTCCGTCTTGATCCGTTGTTCCGTCAGAGCGTGCAGCCTGGCGGTCACGGCCTTGGCAATCTCCTGGATGATCGCCTCCCGCTCATCGCCGGTCGGGGATCCCCCCTCCCAGCGCACAGGACGCTCAAGCAGCAGCAAGGTCTGCTTCTGCAGCTCGTTCCGGAGCTCAGCAACCGGCTTCAGCGTGTCGTACTCGTCCTGCCCCCATTCCCCGAGTCGACGGGAAAGGGCCTTGACCCGGGTCCAGTGTTCTTTCGGTGCCGATCGGTTGTGTTCGAGGCCGAGGGAGCCCCGCCACCTGGCGTGAAAGTTCCGTGTCGCTTCGGCCACGGCCACGGCGAGGCACGTCCGGTCGAAAACCGGCTTGGCCGGCCCGAGTGCCACCGGCTCTTCACCGGCAACCAGCTGCTGGGACAGCCTCTCCAGCTGACTGATGGTGCGCCGACCGCTGTTGCTGGTGGCTCGTAGAACCTTGTGCATTCCTCCGACGAAGAAACAGCGCTGCTCAAGCCGCCGACGGATTCCTCGCTCCGCGATCTGCCCCAGCTCCTCCCCGATGGAGCTGAGCATGTTCTCGGCCGAGGCGCGGACGTGTTCCTCTCGGTCCACGAAGGTCGGCAGGTTGTCGGCTCTCATGCGGTCGAAGTGGGTGAACAGGAAGTGCAGCTTGTTCGTGTTGCCCGAGACCGCTATGGCCTTCAAGGCGGCTGCGGGAGCCGCCTGCATCGGAGCGGTGGCATTGTCCACCAGAAGGATGGCATCGACTTCGCCGATTCGCTTGGCCAGATCGGTGGAGAGTGTGGACGCCGACTTCGGCGTATGGCCGAGGCCTTCGAGATCAATGAGCACCAACGGCTGCGGCGCGTCCGCCCACGACGGAATGAAGGGCCCGACTACCCGGATCCCGTTGACGAGCGGTGTGAGCAGTCGCCCAAAGAGTGGAGCGTAGTTGCTGGACAGCCAGGTCACGGCCTTGAGGAACGCACCACGATCCTCTGTCGAGAGTGTCCAGGTGAGCGGCCATCCCTGACGTGTCCGCCGCAGCTCACCCTCGCTCAGAAGCGCGAACCGGAGTTCGATCTCATGAAGCATGTCGTCGACGATGCGGTGGAACTCCTCCAACCGGCGGAGCTGGAAGTCAAGAGCCTCCTCCAGGATCTCCGCAATGACGCCCTCGTCGTCACCCTCACGCGGCTGCAGATCCGAAAGGGAACCCTCCTTCTGCTCCGTGACGATCCTTCGCAGCTCGGATACGGCGTTGAGGAGCATGGCAGTAGTCGCGTCAGGGTCGATGACAGAAAGCTCGTCGGCTTCAAGCGCCGGCGAGCCTTCGCTCACCTCGTCCTCGTCGTCCGGCACATCGTCGTCATCGTCATCAGACGGCAGCACCGGTCGACCAAGGGTGTAACTGAAACGAAAGCGCTGGTTCACGTGATCCAGAAGACGCCTGAGAGCATCCCGGTCCGACGCACCTTGAAAGATCGCCAGCGCCGCCGCGACAGCATTGTCCGTGAGGTGATCGACCACTTCGTCCCTGGCGACGAAAGTGACCGCCGCACGGTAGGGTCCGTCTGCCGCTGGAACGATCTCGGTGTCTGCCACCGTGGTCTTGGCTGTCGACGTGGACGGAAAACGCTCAACGCCGGGGTCGGTCCCGAGCAGCTGCCTCACCGCCGTGGTCTTGCCGGCACCCGTCGTGCCCAACAAGAGTACGTGGCGGTACCCATCAGCTTGGGTCGGCAGGGGCAGGAGCTCCTCACGAAGGGCTCTGAAGTCCGTGTGTGGCGGCTCAAGGTCGTCGTAAAACACGTCGACGACCCGAGTGTCGTACAAAGCCATCGCCTTGGACCGAACCTGTGGCTCCCACAGCGCCTCGTCCTGAAGAATCTGATTCAACTGGCTGACTAGAACATCAGCCTCCGTGTCGACACTCGTCCCCAGTTCTCGTCGGACACGACGCCCTGGGTTGCCGGTTGCCGGATCGAGACGGCCTGGGTGTCGGAAGACCACGGACCACCCGCCTCGCCCCTGTGAGCGACTCTTCGACGCGGTGTAATGCCGCCCCATCTTCTCCCCTGTTGTTCCTGGTTGTTCCAGTACGATTTACCGTGACAGTCGGCATGACGGGCCGTCAACTCGATCAAGCCGTACCGCTCGAGCCCGGTGATCCGAATCCGATGGCAGAACGATGGTGGACAAGGTCCGCTTCGACACGGCGGCGTAGCAGGCCTTCCGGATCGTCAGCAACGGGTCGGCCGAGATGGAATCCGCCGGCCTGCCCGGCGTACGCAGCACACGCCGGTCCAGGTCTGCCGGTCCCCTGATCACGTGTGCCCTTCCGACGACAACGATACACCCCCGTCCAGCATGCACCCCGTGCACTCAGTTCACAATAGGTAGCGTGGCCCCCTGGACCCGTCTTCGCTTCCCGGCTACCTGCCATGGGCTCGCGGCCGACGTGGGCGAGGACCAGGAACGGGAACAGGACCGGCGAAAGTTGCCCGGACACCATGGGTCACGCCCTTGTGCGCAGCCAGGTGTCGCCGGTGCGGAGCCACAGGACGCCGTCGCGGCCCTGGCCGCACCGCAGGACGACGCGCCCGGACACCTCGATTCTGCGGCGACTGGTCACGGCCCAGCCGCCGCCGTCGAGTTCGGCGTGTACGAGTTCGACGGTCCGCTGGTTGTGGTCGCGGCGGCTCAGCACTGCACGGTTGCCGCGGACCGCGAACCCGTCCGGGGAGTGGACGGGGCTGGGACAGCTGGTCACTTCACCGACGCCACGGCGTTGGGCATCCAGACGCCTCCGGGCCCGCTCGGGAACGTACGGCCGCCGACCAACAGGAAACGGTAATCCGGAAGCAGAGCCAGGTGGCTGGGCCGTAGCCGGATGTTCACCAGGGGCGTGCGCTGCTCCTCCTGCCCCGTGATGGTGACCAGTTCGGGGTCGAACGGACCTTTCGGTCTCCACCCGATCCATCCCTTGACGGAAAAGTTGTGCTCCAGGTACCGCCTGTGGACCACCAGGACCGCGAGTTCGCCGGCCGACCCGACCGTCCACGACAGAGCACGATAGCCCCGCGAGGTATCGGCGGCAGGCAGGCTCCACGCCTCATGGATTGCGGGCTCGGAGTAATGACTCGACATGAGCTGACGGTTCGTCAAGTGCGTTCGCCTCTGGGGCTGCGGTGGCTTATGCCACCCGAAGCTCCCTACCGTATCCAGCGGTTGGGGCAACTGAAGCCGGCAGAAGCACGTATCCCCGGCATACGGACTTCCCGCCGACCGTCAGAGAGCTCCCTGCCCTCTGTCGGGCGTCCGAGGACCTTCCGGCGCTCTCGATCGGACGGACGATCCGCGGCGCACGGGACTGAACGACGCGTACGTCAGCCCAAGAAAGTCAGGGCACGTCGCGGCGTACGAGTGCCCTGACGAAGGGCTCGCCTGCTGGCCGGAGCGGAGCGCGACCTGGCCGACTTCCTCGACCTGGCCGCCGCTTGGGCTTCCCGTCAACTGCCCGACTACGCGGCCCAGATGGCCTCCGCCCTCGCTCGCGCCCTGTTCCTCCCCACCCCGGGCCTGCCTCGCGCATAGGCCGTCCCCCGTCGTCACGTGCGCGAGGACGCGGCCTGCCACGCTGGCGGCACCAGGCGCGGCGCATGCTGAGCACGCGGCCCAACGAGCCGCGAGATGATACGAGTTGCTGCCATATACCGTTGCCTCACCAACTGTCGTTCGAGGAGGACACCTGTGTCAGACGAGTCAGAAGAGACCATGCTCACTCACATTCCGCCTGACGGGGTCGCCCCAGGGAATGGCTACAGCCACGTGGTTGTGGGCGAAGGCCGACTGGTCGTCATCTCCGGACAGGTCGCACTGGACGAACAGGGAAATGTGGTCGGGGAGGGCAACGCCGCCGCTCAGGCCCGTCAGGTCTTCGAGAACCTGCGACGCTGCCTGGCGGCAGGCGGCGCTACGTTCGCCGAGGTCGCCAAGTTCACCTTCTACGTCACCGACGTCGCCATACTGCCGGAGGTACGGGCCGTCCGCGACGCCCACATCGACACCGCGCGTCCGCCGGCCAGTACCGCAGTACAGGTGGCCGCCCTGTACCGGCCGGAGCTCATGCTGGAGGTGGAAGCCCTCGCCGTTATCCCCTGGTGACTCGGCCGGACGCCGGGGCGGTGGGACGGTTACTAATGATCTTCGAGTGAAGCCGCCTGTTGCCGGGGCATCGCCGCAGCTCAGGGATCGGGTCGAGCGACATCACGCAACGAATCTCAGCAACCCCACCGTTCGGCGCACTCGGCCCGTCTTGCGGTTCGGCCGTCAGGATCGTCCCGTACTGAGACGGCTGCACGGGGCGTGAACAGCTACTTGAGCACCTCGGAGAAGCTCACCCGCACGGCGACCACGGAACCCGATGCGTCCAGGTCGGCCGACACGGGGAAGTAGCCGTCACCCCAGGTCGTCATCGCGCAGAGCAGTCGGGCGTCACCGATGTCCACGGCCCCGGCCTCGCATTCAGAGGCGCGAACCTGCCGCATGACCTGCCAGTGGTGGGAATGCGGCCGGAAGTCCACCATCATGCGGCGTCCGGTCTCCTCCTTCCAACTCATCACGGCGCGAGCCTTTTCCACCGCCTCCGCCATGGCCAGCCCGGTCCATCCTCGGACACCGTCCTCACCCGGCTCACCCAGCTCCGGAGCTTCGAAGAGCGCCGCGGCTTCGTCCGCGGCGGCACCCCAGAACGCGACATCGGCCAGTCCGTCGACCGGCTCGTCGTGCTGCCAGACACTCAATGCGTCGGCATCGCCGAAGAGGACCCGGGCCCAGTCGACGCCGACGTCACCCAGCGGCATGGACGACTCCAGCCGGGCATCGCTCACCTGAACGCGTATCTCGGACCAGTGCGGGCCGGCACCGTCGCCGCCGTCGGCCCGCGAGGCGAGTACCGGCAGATGACGGTCGCGGGGCATCCCGCCCACCGCGACGACGGGAACCCCGAACATCTGGAAACCGCCGCCGCCTTCGGCGGCGGTCCGCCGCGCGCGTTGGGCATGTGGTTCCCGGCTCGGCATCGCTTCCAGGCGGGCGTCCAACCCTGCGGCTCGGCAGTGGTCCTCGAACATCGTCCCCAGTCCTGCCGCCCGGGAGGCCGGGATGTCGTGGAGCACTGCGCCGGGCTGCCGACCGAAGCTGCGGACCGCTGCCGAGGCGTCCGGGCCGACCACGGCGAAGTCGACCGAGCCGAGGACATCGGCAGCCGTCTCCGTGTCGTACACGCCGAGCAGAGCCGGGTCGATCTCCGCAGGCGACCGCTCTCCGCTCCACAGCCCCAGATGACCGCCGTCCACAACGACCAGGGTTCCCGACGGACACCGGATCTCACTCAGCCTGAAGATCTCTTCCATGGCGCGGAGTCTATGGCCGCGTCGCGGACCATGAGCACGCTCCGGCCCCGTTCCGTCGCACCCACCATTCCAGCAAAGGCACCTTGGCCGTCGCGAAATCCTTGGGCCCTTCCTCCACGCGGAGGGCGCGCATGTATTGACCCTCCCCCGGCCCGGCCGTCCGCGCGACTGGAGTCAAGCAGACCACTGCACCTCCGCCCAGACAGTTTTCGTATATGCGTCGCGGACCATCCACCCCCATCGTTCGGCATACTCGGCCACGAGCAGCAGTCCACGCCCCGACGGGGCGTCGGGCGGTACCGGTTCGGCCGCCGGGTCACACAGGGCGCGCTCCGGGCGGGTGTCGGTCACCTCGACGCGGGCGACACCGTGCTCGGGCAGCAGCAGAAGCGTCAGCCGGAAGTCCCGACCGGGGCAGTGCCCGTGGGTGATGGCGTTGGATGCCAACTCGGCCGTGACGAGGGCGAGGGCCTGTGACGTCTCGGAGTCGTACGGAATCCCCCAGGCCGCGAGCTGCTGGCCGGCGAGGCGTCGTGCGAGACGGGCTCCGCGTCTGGTGCTGCTGAGGCGGATGGTGAACTGCGGGACGCGGGTGGGTGGTTCAGTGGCGAGGTTGTGCGACTTCATGGAGTAACCGTCTCGTCACGCATATAGCCTGACGAGGTCGGACTTCCGTACCCGGGTGCGCGGTACGGCCGCTGTACGGCTTCGTACGGCAGGTGTACGGGCCGAAGCACGTAGCCGGAACGGCTCACCGGTCGTTGCCGTCACGACGGACCACTGCACAGAACGGGGGCGCGATGAGCAGGACGACCCAGCGGGACTGCGGGACCACCGGCCGGCGCAGTCCGGAGAAGGAACACCCCGCGGTCTGGAGCGCCTACGGCAAGCTCGTCCGCCTCTTCCGCGAACGCGCCGGCCTCACCCAGCAGGGCCTCGCGGAGGCGATCGACTACTCCCTGGAGCAGGTCGCCTCCGTCGAGCAGGGACGGAGACCGGCGAAGGCGGCCTTCACGGAGGCCGCGGAGCGTGCGCTGGACGCGGGCGGGGCACTGCGGGTACTCCAGGACGATGTGGACCGGGCGAAACTTCCCGTCTTCTTCCAGGACTTCGCCCTGCTGGAATCCGAGGCGGTGAGCAGGTTCTCCTACGATCCTCTGTTGGTCCCCGGGTTGCTGCAGACCGAGGCATACGCCCAGGCGCTGCTCGAAGCGCATTTTCCTCCCTTGTCCGATGACGTCGTCGAGCAGAGGGTGGCGGCTCGTCTTGCCCGTCAGGCGCTGTTGAGTCGCACATGCCCACCCATGGTCTTCGTGTTCATCGTGGAGGAAGCAGCGATCCGACGTGTGGTGCGCAGCACTGCCGTGATGCAGGGACAAATGGAGCATCTGCTGACGTGCTCGAGGATGCGCAACGTCGAGCTCCAGATCATGCCCACGATCCGAGGCGCCCACAGCGGACTCAACGGGCCGATGGTGCTGGTCGAGTCGACCGATCGCAAACAGTTCGTCTACATCGAGGCACAGGACGTCGTGAGCGTCCGGTCCGACCGGCATGAGGTCAGTGAGTTCTGGCTGCGGTATGGGATGCTGCGCACTCAGGCCCTCGACACCGAGGAGTCCTCCCGTCTCGTCGAGCACATGGCAGGGGAGCTATGAGCACCGATCAGGGAATTGAGCAGTCCCGCGAACTCGCCTGGTTCAAGAGCAGCTACAGCGGAACGAGCGGCGGCGACTGCGTGGAGATGGCCGCCGACTCGGACACCGTGTACGTACGGGACTCGAAGGCCGTGGGCGACGGGCCCGTGCTGCGGGTCGGCCGGGACGAGTGGGTCACGTTCGTGGCGCTCGCGGCCATGTGACGTCGGCCAGCCAGAGAGCGGGCGCCTTCATCCACCCAACTGCCCGAGGATGTCGCTGAGTTCGCGTACACGTGGGTGGTTCGGGCCATGGGTGCTCCGATAGCCGTCGATCGCGTCGCGCAGCAAGGGAACCGCCTCCTGCGTTCGGCCCTGGTTGGCCTTCGTCGCCGCCAGGTCGACCTGCGCGCCGAGGGTCGTGGAGTGCCGCGGGCCGAAGACCCGTCGGCAGCCATCGAGCGCTTCGGTGAGCCGCTGCTCGGCCTCGGTGACGCGGCCGAGCTTGGTGAGCACGGCGGCGTAGTTGCTCCTGGCCCTCCAGGTGTTCTGGTGGTCGTCGCCCTGCCGCCGCGAGCGGGCGTCGATCAAGTGGCCGTACATCTCCAGCGCCTCGGCGTGTTTGCCCTGGTGGGTGAGTACGGCGGCCAGGTTGTTCTGCACGGTCATGCTCAGGTCGGTCGTGCCGTCGATGTCGGCCAGCATCGCCCGGTACATGCCTTCCGCCTCGGTGAGCCGGGCGGGGGAGCCGCGTAATGCTCCCGCCAGGTTGTTCCTGCTGATCAAGGTGTCCGGATGGGCGGCGCCGAGCGTACGGGTACGGCGGAAGACCGTGTCCCGCATCAGCCCTTCCGCCTCCTCCCTGCGGCCGAGGTCGAGCAGAGCTCTCGCCAGGTTCGACGCGATCTGCAACGTCTGGGCGTCGTCCTGGCCGCGCAGTCGCTCCCAGCCTGACAGGGCCTCGCGCAACCACTCTTCGGCGCGGGCGGGGTTGCCGCCGTCCTGCAGGATCCTGGTCAGGTCGTTCAACGTCAGCAGCCTGTTCTCCTGGTCGTCCGCGCGGGCTGCGGCCAGCCACTCCAGCAGTGCGACGGCCTCGTCCTGCCTGCCGGGTTGCTCTCCCAGCGCGACCGCGTACACGTGCAGGGCGTGCAGCGTCTCCGGGTGGTTCGGGCCGAGTTCCTCGCGTTTGCGCTGGAAGTCGAGCCCGTGGGCGTACTCCGCCGTCACCGACAGCCTGATCTCGATGAGGGGCAGCTCGCCTCGCCGCTCGGTCACATTGATCTCGGCGCTGCCGAAGTCCCCGATGTAATGGTTCGTGGTCTTCGGCTTCTTTTTCCAGAACGGCATGTCTCTCCCTGTCTCGGTCACATCCCGCCGCGGGCAAGTCGCCGGTCACTGACCGGAATGGAGGTACGCGGCCCACAGCGTCGGGGTCTTGTCGAAACGCTCGCGGCAGCGGTGTACCGCGTGGTGCAGCGCCGTCGCGACGTCCTCGCCCGCCGAGACGCTCTCATGCAGGTCCACGGCGACCATCCGGGCGACGAGGTCGTTGACCTGCCACAGCGTGCCGACGACCTGCGGGTAGCCGGCGAGCTGAAACGCCGACACCAGGTGCAGGCTCTCGTCCGGGACCCGGTGGGCGCCGAGGGATGTCTCGCACGCCGACAGCACCGCGAGCCGGACACCGGACAGGTCGAGCGCGGACACGTCCAGCACAGAGAGCGGCCCGTCGTGCAGCAGCAGATGGCCGGCCGACGGATCGTCGGGATCGCTCGCCGCGTGACACGCGAAGTGCGCCGACGTGTGGGACGCCAGTGCGGCTCGGACCGAGTCGGCCGTCGCCTCCGCGCCGTCCAGCCGCGTGGCCCGGGTCAGTGCGGCGATCCTGCTCGCCTCCCGCCCCACACCGCGCAGTGGCCGCGCCCCCGTCGCGTCCTCCACCGCCACGACCACCAGGTCGTCGCCCGCCCGGGTGTGCCGCGCCCTGGCGTGCCGCAACGCCCGCAACGTCGGCGTGTACGACGACACCACCCGATCGAGGACGGACGCGTCGTCCGGGAAGCGGCCGGCCGCGTGGATCGGGAGCAACGCCAGCTGTCCCACCGGCGACCACCAGACCCGTGGCCAGGCATCCGACGGCGGGGAGGTGTACCCGAGTCGCTTCAGTACGGGTTCGGTGACGAAGTCCCACAGCCACCCGAGCACTCCCGCGGCGGTGATCTGGGCATCGGTCTCGCCCGCACCCGGCCGGGCCGACGCGGCCAGCGCGGCACCGAAGGTGGCCGCCTGGCCCGCCACGGAGTCCGGCGTCACTCCCGGCAACTCGACCACGGTGACCCCCGATGGACGGACGATCAACGCGTCACTGCGGTATCTGCTCACGTTGATCAGCACCACCGGCCCGTCCGCGGCGGACTCCAGCAGCTCGTCGAGGTCCGGTGGGGCGAGGAAGTCCGCGAACCCCGGCAGCGCCCGCGCTTCGTCGAGCAGGTGCCGCAACCGGACGTCCAGGTCGTGCCGTTCGTCCGCCGCGGTGCCCATGAGGTGCCCGGTCGGGGACAGCCGGTCGAACGCGGCGCCCAGTCGTTCCGCGAGCTCGGGTGCCGTCACGTGCAGGCGGGACAGATCGCTGCGGCTCTGCAGCACCTGTCCGCCGAGCAAGCCGCGGCCGAGTTCGAGCAAACGCACCGCCGTCTGCGGGTCGTTCGCCCGCAAGGCGCTCGCGGCCGCGTCGGCGGCGAGGCCGTCGAGTTCCGCCAGCATTCGTTGCTGGTCCACACGGGCAAGACGCCGCGGCGCCACGAGCGGCAGCAGTCCGACCGCGAACGCGTAGGCGTCCCGGGCCCGGTCCCAGCGTCCCGCCTCGGCCTCGGTGTGCGCCCATGCGCGTGCGGCCTTGGTCCGCGCCATGGGCTGCAGCGCCTCGATCTCCGCCGCCTCACGGAAGGCTCGGCCCGCGGAGGCCAGAACCCCGGGGTCCTGGGTGAGTTCGTACTGGGCGAACAGGACGCCGCCATGGTTGAGCTGGCTCTCGCCACGCTCCGTCGTGTCGGGAGCACTCGCCCGGACGGCGCTGCCCAGCGCCGTGACGGACCGGCGCAACGCCTCCGGGTCGCCCCTGAACTCGTACTCGGAGAACCAGACCCGGCCCAGGTTGCCCAGCGCCACGGCGTGGGTCCGTTCGCCGTACGGCACCGTCTCGACGACCTCGGTGTACGCGGCGATCGCCTGGCCCAGGTCACGTTCCAGACCCGTGTGCAGGAACCGTTCGTTGTGCAGCAGCCCCAGCAGCAGGGAGATCATGCCCAGCCCGCCACCCCCGCCACGCGTTACCCGGCCGATCTCCACGGCCCGGTCCAGCACGTCGATCTCGCCGGTCTGCGCGACGAGGTCCTGCACGGCGATCAGATAGTTCTCGCAGCGGTTCTCCCACACGTGCTCATCCGGCCGGGTCGCCTCGAGCACCTCGCGCAACAGGGCCACGCTCTCCCGTGACGCGGCGACGTCACCGGTCTTCCTGCCGCGGTCCCGCAACGCGGCGGCGAGGTCGACCTTGTTCTCCAGCAGCGCGCGCGAGTCGCTCGGTGTGCGTGCCATCGCATCCCGCAAGTACCGGACGGCGGTCTCCCGCACGGATTCGTCGCCCGTGTGCTCCGCGGATCGCTGCAGTACGTCACCCAACTGGTTGAGCCGCACCGCGTAGTCCGGGTCGTCCACGGACGTCGCGCGGACGCTCTCCTCCAGGACGCGGGCCGCATCGACGAGGGCGGCGTGGTCGCGGGTCAGCTCGTACCGGATGTACAGGGCCTTGCCGAGCACGTATTGGGTGGCCGGTACGCGCGGCAGCCGTGACGCCGACTCGACGGCCTCTGCCACGTACGCGGTCTCGCGGGTGTGCTCGGCCAGCAGGATCAGCGTCTCTCCCCGCACCATCGCCGCCACCAACCGGTTCTCCCGGTCCAGCAGCGGGAGCGACTCGTCGCACCCGGCCAGAGCCTCGTGCAACGCCGACACATCACGGAAGCACAGGAAGTGATCTTGCAACAACAAGCTCAAGCCGACCCGCAAGGGGTGCCTGATCGGGTGATCCGGCACATACCCGATCGCGGTCCGCAACTGCGTGATCCCTTCCAGCAGGTCGGCCGGATCAGCCGTGTACCCGTAGCGGTCGCGCAACCCCATGGCCAGGGCGTACATCGCGTTCACCGAACCCTGCGCCGCCTGGCGCCTGTTCCGTTCGATCTCACTGTCGAAGGGTGTCGGGCTCGTCACTCCGTAACTATCCTCACTGAGATGACCGCTGACCAACTGGCCGTGTTGTGCCGACGTCTGGCCGACGATACCGACGCGGTACGGACCTCGCCAGAGGTCAGGGTGCTCGCCGAGTCGATCGTCAGCCGGGTGCGTGACGGCGTGGCGCTCGACGAACTTGCCGACTCCTTCGACGAGTTGGAGATCCTTCTTCTGAGGGCAGGGCACGCTGCGGGGCTGAGCCCGGTTCGTTCGTACGAGCGGTTCCCCGGCGCGGGCGACGGGCACCGCGTGCTCGAGGTGCTGGCGTGCCCCGCCGGTGTCTGCGCACGGGTCGAGGCGCCGGGCGCGGAGCCGGTGTTCTGTGTGGCGCTCCGGCAGCCGATGGCGGTCACGAGGCTGCGGTCGTGACCAGGTTCCTCGAGGCGCTGAGCGGGAAGCTGGCTGAGCGCTGGATCGCCCTGATGCTGGGGCCCAGTGTGCTGTTGATGAGCGTGGCGGCCGTCGGCGTGACGCTCGGGCACCGGCGCTGGCACGACACCGGCCTGCTGCTCACCCGGCTCAACGAGTTGTCGGCCGAGCCCGCGTTGCGCAACACCGGCACGCTCATCCTCCTCCTCGCCGGACTGCTGGCCGCTTCGGCGGCTCTGGGTCTGGCCGCCACCGGGCTGGGCGTGACGGTGGAGCGGCTGTGGCTCGCGACCCGTCCCCGATGGCTCGCCGACCGGCGCCGACGGCACTGGGAAGAGGCACACGCGGCCTTCAACCACGCCTTGCTGGAGGCCGCCAGGGTGGAGGGCACTCCCGAAGCGGCGGCGGCCGCTGCACGGGCCCGGGAGTTCAACGCCCGGCGCAACCGGATCGGTCTCACGGCACCCGACCACCCGTTCTGGCTCGGCGACCGTATCGCCGCCGTCGACACACGCCTCTGGAGCGCCTACAGGCTCGACATCACCTCCGCGTGGCCGCGTGTCTGGCTCATTCTGGCCGAGGACGTACGTGCCGAGATCGTCACGTCCCGCGCCAGGCTCGCTGCCGCGGCCAGACTGATGGCATGGGCCGTCGGTTATGTCGCCGTGGGCGCCGTGTGGTGGCCTTCGGCGGTCGCCGGTGCCGTCACGGCCGCCACCGCGTGGCGCCGGGCACGGGTCGCGGGCGTGGCGTTCGCGGAGCTCTCCGAGGCTGCCGTCGACCTGCACGGCCGACAGCTCGCGGAAAGCCTCGGCATCCCCTGCGAAGGGACGCTCACCGAGGACGTGGGTGCCGAGATCACGACAGTGCTGAGGAAACGGACATGAGCTTGTTCCGTCGCACCTCCGAGCCCACGCTGGTCGACGAGGCGGTCCTGGTGATCGACCAGCACGCGCTGCCCTACCGGTCACCGGACTGGTACGGCCACGCGAACTACCACGTCCGGGTCTTCCGCCCCGAGAACGTACGGAAGCCGATCGTCATCATGGGCGACCTGGCCAACGACCCCATCGCCTCGATCACCAACAAGTGCCCGGAGGTCACAGCGATCGTGGCGAACCTGGTGCTCGGCCGGCCCGGCGTCCACCCCAGCCGGCTGGACGACCACGCTCGCTGGGTCACCTACTTTCCCGCCGGCACGTTCGGCGAGTCGTTCACCGAGGTCCACGGTTTCCACGTGGTGCCCGGCTACGAGCCGCAACTCGTCAACAACAGGCACAGACACCTTCGCCGCGAGGATGCCGAGGAGCTGGTCGGTGGATCCCTCCGCGCATGGCAGCGACGCCACTACACCGTCGCGAAGCTCCAGCGACGCGGCATCCGCGTGATGAGGGTGCACTCGGCCGGCTAGGGTCCCGCACCGTCGCTTCGACGGCGAGTTCGTCACGACGAGTGGATGCGGCCACAAGGCGCCGGGGAATCGAGCGAGGTGCAATGCCTTCACCGCTGGGCTGTCGCAGACGCCCGCATCGGGGTCCGGCCACGTGTGTGGTGGCGCCCGACACGACGTGCTGGTCCCCCGGGCCGTGCGATGCCCGGGCCTCGCCGGTCGCCGCCCGGCCTCCGCTTGACCTGAAGACACCAGTCGAACTCACCCTGGCCGTTCTGCACAGTGACATCCGCCATGACCACACTGCCGTCGGAACCTGTCACCCCGCACTGGAAGCTCTCACCGGTGCGGACCGTGGACGGAAAGACCCTGCGTGGAACACTCCGCCCTGACGGCACCCGAGTCCACCTCGTCTCCGCCCTGCACACGGACGGCGTCGTCCTCGCCCAGCAGGAGGTACCGTCCAAGACGAACGGAACCCCGGCAACGGGGAGGTCGCTGCCGCGCTGCCGGCCGTTAGCCTGTGGGTATGTCAGAGCGTGTCATCCCGGGCCGCACGGGCGGCCTGATCACTCTGGGCGCCGCGGACGCTCTGTGGGCCGGCTTGACGACCGACAGCGCTGTGCCGACGGCTTCTGCGGCGTTCACCTGCTCTCCCGCCGATGCCCGGGCGGGCTACGTCCTGCTCGGTGGTCGTGTGGTGGCGACGGTGAAGGCAGGCGGCGGCCAGTGGCGTGTTCCGGAGACCGAGGTGCGCCGGGCGGCAGCGGAACTGAACGCGGTGGAGATGGACCGCCAGGACCTGGTCCGCATCGGTCCGTTCCGTGACGCGCCGCAGCAGGAGCACACGGAGGGAACGCCGCTGCGATGGCGCCGACGCATCACCCAAGAACTGCAGGAGCTGGGCGCCCCCGAGCGGGCAGCCCGACGTGAAGACGGCCGACCGTACCATCTGGCGGGGATCGACTGGCGGCGGATCCTCGTGGAACAAACCCACGACCGGACGAGGCGGACATGGTGGCTGCCGCGCGCCGTGGTCAGACTGCTGGACGCGGCCGAGCACACCGAAACGCAGTGGCTGAAAGCCGCGCTGACCTGCCAGAAAAGCGCAACCGCCACCGAGCCGCCCTCCCACCCTCGGCAGGCCCGCGCCGCCGACGGCCGGCAGACGACGAGCCCCGACTGCCCCACCACCCCACTGCGCCCGTACAACGAGGAACTGAAAGGCCACCTGTACTCGGTACTCAGCAGGAAACCCGGCACCTCCCGCAAGGTGGCCGGATGGACGTGCGCCGTCTGCCGCACCGCACCCGCCGCCGTACTCGACCACTGCCACGAACACGGCTACGTCCGCGCCCCCGTCTGCCACTCCTGCAACACACAAGAACGACCCGACCACCTGTACAGCAACGACATCCGCGTGGCCCACCACTACACACGCCTCTTCCACACCCACACCGCCGACTGGCTCCGCCACTGGCACCGCTGCCCCGGCTGCCGCACCCGCACCACCCTGCCACTGCCCCACCTCGCCGCATGGACCGCCCACATAGCCTGCCGATCACTGCGCCCGACCCACCGTGCCCCCCGCGGGCGCAAGCCCTGCGGTGTGCTGCGCGTGTCCTGGACGGGCAGTCAGAACGCTCCCCGTTCCTGCCTGCTCACTGTCACCGTCGACTTCTGCCCCTCCGGCGAGCACCGTGTCCTGGCGCGAGTCCCCTACCGCGAAGCCGCTGAGCGGTTCCGCACCTGGCTGGCCGAGACCGCCCCTGCCGTGGCCGCCGCGGCCGGACCCGACCGCCTGGACGGCCTCCCCACCCGGTCCCGGCCAGTCATCGCGGACACCAGCGGTGAGGGCCTGGCGCTGTTCTGAGCGAACAGCGGGAGGCCCGGCACCAACGTCACCCCGCAGCCGCTTGACGGTCGATGAAAGCGCATCAGAATTGCAGATGATCAGGGAGTCCGAACCGAGGGAGACTGACGTGCGATTCACCGATGGCCCACATGTGCACTGCGATGTTCATGTCGAGGCGGCCTTACCGCGGGTCTGGGAGCTGGTGACGGACGTCCATCTGCCTGCCCGGCTCAGTCCGGAGCTGCAGCGCGTCGCATGGCTCGACGGCGCGGACCGGCCCGTGGTGGGTGCGCGCTTCGAGGGCTACAACCACCACGACAAGCTCGGCGAGTGGCGGACCGTCTCCCACGTGGTCGAGATGGACGAACCACGGGTGTTCGCCTGGGCCGTCACGGATGCGGACGGCCGGTACGGAGAGCCGACGCTGGATCCGGCGAAGCCTTTGGCGTCCTGGCGCTACGAACTCGAGGCCGAGGGCGAGGGCACCCGGCTGCGGCAGTCGGCCCTCATCGGGCCGGGCCGCAACGGGGTCACCCTGGCCATCGAGCGCTGGCCGGATCGGGAGGAGGAGATCATTTCCTTCCGGCTGAAAGAACTGCGCGCGGGGATGGAGACCACCCTTCACGGCATCAAGAGGCTTGCCGAAGAGCGGCAGTGATCCGGGCAGCGGCCTCCGAAGGATTGGTGGTGTCGGTGTTGACCACCAGGGTCTTGTGGCCGATGGCTGCCGGGGTGCCGGCGGCGTGCTCGTACAAGTCGACCTTGCGCCGGGGAGATGCCGGGTACGGTGCCAAGTCACATGGCTGGACCCGGAAGTCTCTTTCTGGGGACGGATTCTGACACCGCCTCAGTGGCTGTGGTGGGCCCGGTCGGCTCAGTGGAGGCAGAGGCAGAACGGATGGCCGGCCGGGTCCGCGTAGACCCGCCAGTTGGTCCCCGGGCGGAGCTGGTCCGTCCGCTCCAGCACGGTCGCGCCGAGAGTGAGCGCCCGCTTCTCCTCCCCGTCGAGGTCGTCCACGTCGAAGTCCAGGTGGAGCTGCTGCGGGCGCTCCTGGCCGGGCCATTCGGGCGGCCGGTAGCCGTCCACCCGCTGGCAGGCCAGCGGGATCCCCTCGAACCCGTGCACCTCGACCCAGTCGGGATCCCCCGGGTCCGCGACCACCCGGCCACCGAGCAGCTCCGCGTAGAACTCCGCGAGCCGCACCGGATCGGCGCAGTCCAGCGCGACCGCCTGCAGCTTTCGAATCACTTCCGACACCCCTCGTTCCTCGGCTGCTTTCCCGACTCCCCTGTACGGGAGGGGTCGTACCCCCCGCTGCGGCGGGCATGCGCGGTGTACGCCAGTCCGTCCGCCGCTGGGCTGCGTTCTGTACGGCCGTTGTACGGGTCCGGAGCCGTGCCCAGGCCGTTGCGGCTTGCGTTGAACAAGGTCCCGGCGGCGAGGTCGAGCGCCGCTGTGGGGGCGGATGGGCGGGGTGCGTTGCGGGACGGAAGGGCGTGAGGGCGTGAGCACGGTGCGGGACACGCGGAGCGGTCGGACGGTGAAGACGAAGGCGGACGGCGGCGGTGACCTGCCGGGGGCGTGGTCGGCGTACGGGAGGCTGCTCCAGCACCTGCGCAAGCGGGCCGGGTTGAACCAGCAAGAGCTCGGGGAGGCGATCGGTTACTCGCTGGAGCAGGTCGCCTCGGTCGAGCAGGGGCGGCGGCCGGCGAAGGCAGCGTTCACGAGGGCGGCGGACCGGGCGCTGGAAGCGGGCGGGGTTCTGGAGGTGCTCCAGGACGAGGTGGACCGGGCGAAACTGCCGCGCTTCTTCCGCAACTTCGCGGTCATCGAGGCGGAGGTCGTCAGCCGCTTCTCGTACGATCCGCTGCTGGTGCCGGGGCTGTTGCAGACGGAAGGGTACGCGCGGGCCCTGTTCTCCGGTCACTGTCCTCCGCTGAGCGAGGAAACCATCGACCAGCACACAGAGGCGCGGCTGAGTCGACAGAAGCTGCTGACGCGGGTGCCGCTCGCCGAGTTGTCGTTCATCATCGGGGAGGAGGCTCTGCGGAATCCTGTGGGCAACAGGGAGGTCATGCGCGGGCAGTGGCAACACCTGCTGGAAGTCAGTGCGTTGCGCAACGTTGAGGTGCAGGTCATGCCTGCCGCTCCCGGTTTCCACTCCGGCCTGAACGGACCGTTCGTGGTGCTGGAGACCAGTGGGCACCAGCACCTCGGATACATCGAGTCCCAAGAGGTCGGGTGCGTCGTCCGTGATCCGGCAGAGGTCAGCGCCTTCGGGTTGCGGTATGGCAAGCTGCGATCGCAGGCCCTGAACGGCGTGGAGTCTGCACGGCTCATCGAACGGCTGGTGGGAGAGACGTGAGCATGGAGCAGGTGACCGAGAACATGGACGGGTTGCACTGGTTCAAGAGCAGCTACAGCGGATCAGGCGGCGGCGACTGCGTGGAGGTGGCTGCCGGTTTCGACGCCGTATACGTACGGGACTCCAAAGCCGCGGGCCACGGGCCGGTGCTGCGGGTCGACCGGGACGAGTGGGCGGTGTTCGTCGCGCTCACGGTGGGATAGCGCCGGCCAGTACTTCCAAGCGGAACAACGGGCTGGTTCGCGTCACCTGAGGTGACGCGAACCAGCCCGTTGTCATGCTGCTGGCTCAGAAGAGGGCACCCTCAGTGCCCTCACCGAAATCCGACCCACCTCGCGCGGCCAGCTGCTCCTTGTGCTTCCGGACGGCCTCGGGAGAGGGCGGGGGAAGGTCGGGGTGCTTCTTTCTGGCCTTCTTCTCCGTCACTCCCTTGTGTAGACCGAGATACACCTCGTCGGCGTACGCCTGGTGGTTCAGCTGGCGCAGCCGGTCGATGATCTCGGTCCGCGCGAGCAGGCCGATGGTATAGCGAATGCCCTGGTCGGTATCGTGAAAGCCGTGGTCAAGCGGGAACGTCTCGTGGACCGAATCTGCGGGTGGAGTCCTCCCGGATTCGTCCAGGAGGTCTTGCCAGCCGTATGCCTCCACGGTGGCCCGGTCGATCTCCATGTGGATGCGACGCAGTTCCACAACTTCATGATCCTGACAGGCAGGATCATGAACCAAATTATAGGTGTCAGTTAGTCCAATTTTCCGAGCGAGCATCAGGCTTCGACGGCGAGTAATGAGTTGCTCACCAACAGAACGGAGACGACTGGTCAACGAAGGGCGAACAAGGGTTTCGAAAACGTCGGTCGGCGTGTATCGAATCCGCGTTTCAAGCGTTGAGGTTCGATCCAATGCCCACGATTGATGCAACGCGCTCGACAGAAAAGCTAGCAGAGCAGGGTCATCAGAAGCAAAAACGACCGTCGCATCACTGAATACTTGGCCCGTATTAACCAAAGCCGGCATCACGACTTGAGTATGCCGAGCAAGAACCATGCACTGACGTAGTGAACTAATCGCTTTACGCATTTCCGGCGCGGGACGAGTGAAGCGCCACCAGATTTCACGCCTGCTCTTATCTTTGCTTTTCTGCCTCTCCGGCCTCACCTCGCGAATGACCTTAGCCATCGCTTTCTCATAGATTTCCGCTTCACGCAGCGAGCGGTCCTGGAAATCAATAATCCACCGACTGGCGCGATGCGTGAAATCTTGGTTAACATCTTGCCCATTGACGTACGGGTATAGAATATCCGAATAGCGGGAATCTTCAGCGATCCAAGCACACGCCTCTGCCTCTTCGAGGGTGAAACCCATACCCAGCACATAAGAACCAATAAAGGATACGCCATTATTCCGCTCTAGAGGCTGCACCCATGAGGTCTCCCGCGTGGCTGGGTTTAGTGACGTCGAGATCCCATTCGGCACCACGAGATCATCAAGAATGCAGATGGCATCTTCCGAGGCAGAAATCTGACTCATCCAGACAGCACAGTACTCGAGAGCAGCGGACTTGGACGGCCATGACTTACTCTTGATAGCCCGACGAATAGTAACTCCGTGACCCTCAAGCTGATCTAGGCCAACCTCCCGGGAATCTCCCTGAGCCAGCGTGTTCGTTGCAATCAAGCCAGCCTGTCCGCCAAGATTTAGCAACTGATGCCCACGCAAGGCGAAGTACGCCACCAAGTCGGCACTTCCACGCTGCCCTGCCGCTAGATAGTCAATCATATATTCGCGGTATGACTGCCCCGCAGCGCCCGTTACTTTCTGCCCTCCAAGGAAAGGTGGATTACCTACGACTGCATCGAACCCGCCCCTCAGCGAAAACACCTCTGGGAAAACCAACGGCCAATGTACCGGTCGCCGTTCCAGCGCCCCCTCGGGCAGCTCAGCCGCCAGCCACTGCTTCGCCATCGCCTGTGCCTCACGGACCACGTCCGAGTTTTCCTCGACCCCGTCCTCTACGATCTGCCGCACGATCCATGCAGCCCGGGGGAACAGGTCCCGGACCCGCTCCCCGCCCTCCTCCTCGTACCAAGGCACCCGCCCCGAAGCACAGGTGGCCAGCGCCGCCCCCGCGATCAGGTCGCCCACCAATCGCAGTCGCCGCGAATGCCGGTTGACCTCCTCCAACCGCTCCCGCTTCTTCTGGAGAGCTGGCAGGTCGACGCCCTTGATGGCGGTAATCGCCAGGCGCTCGCGCGTCAACTGGTCCACCAGCTCCCGCGCTTGCTCGGCCAGGACGTCCGTCTGCCCCCGCGGCTTCATGTGCACGGACTGAAGCTGCTCCATGCTGTGCACGCCCAGCAGCGAGTCCCCGCACACCAACCTGTCGTCCAGGAATGTGAAGGGCCGCTCCGGGTCCATGGAGACCAGCCACAGCGACAGCTTGGCCATCTCCACGGCCATCGGGTTGATGTCCACGCCGTACAGGCAGTGCTCGATGATCTGGCGGCGGGCCTCGACCACCACCGGGTCCTGTTCGGCGTCGGCCGCCGTCACGGCGTCCACGGCACGGCCTGCCCGGTAGACCATCACGTCCGTGCGGCCCTCGTTCTCCCAGGCCTCGATGAGGCGGTCCGCGAGGTAGCGGCAGGCGGCCACGAGGAACGCCGCCGAGCCCATCGCGATGTCCGCGACCTTCAGGTCCAGGATCTGGTCGGCCGACTTCAGCCGCCACTCCCCCGTGTCCGCCGTCTGGAGCGGGCCCGGCTCGTAGACCAAGGGCTCCAGCGCGTGCAGGACGACTTCCTCCGCCAGGAAGCGGGGCGTGTAGTGCGTGCCCGTGTTCTTGCGGAGGGAGGACTCGGCGACGTACAGGGTGCCGTTCGGGATGACCGTCGGCAGGCCGCGCAGGTCGTCGCGGAGGATGCCGACGAACGGGAGCAGACGCTCCGTCAGCGCCGCGTCCTTCGTCACCGCGTTCAGTCGGCGGCGTGCCTCGGCCGCGTCCTCGACACCGACCGGGGCGAGCTTCTTCTCCAACTGGCCCGCCGTCGCCGGGGGCTTGGGGTCCTTCCACTTCTCGTGAATGGACTTCGCCAGCGTCTTGACCGACGAGCCGGCCTTCGCCGCCAGGGACTCCAGCTCCCGCAGCGGGACCTCGTGTTCCAGGCCCTCCGGGCCGATCAACCCCACCATGTGCTCGGTCGCCCGGCGCCCGTCGAACGACAGCAGGCCCTCGTACACGTAGCCGATCTGCTCGACGTCCAGCGCGCGGAAGCTGAGCGTGCGGACCTCGCGGTCCTTGCCCTTGCCGACGCGGACCTCCTGCACGGCCTGGAGCATGTGCAGGACCGTACGGTCGTCGATGGGGAGGAGCGGGGTGGTGCGCTCCAGCCAGGGGTACTTGTCCGGGTCGAAGATCGAGCCGTCGTAAGCGGGCAGGTGGAAGCCGGAGCCCGGGTGGTCCACTCCCCCGTGCACGGCGTGGAAGAGGGCGATCAGACGGTGCCAGGCCGATGTCGTGTGCTCCAGCGACGTCTCGCCCTCCTCGTCCGCCCGCGCCTTCAGCTCGTCGCGCAGGAAGCGGGCGGAGTACGACCGCGCGTACACCTCGTTGTCGGCCGGCAGCAGGCCGCGCTCCTCGGCGAAGAGGAGGAAGACGACGCGCATCATCACCGCGACCGCGCCGCGGTAGACCTCGCTCGCGCTGACGTCGGAGGCGTGCAGGCCGGGGGCGCCGTTCTCGATGGCGCGCACGTCCGCGCGCCCTATGGCGTCGACGAGGAGTTCCACGGCCTGCCGGACCTGGACGCCCAGCGCCTCGGTGACGTCCTCGCCGGCCGCGAGGCTGGCCTTGAGGAGGCCGACGAGGGTCTCGGCGTCGTCGTACTCGAAGAAGCGGCGGCGGCTCAGCAGGGAGGCGAACGCGCGGACGACGTTGCGCTCCGCCGCCTCGTTCCAGCCGATGGAGTCGAAGACGGCGGTCGTCGTCACGCCGCCGAGCGGGGCCCAGACCAGGCACCACCAGCGGCCGTCGGTGACCAGGCCCAGCGGGACGCCGTGGTGGCGCAGGAGGCGGGCCAGACGGTCGGCCGGAGCCGCCGCCCAGTCGCCGCCACCGCCCGCCCGCGCGGTGGGCGCAGTGCCTGCGGGGACGGTGACGCCGAGGAGGCGTACGCGCTTGGCGGCGGAGTCCACATCGGGTTCGGCGGCGAGGTCGGTGCCCGGTTCGACGAGGGCGAAGTCGGGGCGGACCTCGGTGTTGTGCTCGGCGACCCGCAGGGTGAGGCGGTCCAGGCCGTGGTGCTCGGACTCGCCCTGGCGGAATGTCAGCGCGTCGTCCCAGCCGAGCAGGCGGCGCAGGACGTACGCCACCCACGCGTCGCGCCCGGCGACGGTGTCGGTCTGCCAGTCGGCGTGGTGGGCGCGCAGGCGGGCGCGTTCGTCCTTCTCCAGGGTGCCGAGCTGGGGCCAGGCGCGCAGCAGGACGGGCATGGTGAGGAAGGGGCCGGAGACCTCGGTGAGGTCCAGCCACTCCTGGTGCTGCCGGCGGCCGTCGGCGGCCTGGGCCTTGGCGGCGGCTACTCCACGGCTCATGGGGCGGCGGGGGCTCATCGGCGGGCTTCCTTTGCGGGGACGACGAAGACGACGGCGGCGGGGAAGAGGTGCGAGCGGGGCTCGCGGTAGCGGGCAGCGATGGCGGCCAACTCCCGCTCGCGCTCGGCGGGGAGGCCTTCGAGGCGGTGCTGCCAGCGCTGGCGGTCCTCCTCGAACTGGCGGCGTTCGTGGCCGGTCAGTTCGTGGGTGGTGAGGAGGGCGAGCTGTTCGCCTTCGCCGTCGCCCTCCTCCTTGAGTTTCGCCCGCAGGGTGTTCTCGAAGCGGTCGAGGGTGGCGGTGATGCGGCGCTCCTCCTCGGTCCGGCGGTCGGCGAGGCGGCTCTCCAGCTGGCGGCCGAGTTCGGCGGCGCGGGCCTCCAGGGAGCGGTAGAGGGGGTCGCGGAGCTTGGGCCAGGCCTCCGTCAGTTCCTTGCGCAGGTGCGGGGCGGCCTCCGTGCCGTCGGTGAGGGCATGGGACAGGACCCTGCCCTGCTCGCCCACCGACTCCCAGCGGCGGAATCGACCCGTGTCGCCGAACCAGCCGCCCGCGTACAGGACTTCCTCGTGCAGGCGGGTGCCGTCGGTGCCGACGAGGACGTAACGGGCGTACGCGGAGACGAGGGTCGTGGTGACGGCCGGGTCCTCGGTGACGACGGCGGTGACACGGCTCAGGCCGACCGAGTCGGCGTTCCAGACGGCCGCGGTGAGCAGCCGCGTGGAGAGCGCGACGAGCGGGTGCTTGAGGTGGGCGAGGACCACGTCGTCCCTGCCCTGCGCGGCAACCTGAGGGGAGAAGGTGAGCGGGCGCTGCTCGCCCTCGCGGAGCTTGTGCGCGAGACCGCGGGTCGCCCGCTCCCAACTGCCGGACAGGGGCTGCACGTCGAAGAGGTCGCCCGGTTCGAAGTCCTCGGCGCGGACCGTGGACGGCACGAGCGGCGGCTGGTGGTCGAGGGCCAGGGCCGTGTCGACGACGCGCTTGACGTTGGTCGGCGTCAGTCCCAGCGTGCTGACCGTCTCCTCGTACTGGTCGGCGAGCCGCTTCGTCTGGGCGGTGACGTTCTGCTCGGGGGTGACGTCACCGCCCGTGCGGCGGCCCTTGATGGGCTTGGGCTTGGCGTTCTCGATGTCGACGGGGGCGGTGTCGCCGGTCATGCGGCGCTGGACGGCGTCGGCGAGGACGGCGTTGACGGAGCCGAGGTCGTGCTCCATGCGCGCGACCTTCTTGGCGACGCGGGAGAGGAACTCCAGGTCGGCCTCGTAGGAGCCGGCCTGGGCCTGCTGCCAGCCGGAGCCGATGAAGTGGGTGATCTCCGGGTCCTGCTTCTGGCCCCAGCGGTCGATGCGGCCGATGCGCTGTTCGAGCTTGTTGGGGTTGAAGGGGATGTCGTAGTTGACCAGGCGGTGGCAGTGGTTCTGGAGGTCGATGCCCTCGCCGGCGGCGTCGGTGGCGAGGAGGATGCGGACCTTGCCCTCGGCGCGGGACGGCTCGGTCTGGAAGCCGAGGCGGATGCGCTCGCGCTCCTCGGCGGACAGGCCGCCGTGCAGGCGCTCGACGCGGCCGCCGTCGGTGAGTTCCTCCTGCTGGAGGAGGTCGTGGAGCCATTCCTGGGTGTCGCGGTACTCGGTGAAGACGACGACCCGCTCGTTGGTCCAGTGCTTGCCGTCGGACGTCCGGCAGATGGCCTTGATCTCGCGGATCAGCGCCTCGGCCTTGGAGTCGGGCGCGGCCTCGTGGGTGAGAGCCCAGCGCTCCATCTCCTGGAGCAGGTCGAGTTCCTGGCCGTCCTCGGCGGGGGTGAGGGAGGTGGAGCGGGTCAGGGCGTCGTCCTCGGCGTCGACCAGGCCCGTGTCGTCGAGGTCGGCGACGAGATCGGCGAACTCCTCCAGCCACTCGGGGACTTCGGCGGCGGCCGAACGTCCGCGCGCGGGGCCGCCGGTGTCCTCCAGGTGGGAGAGGTAGACCTGGACGGTGTGCAGGAAGGCCGCCGGGGAGGAGAACAGGCGCTTCTTCAGCAGCAGGGTCACCAGGTCTGCGGCGCGGCGGCCGCCCCGTGCCTTCGGGGTGAGCTTCTTGCGGCGCAGTTCCGCGAACGAGCCGAGCAGCTCGTGGATCGCCCGCTCCTGCTGCGTGTAGTCGACGGAGAGCTCGCGCGTGACGCGGGTGCGGAAGCGGGGCGTGCCGTCGGCGTGGGTGACCGTCGACTTCAGGCGGCGTACGACGGTGTCCTTGAGCGCATCCTTGTCGGGGTCGACGCCGCGTGCGAACCGCTGGTCGTCGATGAGTTCGAGGAGGGCGGTGTACGACTCGGGGTAGCCGTTGTGCGGGGTGGCGGAGAGGAAGAGGCGGTGCTCGAAGTGCGGGACGAGGCGCCGGATCAGCTTGGTCTGCTGGGAGTCGACGGCGTAGACCTGCTTGGGCGCGGCGGGCGCGACGTGGTGGGCCTCGTCGAGGACGAGGAGGTCGAAGAAGCGCTTGTGCTCGCCGTCGGGGCTCTCCTCGGGGGCGCCGATGACCTCATCGAGGAGGCGCTGGGCCTTCTGGCCGCGCAGCCAGGGCAGGGAGACGATGGTGAGCGGGTGCACGCGGAAGGGGTTCGCCGCGGTGCCGTGAGTGCGGCGCAGGCGGGCGCAGTGCTCGGAGTCGACGATGGTGAACTCCAGGCCGAACTTCTCGGCCATCTCGTCGCGCCACTTGAGGGTGAGGCCGGCCGGGCAGACGACCATGGTGCGGCGGGCCCGGCCGCGCAGCAGCAGTTCCTGGACGACGAGTCCGGCCTCGATGGTCTTGCCGAGGCCGACGTCGTCGGCGAGGAGGAGGTTGACGCGGGGCGCGCCGACGGCGCGGGAGACCGGCTCCAACTGGTACGGCTCGACGGCGACGCCGGAGCGGAACGGGGCCTGGAGGGTCTTGGCGTCGGCGGAGGCGACGGCGGACCAGCGGACGGCGTCGAGGAACGCGGCGAGGCGGTTCGGGGAGTCGTAGGCGCCGGTGGAGGCGTCGGGGAGGGAGCCGGCGGGCAGGACGCGGCGGCCGGGCTCGACCTCCCAGATGACGGAGAGGGTGTCGCCGAAGCGGCCGTCGGCGACGGACTGGAGGTGGACGAGGGTGGCGGGCCTGCGCTCCTCGTCGCCGTCGGGGGCCGGGGACGGCTCGACGCGGGCGACCACCCAGGACTGGCCGCGCACCTCGACGAGGTTTCCCTCCTCGGGGAGCTGCTCGGCCCCCGTCCGCTCGGTCTCGCGCTGAGCTGCTGGCGTCATGGGCGCTGTTCCCCTCGGGTCTCTCCTGCGGCCGTCCGTAGACAGTGTCCTGTCTCCCCTCCGGGCGGTGCGATCGCAGCGTAACACGGAGAGTTGACTGTAAACAGAGATTACAAAATTATTGCTTCGTCGATCGCCTCACGACCGGTCACGCGATGCGGCGGAGCCGGTCCAGCAGGGTGCGGGCCCGTCCGTGCCGGGGGTCGGGGGCGGGAAGGATCCGGTCCTCGTCGTCCGCCAGGCGCTTCAGCAGTTCCCCGGCCGCGTGGCGCTCGCCCGTACGGGCCAGCAGCACGGCGATCTCGTACCGCGTGTCCAGCACCCCGGGGTCGTCCGCCCCGAGGAGACTGCGCTGCTCGGCGAGGACCGACTTCAGCTCGTCCAGTGCCTCACGGGTGCGGCCGAGGCCCCCCACGCACAGGGCGTGCCCGGCGCGGGCGGCGAGGACGTCGGCCCGCTCGAGGTCGGTGACGGCCAGGAGGTCGCCGTACTCCCGCAGGGCGCGGGCGGGTTGGCCCGACCGGCGGAGGCCGTCGATCTCGGCCAGCCGGGGGTGCGGAATCGTCGGTGTCGGGGGGCGCACCGGGTCGGGTGCCCAGGCGGCTGCCCGTGCGGCCACTTCCGTCGCCGAGGCGGGCCGGCTCTCCGGCTTCTTCTCCAGGAGCGCCTCCACCAGTTCCCGCAGTCCGGCCGGGACGCCGGGACGGCGCTCGCCGAGGGGCGGCACGGGGTCGTGCGCGTGCTGGTGGTAGAGCATGAAGTGGCTTCCGGTGGCGAAGGGCGGGGCGCCGGTCAGCAGTTCGTAGAGGACGCAGCCCAGCGAGTACAGGTCACTGGCGGGCACCGTCTCCCCCACGGCCTGCTCCGGGGCCATGTACACCACCGTGCCGGGAGTGGCGTTCGCCGCGGTGAAACGGGTCTCGCCGGGATGCGGTTCGAGAGCGGCGGCGACGCCGAAGTCGAGGACCTTGATCTCACCGTCGGGGGTGAGCATCAGGTTCGACGGTTTGAGGTCGCGGTGCACGACGTTCTGGGCGTGCGCGTGGGCGAGCACCTCGGCCGTGCGCCGGGTGACGTCCGCGGCGTGCTCGACGGACAGTAGGCCGTCGCTCTTGAGGACGGCGTCGAGGGCCCGGCCGGGGACGAGGTCCATGACGAGGTAGAGCTCGCCCTCGTGGCTGCCGTGGTCGTGGACGGCGGGGATGCCCGGGTGGCGCAGGCGGCTGGTGAGGCTCGCCTCGCGCAGGAAGCGGCGCTCCAGGGACGTGAACTCCGCGCCGCCCGCGCGGGGGGCGAGGAGCTTCACGGCGACCTCGCGGCCGTGCTCGCCGCCGCCCTCCCGGTCGTACGCCGCCCAGACGACCCCCATGCCGCCCCGGCCCAGCTCTCGGGTGAGCTCGTACCGTCCAAGGCTTCGCCGCATCGCGCTCGTCCCCAGTCCCGGCGCTCGCGGCGCCCCTCCACTGCCCTACGGCCGGAGCGAGGTCGAGCACCCGGCCTGCACGGCCATCCTCTCACCGCTCACACGGGACTCGGCCCTTGCGGGACGAGGAAGGGACGGCGAGGGTCCTCCGGCATTCCTGGCCGGGTGGCCAGTTCGGGGCTGGGCGCCGGCAGATAGGGGGCGAGGGCCGCGTACACCTCGGCGGCGGAGGAGGGACGGTCGTCCGGACGCTTGGCGAGCAGGGCGGTGACCAGGTCCCGCAGACCGCGCGGGACGTCGACTCCCGAGTCCGTGACCGCGGGCGGCGGTGAGCTGAGATGGTGCGTGGCCAGCAGCGCCGGCTGGTCCGTGGCGAAGAGCGTCTCGCCGGTGAGCATGTGGTGCAGCAGGCAGCCCACCGCGTAGAGGTCGCTGCGTCCGTCGAGCCGGTCCTGTCCGGAGAGCAGTTCGGGTGAGGCGCACGCGATGTTGCCGATGCTCTCGCCGGTCATGGTCAGTCGTGGGTCGGCGTCACTGAGGACCTTGACCAGCCCGAAGTCCAGGATCTTCACGAGACCGTCCCTGCGGACCATGATGTTCTGGGTCTTGAGGTCGCGGTGGACGAGGCCGGCCGCGTGGGCGGCCGACAGGCCCGCGCACAGCTGGGCCGCGACGGCGGCGGCCGTGGGCACGTCGAACCGGCCGTCGTCCTGCTGGTCGAAGAGGAACTCGAGGGTGGTGCCCTCGATCAGTTCCATGACCAGGCAGCAGGTGCCGTCCGTGATCGACGCGTCGAAGACGGTCGTCGTGTTCGGGTGAGCGAGGCGCGCGGCGGCCTTCGCCTCCCGCCGGAAGCGCTGCAGTGCCCCGTCCCGGCTCCGGGGGACGGCAAGCAGGTCCGCTGCGACGGTCTTCACGGCCACGGGCCGCTCCAGACGCAGGTCGCACCCCTGCCACACCTGGCCCATCTGGCCGCGCCCGAGGACCGATGTGAGCCGGTAACGCTCCAGGAGCACCGTTCCCGGCGTGAATCCTTGCATTTCCGCCACCCTCCACACTTTCCGCACACTGATCCAGAGCAATTGCGCTGTGAACAAAGTCAATGATCGTAGTAGCCTGCCCAGTACAGCCCCCCAGAGACCCCTCCACCGCCGGTCCGCACGCACACACCCCAGCACCTCGGAGACTTCCGATGAGTACAACCGAACCCGTACCCGTCAGCCTGGCCGAGATCGCCCGGATCGCCGGCGTGGGGCGGGCCGCGGTGAGCAACTGGCGGCGGCGTCACGACTCCTTCCCCACGCGGATCGGCGGCACCGACGTCAGCCCCCAGTTCTCGCTGGCGGAAGTCGAGCAATGGCTGATGGACAACGGGAAGATCGACACCATCGGCGGCCGGGAGTCCCTCTGGCCCCGGTTCGAGGCTCTGGGCAGCAGGGATCAATCGGGACTTGCCATCGCCGAGGCGGCCCGTCGCATGAGCTCCCCCAAGTCACGCAGCCCGCACGTCGAACTCACCCCAGAAATTCGGGAGTTGGCAGGTGAGGCCGCGAAACTCGGACGCACCCAGGGTGCGCGTGAGACCTTCGAGTTCCTGCTCCAGCGGTGGCTGGAGACTCATGTGCGGCAACTCAGCACCACTCCCCCGCCGCTCGCCGCGTTGATGACCCGGACGGCACTCGCCGTCCGGATCGGCGAGCGCGACGCCGAACTCACCGTCCTCGACCCGGCCTGCGGCACGGGGCATCTGGCGGCCGCGGCCGTACAGGCGTGTGCCGGTCAGGAGTTGGTGGTGTTGGCCTGTGAGCGGGACCCGGCGCTCGCCGCGCTGGCCTCGGCCCGGCTGGCGTTCTTCGCGGACGACCATGCCGACCATGCCGTCCGTACGGAGATCGCCACGGCCGACGCTCTGCGCGACGATCCGTTCAGGGGGGTGCAAGCAGACATCGCACTCTGCAACCCGCCGTTCAACGAACGTGACTGGGGCTACGAAGAGCTCGCCACGGACCAGCGCTGGACTCACGGACTGCCGCCGCGGACCGAGCCGGAACTGGCGTGGGTGCAGCACCTGCTCTCCCACCTGAAGCCCGGCGGGGCGGCCGTCGTCGTCCTGCCCCCCGCGGTCGCCTCGCGCAAGGCCGGCCGCCGCATCCGCGGTTCGCTGCTGCGTACCGGCGCACTGCGGGCGGTGGTGGCGCTTCCGCCCGGAAGCGCGCAACCGCACAGCGTTTCACTGCAGTTGTGGATCCTCAGAGCGGCTCCGGACAGCCAGGCAGCTCCGCCGCCCAGCCAGGACGCGCTTCTCGTCGACGCCACACGCTTCGCGAGATCCGGTACACGGGAATCGGGCCCCCACTGGGATGCCCTGCACGACTTCGTGCTGTCCGCCATGGCCACAGTGGACCACCCGGACGCCGAACTGCCCGACGGCGCCGTCCGTGTTCCGCTCATCGACCTCCTGGACGACGAGGTGGACGTCACTCCCGGGCGCCACACGTCGGTCGGCACAGAGCCCTCCGGTCTCGAACTGAAGTCGGCCTGGAAGGAGTTGAGCACCGCATTGGCCGACCTGACCGGTCAGGCGCAACATCTGACGGAACTGGGCTTCGACGCCGACAGGCCGCAGACCACGGTCACCGTGGGCGACCTGGTCAAGGCCGGTGCCCTTTCGCTGCGCGCCGGACAGCAGCCCTCGGACGGCACGACGACGCCCCGCGCGGGCTCCGTGCCTCTCCTGACCGTTTCCGATCTGCTGACGGACGGCGCCCCCAGCGGCCTCGTCGCCACCGAGTCGGCGCATGCCGTCGCCGAGGAGGGTGACGTCGTCGTCGCCGGTGTCGTGCGCGCCTTCAAGGCGTGGGTGCACGAGGGCTCCCCGATGGCTCTCGGACCCCAGCTGTACGCCTTGCGAGTGGACCCGGCGAAGCTGGACGCCCTCTTCCTCGCCGGGTGCCTGCGGGCGCCCTCCAACGGGCGCCAGGCGGGCACCCACGCCTCCAGTTCGTCGCGCGTCGACATCCGGCGCCTTCACGTGCTCCAGCTTCCGCTGGAGGCACAGAGGGCGTACGCCGAGGTCTTCGGACGGCTGAGCAGCTTCGAGGCACGACTCGCCGAGGCCGACCGGCTGGGCAGGGGGCTGGTGGGCGACGTGACCGACCGGCTCGCGGCGGGCGGGCTCGCCCTCTGACACAGCCGAGCGGTATCGGCCCGGAGCGAGCCGGTTTCCGGTCCGGGTTGACCCTCGACCTTGTCGAGGCGGCAGGGTCCCGGGTGTGGAGAGCGAGATGCGCAGCATTGGTGAGATGGCCCGGGACAGCGGCCTGAGCGTGAGCGCCCTGCGGTTCTACGACCGTGCGGGGGTGCTGGTCCCCGACTGGGTAGACCCGGTCAGCGGCTACCGCTGGTACGCGCCCGAGCAGTCGGACGAGGCCAGGCTGCTGGCGCGGTTGCGCCGGGCCGGGATGCCGCTGGCCGACATCCGGCTGGTGCTGGCCGGCTGGGCCGGCGCGGACACCGATCTCGTACGGCAGCTCCTTCAGGCGCACCTGCGCCGGCTGGAACAGGGGTTGTCCGATGCCCGCGGTGAGTTCTCCACGCTCCGAGCCCTACTCGACGACAGGGAGAAACCCATGACCTCGCTCCGTACCTCCTCGGCCCGCCCGGCCCTTGCCTCGCCCGAGCTGGCCGCCGCGTTGGACGCGGTCCGTTTCGCCGCCGGTACGGACCCCGAACTGCCGATGCTCGGCGGGGTCCTGTTCGACGTCGAGGGCGACGCCCTGCGTCTCGTGGCGACCGACCGGTACCGGCTGGCCGTCGCGCGGGCCGCGGTCACCGGGCACGGCGGGCCCCGCGTGCAGGTGACCGTGCCCCTGCCGCTCGTCGACGCGATGCGGGCGCTGGCCGGCGGCGCCGAACCCGTCCGGTTCGCCGTGGACGGTGACCGGGTGGCGCTGGAGACCGAGAGCGGCCGTCAGGTGGCCGGCCAGTGCCTCGACCACGAGTTCCCGGACTACCGGCGCCTGGTCCAGCTGCCGGCCGGGCGTCGGGCCCTCGTCGACGTGGCGGCCTTCCGGAAGGCGGTGGAGGCGGGTCCCGTCCGTACCGGCGAGGTGCGCGAGCAGGACGGGGTGCCCTACGAGGTCAGCGTGCTCGGGGTGGCCGACGACGGCACGGTGGTCCTCTGCGAGGACGGTGACGACGGCCAGGACCGTGTCGCCGTCAACCGCGAGTTCCTGCTGCACGCCCTCGACGCCGGGGCCCGCGACCGGCTGGCCCTGGAGTTCGGCGCCTCCACGGCACCGCTCGCGATCCGCAGGCCCGACGACGAGGACACCTTCTCGCTGCTGATGCCGGTCCGGCTGGACGGCCAGGCCTGAACCGCGGGGACCGGGCTCAGCGCCGCAGCGCCTCGGCGCTGAGCCCCCGACGGAATGAACTGATGGCTCGACATGGGTTGGTGAGCGTGGCCGGGATGGTCCGTCCCGAGGCCGGTACGGCATTGACCGGGGGTCCTGATGTCGGCCGGCGATGAGACCGCGGAGTCTCCTGCGGCAGCTTGTGACGTCCCGTCCGCGCAAGGTGACGAGCGGCACCCGCAGGTCCGGGAGCCGCTGCCTCGGTCGTACCTGTGGTGGCTCGTCGGCATCTTGGTCTCGCTCGTGGGCAACGCGGTCTTCTACTTTGCTCTCGGCTGGGCCGCCAGTGCGTACGGCGGGGGCGTCGCGGGCTTGGTGCTGAGTGCGATCACGCTTCCCCGCGTTCTGCTCCTCCTCGTCGGGGGTGCGGTGGGTGACCGGGTCAGCGCGCGTCGCGTGCTGATCGCCGGTGATGCGGCGATGCTGGTCGTCTCGCTCGGTCTGGCAGCCCTCGCCCACCGCCTGGGGGCTCCGCCCTGGTTGCTCGTCGCGACAGGCATCGCGGTGGGTGTCGTCGATGCCTTCTATCTGCCCGCCTCGGGGTCCATGCCTCGTCGGCTGGTGGCCGAGGCGCAGTTACCGCGGGCGTTGTCCCTGCGGCAGGTCGGCGGCCAGGTGATCAACATGGGGGGCGGGCCTCTGGGCGGCGTCCTGGTGGGTCTTGCCGGGCTTGCGGGCGCGGCCGTGTTCAACGCCGCCACCTTCGCCTTCACGCTGATCGTCCTGGCGATCATCCGCCCGCGGTACGAAGCAGTGCAGTCCTCCAGAGCGGTCGGTCTGCTCAAGGAGGCCCTGGACGGCGTGCGCGTGGCCTTCGCCCATCCGGTGCTGCGTCCGGGTCTTTGCCTCACCGGTTTCGCGGCCGGCTTCCTGTTGCCCGTGCTGTCGCTCCTGGTCCCCCTGCTCGCCCGTGAGCGGGAATGGGGCGCGGGGGCCGCGGGGTTCGTGATCGGAGCACAGGGCGTGGGCATGGTGGCGATCACCCTGGTGGTGGTGAAGCGCGGTCCGCTGGGTCGGCCCGGTCTGCTGTCGGCGAGCGCGCTCGTGCTGGCCGGTGCGGGGGTACTCGCCCTGGCGTTGGCACCGGGCACGGCGGGGGCGGTGGCCGCCGGCTCGGTCATCGGTGTCGGCAACGGGATCTTCTCCGCGCACATCGCGCCGTTGGTCCTGGCAGCAGCACCGGAAAGCCACCTGTCCCGCGTTCAGGCGGTTCTCGTGCTCGTCCAGAGCCTGGCCTTGTTGCTCATGAACAGTGTGCTCGGCGCATTCGTCGATCTCGAAGGCGCCACCGTCGTGCTCGTCGCCTGTGCCGTCATGCTCGTCGGTGTCGGGCTGGCGGGTCTGACCTCCGGACCGCTCCGCAACGACCGCACGGGACTGCGGACCCGCTGAACCGGGCCGGCCGTGCCGGCCGCGCGCCGGCGGCACGGCCCGGAGATGCCCTGCCCGTCGAGCGGCCCACCGGCCGGTGGCCGCCTTCGCCGGCGTGGTGACGGAAGCTCGCGGAAGAGTTGAGTGCGCGCGCTCACTCCCGTCCGAGGATCTCGGCGGCGGTCTCGATGCCCTCGCGGGTGCCGATGACGATGAGTGTGTCACCGCCCGCAAGCCGGAAGTCCGGCGTCGGGGACGGGATCGCCTCGGCCCGCCGCAGCACGGCCACGATCGAGGCTCCGGTGTCGGTGCGCATCCTGGTCTCGCCCAGCACCCTGCCGTTCCAGTGGGAGGCGGCGGACAGTTCGATGCGCTCCGCGACCAGGCCCAGGTCGGTCGTGTGCAGCAGGTTCGGGCTGTGGTGGGCGGGCATCAGCGCGTCGATCAGGGCGGCCGACTCGGTGACGTTCAGCCGCAGCGACTGGGCGCAGGCGTCCGGGTCGTCGGAACGGTAGATGTTGACCGTGCGTGCGCCGTCCCGGTGCGCGATCACGGAGAGGTGCTGGCGCTCACGCGTGGTGAGGTCGTACTTCACGCCGATGCCCGGCAGTGGCGTGGTGCTCATCCGTGGAGCAGGCACAGCCCGTCCCCTTCCCGGTTTCTTCTGATCGTCCGTCGTTCTGGGCGGGGGTACCTCCATCCCGCTGATGGTCGGCCCCCGTGGGGGACATGGTGTCATCCCGCCATGCCGTCGAGAGGGTGGGTGGCGTCACGGATGGACAAACGGTCGCGGCGGACTCGACCCTCACGAGGGCGGACCACCGGAGGGTCCTGATCGCTCCGGAGGTGTGGCCCGTTGGGCCCATGTCCACGGGCTTCCGCAATGGGATCATGGTGGTGACATACCGATTGGGGAGGCGTCATGAGTCGTCTGGTCGTTGTGGGAGTCGATGGATCGGCCTCGAGCCTGGCCGCGGTGGGTGCGGCGGCCGAGGAGGCCCGGCGGCGCAAGGCCGAGCTGCGGGTGGTGCATGCGTTCCTCTGGCCTGCCATGCATGTACCGCTGGGTCCTTCGCCGCTGGGCCCGCCCGAGGGCGGTCTGCGGAGCGCGGTCGATCGGCTGGTGACCGAGGCGGTGGAGCACGCCAGGTCGGTGGCACCGGACGTGGACGTATCGCACACCGTGGTGACGGGAGAACCGCTGACCGTGCTGGAGGCGCAGTCCGCCTCCGCGGAACTCGTGGTCGTCGGATCCCGCGGGATGGGGGGTTTCGTCGGGCTTCTGGTGGGGTCGACGGCGGTGCACCTGGCGGCTCACGGGCGGTGCCCGGTCCTGGTCGTGCGTGAGCCGGGGGCGGCGGACGGACCGGTCGTGCTCGGAGTCGACGGTTCCCCGGCGGGCGCGAAGGCGATCGACTTCGCCTTCGCCGAGGCGTCCCTGCGCGGCGCCGAACTGGTCGCGCTGCACTCCTGGACCACCTGGAACGCGCCGGCCCCGACCCCGCAGGACGGGAAGGCTCCCTACGCGAGCGAGCCCGGTGATCTGGAGGCCGGCGAGGAGCGTCTGCTGTCCGAGGCGCTGGCCGGGCACCAGGAGCGGTATCCCGGTGTGAAGGTCCGGCACGAGCTCGTGCACGGCGGCACCCGCGAAGCGCTCATCGAAGCGAGCCGTACGGCTCGGTTGCTGGTGGTCGGGGCGCGGGGGCGGGGCGGATTCACCGGGCTGCTGCTCGGCTCGGTCAGCCAGGCGATGCTGCACCACGCCCACTGCCCGGTGGCCGTCGTCCGCGGCGACAGCGGAGAGAAGGGAGAGAAGACGGAAGGGGACGCGTAGCACGCTCCCCCTTCCGGGACTTCCGGGCCGCCGGGCTCCGGCCGGTACGGTCCCCTGCCCGCGGGTACTCGGATACTCGCGGGCGTGATCGGGACGCACCCGCGTCGGGGGCCCGGCCCGGACGGGAGTGAGCAGTGGATGACACGGTGATCGCCGGAGTGGACGGATCGCCGTCCAGTCTCGCCGCGGCGGACGTCGCGGCCCGTGAAGCCCAGCTGCGCGGCGCACAGCTGCGGATCGTGCACGCCTTCAGTCGTCACCCCGACCTGGACCCGACGATCCGCGGCGCCCTGGCGCAGGCGGAACAGCGGGCCGCCGCCGTGGCGCCGGGTCTGGAGGTGACCAGGACCGTGGTGTCCGGGGACGCCCTGACGGTGCTGCGGAGCGAGTCGCGCCACGCGGTACTGGCGGTGCTCGGCGGACGGGGCCGCGGCGGGTTCGGGGGCCTGCTGCTGGGCTCGACGGTCGTGCAGTTGGCCGCCCACGGGCACTGCCCGGTCATGGCGGTTCGGGGACGCCCCGATCCGCAGGGGCCCGTACTGCTCGCCGCGGACGGCTCGGCGGCCGGTGCGGCGGCGGCCGGATTCGCCTTCGCGGAGGCGGCGCTGCGCGGGGCCCGGCTGGTCGCCCTGCACGTGTGGAACACCTTGAACGAGCCGACGCCCTACGAGGGTCCCGGCGCCCCGCTGAACGTGGTGGTGGACCTGGACCAGCTCCGCGAGAAGCACCGGCACCGACTGGAGGAGGCCCTGGCGCCATGGCGGGCCGCTCATCCGGAGGTGTCCGTGGAACTGCTCGTGGAGCGGTCCCGGGTGCGCCACGCGCTGCTGGACGCCAGCAGGGAGGCCCAGTTGCTGGTGACCGGGGCCCGGGGGCACGGCGGCTTCACCGGGATGCTGCTGGGCTCGGTGAGCCAGGCACTGCTCCACCACGCCGACTGTCCCGTCACCGTCGTCCGCGGCGAGCAGTGACCGGACGGGTGGTCTACCGGGCGCCGGTGAGCGCGGAGGCGATCGCGCGGTGGCGGGTGCCGCCGGGCACGCGGGGCGAGACGCACGAGTTCGAGGCGCACGAGGGCGTCCCCGATGCCGTGCCCGCCGCCGATGACGAAGCGGTTGCCCGCTGGGTGTCGGCGCATCCGGCCCGGTTCGTCGAACCGGGCGGTGCCGATTCCACGTAGGGCCCGTTCCGCCGGTCACCGGCCTCGCCGGACCATCGGTCTACCGGCCGCCGAGGAAGCTCAGCCGGACCCGGCGGTCGGGGTTGTCACGGTTGGTGTCCACCAAACTCCGTTAAGGCAACAGTCAGGGTACCCGACCGAGATTTCACGTGGTGAGTCATCGGAAACCTGTCACCATGCCAGGGGACCGACATAACAGCAGGTCAGCAGCAGTTTCCGACCCGGATAGACATCCTTTAAGACACCCGGAGCGTCAAACGAGCGTCACGGCCCAGAGGAGGCATCGACGGACCGCTGATGAGGGGCTTGAGCATCGGCTGCACCCGAGCCGGAAGAGCTCTCCGTAACGTGGGTGTGGCATCTCAATGCCCTGGCAAGGCTGCGCGGTCGTCACTCTCCGGCGCGATCTTCATGCGTTGCGGGGAAGGTGAACCCTTTTACCGATGGCGCGGAGGCGCAGATGTCGTGGCCCTTGGTCACTCGGGAAGCCTCGACAAGAGGGGCATGGGCCTCTTGGGCGGCTGTGGCATCCGGTCGGCAGGTCCTTACGCGGTCCCTCCGGGGCGCGCACCGATCGGTCCTTGACCCGCCTCCGGGCTCCGGGGGCCTCCCCCGGCGCCCGCCGGGGTGAGACCGGCTCCCGCTCCGGTGCATCCCTCGGATGGGAGAGCCGTGTTCCGTGGCACGGGGTGCATCTCGGAGCATGGGCATTGCCGGTAGCGTGATCGCCTGCCGCATGGAATGTCCATGTGTCCGGCCGGCCCGTGCGGGGGACTCCGGTGGCGAGCGATGGGACCGTGATGAGCGAACTGACGAAGCCCAGAATTGAGGTTCCGGAGGGTGACGCGCCCACCGAGCTGACGATCCGGGACCTCGTGGTTGGGGACGGACCCGAGGCGCAGCCGGGCAGGGTCGTCCGGGTTCACTACGTAGGGGTCACGTTCGCATCCGGAAGGGAGTTCGACTCCTCCTGGGAGCGGGACCAGCCGTTCAAGTTCGCCGTGGGCGGTGGCAAGGTCATCAAAGGCTGGGACCGGGGAGTGAGGGGAATGAAGGTCGGCGGCCGGCGCGAGATCATCGTTCCCCCGCGTCTCGGCTACGGCAGGCAGTCACCCTCTCCATTGATCCCGGCGGGCTCGACGCTGATCTTCGTCGTGGACCTGCTCACGGTCGTGGGCGGGCCCGCCGGAGCGAGGCCCGGCTTGACCGGCTCGGCCTGAACCTGGCGCTCCTGAGGGCCGGGGGCACCCTGTCCCTGCCACGTAAAGACAGATGCACTCATCGGCAGACACTGTCAGTTACCTCCGCGTCATACAAAACGATCGCGCCCGTCGTACTAGTTTGATCTTTAGAGGTCGTCTCATTTGGGTGATCGGTAGTCTGTGGCCGCGACGATCGTGGAGCGTCTGGTCCCGGACCAGTTGTGGGAATTGTTCGAGCGGGTGGTGCCGTCGGCTCCGGTGCGGCGTCAAGGTGGTGGACGGCGGCGTTACGGCGACCGGGAGGTGCTGGCTGCGATCGTGTTCGTGGCCACGACGGGCTGCACGTGGCGGCAGCTGCCGCCGGTCTTCGCCCCCCGGACCGACAGCACATCGGCAGTTCACGGAATGGAGCAAGGCCCGGGTGTGGGCGAAGCTCCACCGCCTGGTCCTGGACGAGCTCGGCGCGCGCGGCGAGCTCGACTGGTCGCGGTGCGCGATCGACTCGGTGAACATGCGGGCCCTGAAAGGGGGAGTTGACAGGTCCGAATCCGGTGGATCGAGGCAAGAAAGGTTCGAAGATCCGTCTGATTACCGAACGTACCGGTTTGCCGATCTCCATCGGGATCTCGGGTGCCAACATGCACGGCAGTCAAGGTCTCGAACCGCTCGTGCGCGGCATCCCGCCGATCCGGTCGCGCCGCGGACCGCGCCGCCGCAAGCCCGCCAAGCTGCATGCCGACAAGGCGTACGACAACCGCCACCTGCACCAATGGCTCCGCAGCCGAGGCATCACACCCTGCATAGCCCGCAAGGGCATCGAGTCCAGCGAACGACTCGGACGCCACCGTTTGGACCATCGAGCGCACCATGGCGTGGCTTGCAGGCTGCCGCAGACTCCACCGCCGCTACGAACGCAAGGCCGAACACTTCCTGGCCTTGACCAGCATCGCCTGCACCCTCATCTGCTACCGCCGAATCGCCAAATGAGACGGCCTCTAAGCTTGACGTTTAACCTCGCAGGTCACCCGACCTGCTGAACTGCGGTTCTTTCCGGGACAGCGGACGCGGCCGTTCTTCACGCTTCGAGATGTCGAGTAACGAAGCACGAGAGAACGGCCGCTGCCTATGAGTCTCCCCGCCGACGCGCCCACAAGCGAGGCATTGAGCGTGTTGTCCCGCTTTCGGGTCGACTTCTACGACTGCCTGTACAGCCGCGCGGACGCGCTCTTCGAGCTCACCGACGCGGTGCTGTGCGCGGACGGGCCGGTGAAAACCCTGGTCGAGCTCTCCTTGGCGGTCGAGCACCGGCGCGGGCACGGCGCCCTGTATGCCGCGTTGGACCGGGGCTGGCTGGAGCCGATGCGGTTGCGCCGCACGCTGGCCGGGCTGCCGCTGCCGAGGGCGGCCGACGGGCGGATCGTGCTGGCGGTGGACGTCAGCAACTGGCTCCGCCCGGACGCCCCGACCAGCGACGAGCGGCTGTTCTGCCACGTCTACGGACGCGGCGACCGCAGCTCGGACCAGCTGGTGCCCGGCTGGCCCTACTCCTTCGTCGCCGCCCTGGAGTCCGGCCGCACCTCCTGGGTCGCTCTGCTGGACGCCGTACGGCTCGGGCCGGCGGACGACGCGACCACTGTCACAGCCGCCCAACTCCGCTATGTCATCGAGCGATTGACGAGCGCAGGCCACTGGGAGCCGGGCGATCCGGACATCGTGATCGTGATGGACTCCGGCTACGACGTCGCCTACCTGACCCACGCCCTCGCCGACCTGCCCGTCGTGCTGGTCGGACGGCTGCGCTCGGACCGGGTCATGCTCCGTGACCCCGGCCCTGCCCGGTCGGGTCCCCGGGGCGGGCGTCCCCGCCGGCATGGCGGCGTCCTCACGTTCAAGAAGCCCGACAGCTGGCACGAGCCGGATGTCATGACCGTCACGGACACCACCCGCTACGGCACGGCCACCGCGACGGCCTGGGACCGGATGCACCCCCGGCTCACCCACCGCGGCCCCTGGCTGAACCACGCCAAGGAAGAACTCCCCATCCTGCACGGCACGTTGATCCACCTGAAGGTCGAGCATCTGCCCGGTGACCGCGACCCGAAACCGGTCTGGCTGTGGTGCTCGGCCACCGCCGCCGCACCGGCGGACGTGGACCGCTGGTGGCAGGTGTTCCTGCGCAGATTCGACCTGGAGACGAGCAAGCCGCGGTGCTGTCAAAGTCGCGGTTCGCCGTCATCGTGCGTGTCTCCTTTCCCGTTCGGGATTATCACCGTCTGCTGGTGGTCGAGCCAGGCCTGTCGAGACTGGTGGCCGCGGGACTGCCGGTGGAGCCGGCGGAGCCGTTCGACTTCTGCGGGGTCGGCGTGGATCACCCAGGACCGGCGCGGGTCGCTGAGTTGGCGGGCGGTGACCCGGCCGCGTGTGATCCATCCGAAGAGGGTGACGCGGGGCATGCCGACGGCGCGGGCGAGGTCGGTAAGCCACCATTCGTGCTCGCCGAGTGCTGGTGCGGACCGCCGAAGGGATCGTTCCTGGTGGCTGACACAGCCCAGCTCCTGCAGCAGTTTGCGCACGCCCTCGGTGCCGAAACGGTCGCGGCGTTTGGGCGGCCGGAAGCCTTCCGCGTTGAGCATCCTTGCGATCTGCGGCGCCGAGTGTCCGCCGTCGGCGAGTTCACGGGCCCGGGCGGCCAGGCGAGGGAAGTAGCTGAGCTGATCAAGACGAGCGACCGGGCGGACGAGTTCGCCTTCGGTGCGATGCCCGCCGGCCCAGGTGATGCGGACGGTGACACGTTCACTGTCGCCGATCACCGCCAGGTCGACCTTCTCGATCAAATGCCGCACCAGCTGCTTGCGGTCTGTGGCCATGGTGGTCGGCGCCCGCCAGATCGCGGGCAGATCACTGGCAAGGGCCCGGATCTGCTCGCGTTCGGCGGCGGTGAGGGTGCGGGGCCGGGCCGTGGTGAAGCGGTCGTACTCCTCGCTCAGCTGCTGTCGTTCGGCCAGCGCGTGCTCCCAGTTCTTCTCCAGTTCCCGCACCACCAGGCGGTTCTCGGGCTCGGCCAGCTGGTACTGACGCCGGGCCCGGTCGACTGTGTAGTCGGCGCGTTCCAAGCGCTGCTGCCAGATCTGATCCATCTGGGCCCGGCGCCGCTGGGCCTGCTCGGCGGCCTGCAGCGAGACCTCCAGCGCGGCCGGGGCCATCGCCGCCAGCAGCAGGCTGGTCACATACCGGTCGACGCATGCTCCGGACAGCTGCTGGCACAACGCGCCGCCGTAGTCGGTCTTGGCCCGGCTGCACTCGTAGACCCCGCGCAGTTCTCCACCCGGGCCGCGCTGATAGCGCACGACCATGCGTTTGCCGCACCGATCACAGAAGATCAGCCCCGGCAGCAGGGCCGACCCGCCTCGCACCGCGCCCATACTCTGCGCACGAGCCCGGTTCGCCTCGATGCGTTCGAGGTTGTGTTCGTGCCGCTCGGTGCTGATATAGGCGGGCAGGATGCCGGGCAGGTAGACCAGCCAGTCCTCCCGAGGCCGCCGCACCCGGCCGGTGAAGGGACGCCCTGCCCGGCGCCGGCGCGGATCGGTCCGGCTGCGGCCGTAGACATAGACCCCGGCATAGGCCGGGTGGCGGAGCATGTTCTGCACCGCGATCCTGCTCGGGCGGCGCCAGACCAGCTCGCCCCGCTCAGGGCCTTCCCGCACCCGGATCCCCATCTGGATGCCGTGGTCGACCAGGAACCGCAACACCGCGTTGACCGTGGCCAGTTCGTCGAACAGATCGAAGACCAGGCGGACCACGGCCTGCACCTGCTCGTCCGGGTCGAAGACGACCTCGCCGTCCGGGAGCCGCCCATAGCCCACCGGCAGCGGCACGGCCAGCTCGCCGCGGCGGGCCTTGTTCAGGCGGCCGTTCCACATTCGCTGCTTGATCAGGTGCAGTTCCGCCTCGCTGATCGTTCCCTTCAGTCCCAGCAGCATCCGGTCGTTGTACTCGGCCGGATCGTAGATCCCGTCCGGGTCCGCCAGCAGGGCGCCGGCCAGCGCACACAGCTCCAGCAGCTGGTGCCATTCGCGCCCGCTGCGGGCCAGCCGGGACATCTCGCTGCCCAGCACCAGGCCCACATGGTCGAGGCCGACCTCGGCCACCAGCCGCCGGAAGCCGGGACGGTCCTGGAGGCCGGACGCGGAATGCCCCAGGTCCTCGTCGATCACCAGTACCCGGGACGGGGCCCAGCCCAGGTCGACGGCCCGCTGGGTGAGTCCGTACTGCAGCCGGGTGGACTCGGCGTGGTCGAGCACCTGCTGCGGGGTCGACTGGCGGACATAGATCACCGCGAGGCGGTCGCGCTGCCAGGGCCGGACCTTGCCCTCACCCGGTGTCCACGGGGCGGCAACCGTCGTGCTCACCGCACTCACCCCCGTCCCGTCCGGCCATATCCGCGGCGGTCACCATCCGCACGGCCAGCACCCCCAGCAGCCGCACCGTCGGCTGCCGGTTCAGCTCCGGAACGGCTCCCCACCGCGGGATCTGGGGGGCTCAGCGACGACACGCTCGTCCACTGCGGCTCACCGTCCTCTTCTGCACCAGCCTGCCGCTCACGCAGCCGCCGAACGGCAGCAGCGGCAGCGAGCAGGCCCTCAATCCCTACGAGCGGGGCATTCCCCGGGCCAGACACACCTACGTGTGCAGTGCGGCTTGCTGCTCGAGCACACCTTCCGGCTGATGAAACAGACCCTGGGCTGGACCGCCCCGAAGATCCGCCACGCGGACACCGCCGACCTGTGGACCTGGCTGATCATCGCCGCCCACACCCAGCTCCGTCTGGCCCGGCCGCTCGCCGAAGACCTGCGCCGCCCCTGGGAACGGCCTGCCGCACCGCGTCGGCTCACCCCGGCCCGGGTGCGGCGGGGGTTTCGCAACGTCCGCGCGGCCACGGCCCGTCCGGCGGCCGCACCGAAATCGTCCCGGCCGGGGCCGGGACGGCCTGCAGGCTCGAAGAACAGACACCGGGCCAGGCACCACGACGTCGGCAAGACCGTCAAACGCGCCGAATCGATCAAGGAACACCAAGCCCAGCGACGTTAAACGCCAAGCTAAGGCGTCGCCGACTTCGAGGCGCACCGCGACGGCTTCCTCGGCGCCGCCTGGACGGGCTCACGGACGGCGAGTGGCTGGACATCGAAGTGGGCGAGCGGCGAGGACTTCGCCGCGTCCCGGGCCAAGGGGCTGAACCTGCCCGGGATCGCGGCGTTCTTCGGGACCATCGACACCGTACTGGCCCGACGGCGCCCTGAGGTTGGGCGCCGCCGGCGCAGGGCCTACGACCCTTCCTGGACGTCCTGGTCGACCGGGAACTCCTCGAACTGCGTGGCGGGTGCGTCGCTCGCCACGACCCCGTCCGCCGCGAGGGTCACGGGAGGCAGGGACTCGGCCTCCGGCACGACAAACTCGCTTTCCAGCCCCGCCTGGCCCTTCAGCCCGCGGAAGTTCTCCTCCACCACACCGCCGAGCGCGGCACACCAGGTGCTCAGGTCCACCCGCCCGGTGACCCGAAGCCCGTGCAGGGCCTGCAGCTTGGCGACCGCGACCCACGTCGCCCGGTCGAAGGTGCCGGTCGCCTTCACGGCGTACAGCTTGGTCGCCAGGATTGACTGGACGCCGAGTACCGCAGACCCGGTGGCACCCATGCCGATCTCCGGGGCCAGCGCCTCCCAGGTCGGCCCGGTCATCGTGCCGTCCGAGGCGGTGGGGAAGCCGTGCGCCGTCTGGAAGGCGCGCACCGCTGCCAGCGTGGCCGGGCCGAAGGCCCCGTCCGCAACGAGGTTGAACCCCTGGGTGTTCAGCAGGTGCTGCAGCGTACGGACCGTGGCGCCCGCGCAGGAGGTGAACGTGTCGGGCCAGGTGCGGGCCGGGATGGTGCTCGGGTCCTGGCCGAGGCGCTTGGCGACGTGCAGGCGCAGCAGCGGGAAGGTGGAGTAGAACTTCGCACCGGGGCACTGGGTGTTGTTCCAGTCCCAGTGGCCAGTGATGTTCTGGGCGCCGAAGCCATACTGGGTGCAGATGGTGGCGGAGAGCTGAACCAGCGACCACCACAGCTTGCCGGTGGGCAGCTCGTCGACGTAGGTGCCTTCGTTCTCGATACCGATCGACTGGGTGTTCTGGCCGACGGCGTGCGCGCTGACGATCTGATATCCGCCGTCCTCGAGCGCGTCCAGGCTGCCGTGCCGGCCTTCCAGCACATGGCCGCCGCGGCTGATGCTGAAGTGATTTCCGGTGTCCGACCAGCCGTTCTTGTCCATGTGGATGTACTGGACCCGCTCGGCGCAGGCGATGGCCGCCTCCATGGAGAAGTCCATGGTGTTCGGGAACGCCATGTGGTGCACCACGATCCGCCGGGTGGAGCCCGTACGGGTCGACAGCTCCCCGGCGGGCGGCCGGGCACCCCACTCGTCGCAGCTCATGATGTACGCGGTATCCGACAGGTCGGCCGGAGCGGCGGCCGAGGCACCGCTCGCACCGGCCAGCTGGCCGGCCCCGAGACCGGCGACGGCGGCTGCGCCGGCGCCGGCCCGCAGGGCATTCCGCCGGGATATGTACACAGGCTCGAAGGACATGAGGTGTTCCTCTCCAGGGCTGTCCGGCGTCTCGCGCCGCTACGCCACGCTGCTCCGTGTACGCCAGCAGGCAGCCTTCCTTCTAACCCGTTGACTGCCCCAATGTCCAGGGTTTTCAGGATCGTTGACTATCTACACCAAGTCCTGACACCGCAGTTCGGTCTCCTCCACGGAAGACGTACGGGGCCGGGCTGCTCACCAAGGTGCCCGCCACGAACCAGATTGGGGCCCAGTCGGCAACGGCTTTCGCCATGGGCTACCAAGATCCGGGCCATTCCCGGACCAACTTCCCCATGGGCTCCGTCAACGGAGCCACACTCCCTGGTCAAGCAAGGCGCGGACGTGGTACCACCAGCAGACGAAGAACCTGCTGGCAGCCTTCGCAGCCCATGCGACAGCTACGCACGCTGCTCAGTTGGTGCGGCCGGGCTATTGCTCTACAGTCCCACCGAAGCGACTCACTGGCCGAAGAAGCTCAACCGGACCTGACGGTTGCGATTCGAGACGTTCGTATCCACCAACCTCCGTTAAGGCAACCCCGAGGATAGCTGGCCTCCCTGAAGAGAGGCTGGTCGCGATCCTTGGTCCTCCCGGGGCCCGCCGCTCTTGAGCACTCGCACACCCTTTGTCAGGACCTCTTGGTCCCGGCCGTCGGCTCCGTCTCCGGCCAGGACGGCCTCCGCGTCGGCGCCACCAGCCGCCCGCCCCGCGACCGCCCCACGTGGACCCGGCCTGTCCCACCGAACCGAGAGCTGATCGAGGATGACGTGCACAAGATGCTGAGGCTCAACGTGAACGCACCGGACCATCATTTCCGGTCACGGCAATGTATACGGGCCGGCCCGGTGGAGTTCCAAGGTTGTGGCGAGGCGGATGACGGCGGTGTGCCAGTGAGAAGTGGCGGGGGCCGGGCCGTGGGTGCGGAGGGTGGTTGTCACAGCGGAGACCTTGTCCGCGGTGGTGTGGAAGCCGGTTCGGTGCAGGAGGGCGGCTACTGATTCGAGGATGTCGTGGTCGGTGGCAGTCAGGTTCTTCAGGCCGTGGTGGGCGGCCTCGGCGAGGGCTGCGAGGGCCTGTTCCAAGGCGGTGGTGAGGGGGTCGTCCGGGGGGTGCGGGGCGACGGGGAGGGTGGTGTCGCCGTCGCCGGGGGCGAGGTCGGGGACGAGGACGCCGCGGGAGGTGCGGACGGCGAGAGGGGCGAGGAGGACCCTGCCCCGGTCATGGCGGAGGGAACCGCTGATCCGGTCGGCGGTGCCGGAGGCGAGGGCGTCGGCCAGGGCGTCCAGGGTGCCGGGGCAGTGGGGGTTGTGCGCGGTGCTCAGCAGGGCCTCGTTGCCGGCCGGGTCGTGAAGGACGGCTTCGAGGCGCTGTGCGGCCGGGTCGTACCGCACGGGTCCGGCCTCCGCGACGGCGAGGACGCGCATGGACTCGGCCTCCACCCGAGGGCGGACGAGGCGGGGAGGGAGGGTACCGGGGGCGGGGAACTGTGCGGCGAGGTCGGTGACCAGCAGCCCGGGCGGCAGGTCGTCCCAGGCGGTGCCGACGGGGGTGACGGACGTGGTGGCGATCCGGCCGCGGGAGATCTCCACGGCGCGGCTGGCTGTGCGGGAGGTGGCCTCGCTGACCACGTTGGCGGCGGCAAGGGTGCGCAGGTTTGTACCGAGGATCCTGCGGGAGCCGAGGTCGTGGCCGGTGGGCGCCTGACCGTTGGGCAGCTCCCAGCGTCTGTGCAGAACGAGGACGATACCGGCATCGGGGTGGGCGAAGAAGACGTCGGCGGTGCGGTCGCGGGCGGAGCCGTCGACGTGGCAGCCGAGGGCGACGAGGCGGACTCGGCGCAAGGCTGTACGGGCCGTCTCGGCAGTGCCGAGGACGGCTGCGGGGTCGGTGGGGGCGGCGCGGTGGCGGGCGTGGAGTTCGGCGAGAAGCAGGGCGTGGGTCTCGCGGTCGTGGCGGGCGCCGCGGACCGCGTGCTCGGCGAGCTGGTGGCGTATCCCCTCGAGGGCCGCGGCGGGCCAGTGGCGGCCGGCGGTAGTGAGGGCGGCGCCGGCACGGCGGAGGGTTCCGTCCAGGACGCGGCCGGCCTGGGGGACGCCTTCGACGAGGAGTTCGTCGACGAGGTCCATGGCTGCGCGGTGGGCGCCGTCGCCGTTGTCCGGGGTTGTTTGCTTTCCTCCGACGGTGACTCGGTCGCCGCCCTCGGTGTCGGCGGCTCGGAAGGCCCAGACGGCAAGTACGACCGTCGCGCCGCGCAGCGGCTCGGCGGCGTCGGTGACGGCGAAGCCGGGGCGGTGGGGCACGGGGAAGCGGACGGTGCAGGCGGGAAGTTCGACGGCGGGAACGGGGTCGGCGGGGGTGGGGCGGTGGAGGACGGCCTGGTAGCCGCGGTCGCGGGTGCGACGGGCTGCGGTGAGGGCGGGACGGCCGAAGGCCTCGGCGAGGGCGGTGTCGTCGATGCTTCCGGGGGACCAGTCGGTGAAAGGCGGCGGGGTGTCCGATGCGGTCGCGGTGCGCTGGTAGGCGAGGACGAGGCCGATGCGGTGGCGGCAGACTCCGTGGGCCTCGCAGCTGCAGCGGGCGTCCTGCAGGGTGGCGCCGGGCGGCAGTCGGGTCTCGGTGCCGTCAGGAAAGCAGCCGTGCACGGTGTGGTCGTCGGTGACGTCCAGGTCGGGGCCTGCTCCGGCGTCGAGGTCCTTGGCGGCGCGTTTGACCAGGCCGCGGTTGGCAAGGGCGGCGAGGGTGTCGGGGGTGAGGGCGAGCAGGTCGGTGCGGGTCATGCCGCTCGTCCTCCGTGGGCCATTCTCTCGGCGACGAATTCGGCCAGGTGGCCGGGGGTCATGGCGCCGATGTGTGCGCCGGCCTCGGCGAGGCGGCCGGCCAGGTCGCGGTCGTAGGAGGGGGCGGCCTCCTCGTCGAGGGCGGCGAGGCCGAGGACGGTGACGCCCTGTCCGGTCAGGTCGCGGACGGTGCGGGTCAGGCGGTGGGCGTCGCCGCCCTCGTAGAAGTCGGTGATCAGGGCGACGATCGTGCGGCGCGGGTTGTCGACGAGGCCGGCGGAGTAGTCGACGGCGCGGGCGATGTCAGTGCCACCGCCGAGCTGGACCTTCATCAGGAGTTCGACGGGGTCGGTGACGTCGGAGGTGAGGTCGACGACCTGCGTGTCGAAAGCAACCAAGTGGGTGCGCAGTCCGGGCAGGCCCCATAGGCAGGCAGCGGTGACGGCGGAGTGGATCACGGATCCGGCCATGGAGCCGGACTGGTCGACGAGGAGGATCAGCTGCCACTGCTCGATGTGGCGGCGGGTGCGGGAGTGGAAGTGCGGCTGCTCGATGAGGATGCGGCGGTCCTCGGGCCGGTAGTGGGCGAGGTTGGCGCGGATCGTGGCCCTGAAGTCGAAGTTCCGGGCGCGGGGGGTTCGGCTGGGGCGGCGGGAGCGGGCTCCGGTGAGGGCGCGCCGGATCTCCGGCCTCAGCCGCTCGGTCAGGTCGCGCACGACGGCTTCGACGATGCGCCGGGCGGCGGCCAGAATCCGCGGGTTCATCAGGTGTTTGGTGCGCAGCACGGCCCGCAGCAGGCTGGTGCTGGGTTCTACGCGGAGAAGAACGTCGGGATCGGTGACGATCTCGTCGATGCCGTAGGTCTCCACGGCGTCGCGTTCGAGGCGTTCGACCGTCTCCCGGGGGAAGAGACGGTGGATGTCGTCGAGCCAGTCGACGACGGCGAGCGTGGAGGGGCCGTCGCCGCCCTCCCGGCCGTCTGCGGTGCCGCGGCGTTCACCACGGCGGGCGAGGTCGTCGTCGCGGCCGTAGAGCCACTGGAGGGCGGTGTCGCGGGCGGCGTCCGGGCCGTCGAGGCCGCCGGTGCGGTGTTCGGCGGGGGCGCCGAGGATCAGCCGCCAGCGTTCCAGTCCTGCGCGGGGGTCGTCGGGGGTCATCGGGGTGCTCCGAGGGCGTGCCGGTCGAGCAGGAGGTCGGTGTGTTCCTCGAGGGCCGCGGCACGGGCGAGGAGCAGCGGGTCGGCGGTGGTGCGCAGCAGGGTGCGGGCGGATCCGTGCAGGTTCCGGCGGTCGAGGAGGAGTTGTGCGACGCGTTCGCGTTCACGGGGCGGGAAGAAGGCGAAGGCCTGACGCAGGGCGGGCAGGGCGTGGAGGAAGACGTCGTCGGTCATGGTGGTGACGACGCCGTCCAGGGTGTCGAGTAGGGACTGTTCGCCCTTCGGGGCGGGCCGCAGGATCTCTTCGCGGGCGAGGGCGAGCAGGCCGGCCAGCCAGTCGCCGAGGACGGCGGGGTCGGCCGCGACGGCGAACGCTTCGGCCTCGCCGGCGGGTTCGGCCAGGGCTCCGAGGGCGCGGCGCAGGCCGAGGGCGGCGCCGCGCAGGTCGGCGGGGGCGTGCCGGTCGCGGGCGATGCGGGCGGCGGTTGCGGCGGCGGTTTCCGGGGTGAGAGTAAGGGCGGGTGCGGCGTGGAGGAGGGCGTCGCGGGCGGCGGTCAGGGCGCGCAGGCGGGGGACGTCGACGCCGGGCGGGCCGCCGTGGAGGCCCTCTACCAGGTGGAAGAGCCGGTCGACGGCGTGGCCGAGGACGGTGCCGAGCAGCGGGTCACGGGCGGTACCGAAGACGCGGTCATGGCGCCAGAGGCCCAGGACCACGGCGAGGGCCCGCCCGAGGGGACCGGGGTCGGCGGTGGTACGGATCCGGTGGGCGAGGCCGTCCAGGAGGTCACGGGAGAGGGTTCCGGCTCCGCAGAGGACGGCGTCGAAAAGGAGGGCGGCGGTGGTCCCGGCGTCGGCGGCTGTACCGGTGTCGCGGAGGCGGCGGGCGAGGAGGGCTGTGGCGGCCTCGTCGGGGCGGGCTCCGTAGGCGCCGGCCTCGGTCAGTGCGGCGTCGCGGCCGGTGCGGGGGCAAGGTTCCCAGGTTTCGTGGTCGCGGGGGTCGGCTCCGTGGTCGGGGCCGGTGAGGCGGGTGTGGCCGGGGATGCCGAGGATGCGCAGCTGGTGGAGAAAGCGGCTGCGTTCGAGCCCTCGGGGGTTGGTGAGGTCGAGGTCGAGGGTGCGGTCGCCGTCAAGGCCGAGGCGGATCTCCTCGGCAGTCACGTGGTGGACCAGGGGTGGCAGCGGGGTGTCGGGGTGGAGGCGGCCGGTGCGGTCGCCGGTGCAGGCGACGACCGTTTCGACGACGGCGGGGTGGGCGCCGGGCCTCAGGGGGCCGTCGGTGTTCCAGGGGAGCGGCTGGTCGAGGTCGTCAGTGATCAGTGCAGCGGCGAGGCCGTCCAGGACGTCGACGCGGGCGGGGCGGGGGTGTCCGCGGAGGGCGGCGAGGCCTTCGGTGAGGGTGCGGGCGGAGATCAGGGCGGCGGTGGAGACGGGGAGGCGGCGGGCGCGGAGCCGTTCCACGACGGTGCGATGGAGGGTTTTCGCGGCCGCGTCGGGGCCTTCGTCCCACAGGTGCTGGTAGTAGCCGGGGGACGGCATGCCGGACTGGTAGCCGGCGAAGGCGTCCATCTGGCGGAAGGAGTAGGGCACCAGGAAGCTGCCGCCCGCAGCCCCGTCGGGCGGGACGGGCACCGGGGGCCATGCGGCGGGTTCCGCGCCCGGAGACGTGCCGGGGGCGGCGGTGAGGGCGCGCAGGGCGGGCTGGTGGAAGCCGCCGGTCACCACCAGGACCGGCCGGCTGCCGGCGTGTGCAACTGCGGCACGGACCCAGGAGGCCATGTACTGCTCGCGGGCGCGGTCCCCGTCATCGGCCTCGGTGTCGCCGCGCACCAGGGCGAAGTAGGCGTCCAGGCGGTCCTGCAGGCCGTCCGGATCGGCGATCTCGAAGACGCGGTCCCACAGGGCGTCCACGGTGTCGACCCGGTAACGGGCGCGGAGCCGTTCGGTGGCGCGGCTGTAGCGGGCCTCGGCGTCGGCGTAGCGGTTGGCTGCGCCGTCGGGGCGGTCGGTGAAGGCGCGGTGCCAGGCGGGCAGGTCGATGAACCGGACCTCGGCGCCCGCGGTACGGCCCTCGGTGAGTGCCACCCATTCCGGGGAGTACGCGCACAGCGGGGCCCAGGAAGTGGCGACCCGTTCGGTGCCGCGGTAGTGGCTGAAGACGGCGATGGGCAGTTCGTGTCCGAGGAGCAGTTCGCCGATCCGGTCGTTCATGTCGGCGGGGCCCTCGACCAGTACGTATGCCGGGCGCAGTTCGCGGATCGTGCGGCGAACAAAGCCGGCGCAGGCCGGTGAGTGGTGGCGCACCCCCAGGAAGGTGACGCGGGCGGTGCTCACCGTTGGTCCAGCAGGTGCCGGGCCTCGTGGAGGGCCTGCCACTGGGGGCCTCGGCGCAGGCGGGCCTGCTGTTCGAGGAAGCGGCGCAGGCGGGCGAGGTCCTCGGGGCTGTCCTTGGCGGCGGTGCCGGCGAGACAGGAGACGATGTCGGCGGCGTTGCCGGCCTCGCCGCGCAGGAACCAGCCGCGCAGGCCGACGGCGTGGGCCGTGGAGACGGCTTCGGCGGTGCTCATCACTGCGGAGGGCCGGTCGCCCTGGCCGGGTGCGCCGCGCAGTTCGCGGAAGGTACCGACCAGTACCTCGAGGACGTCCCGGTCGGGTGCCCGCTCGACTCCGGACTCGCGGAGCAGGGCGGTGGACTCGGCTTCGACGAGGGCGAGTTCGGTGTCGAGGTCGGGTATCGGGAAGACGGTCTCGAAGTTGAAACGGCGTTTGAGTGCGGCGCTCATCTCATTGACGCCGCGGTCGCGGGTGTTGGCGGTGGCGATGACGTTGAAGCCCTGGCGGGCGAAGACCATGCCGTCGTCGCCGTCGAGTTCGGGGACGGCGACGACGCGTTCGGAGAGCAGGGAGAGCAGGCAGTCCTGGACCTCGAGGGGGCAGCGGGTGATCTCCTCGAAGCGGACGATGCGTCCCTCGGCCATGCCGCGGAGCATGGGGGCGGGCACCAGGGAGCGGCGGGAGGGGCCTTCGGAGACCAGCAGGGCATAGTTCCAGGAGTACTTGATCTGGTCTTCGGTGGTGGCCGCGCCGCCCTGCACAGTGAGCGTGGAGGTGCCGCTGACGGCTGCCGCGATGAGCTCGGAGAGCAGCGACTTGGCAGTGCCGGGTTCGCCGACGAGCATCAGGCCCCGGTTGGTGGCCAGGGTCACCAGGGCCCGTTCGACGAGCGAGGGGCTGCCGACGAACTTGCGGCTGATGCCGGCGTCGGGGTCTCCGACCACGAAGCGGAGGGCGGCACGGAGGCTGAGCTGCCAGCCGGGCGGCCGCGGGTCGGTGTCCCCAGCACGCAGCTCGGCGAGTTCGTCGGCGTGGCGCACTTCTGCGGGCGGGCGCTGCAGGCGGGGCGGGTGCGGGTCGCTCACTGTGGTCATGGTGGGGCTCACTTGGCGGTGATGTCGGTCAGGTCGGCGAGAATCTCGGAGGCGATGACGGGGTCGATCTCGCCGAGGCGGTGCGGGTACGTGTGGTTGCGCCAGTAGTCGCCGGGGGCGGTGTCGATCCATATGGTCTCGAGGGTCTGGTCGGGGAACGCGTCGACCATGCCGACGGCGATGCCGTCGTCGAGGGCGATGACGAGGTGGCGGTCGCGGGCGATCGGGCGGGAGAACCAGCGTTCCACGCCGTTGTCCTCGGGCGTGCCGCGTTCCCAGCCGCGCTTGGTGAGGCCGAGGAGTTTGCCGACGGGGACGGTGACGCCCTCGAAGCGGGTCAGCCGGTGGCCGGTGGCCTCCGCGTCGGTGAAGGCGTGCACGGGGCGCCCGAGCTGCGGGAAGGGCTGGAGGATCTCGTAGTCGGCGAAGAGGTCGGCCCAGGCCTCGAGTTCGTCTCCCAGGTGGAGGGGGTGGGCGAGGCGCACGGTGGCGTCGGCGGGGAGGGTCCATGCGTCGTCGTGGACGTCGGCGAGGGTGAGGTCCTCGGCGACACGGAACGCGGTCACCATGCCGTCGCCGTCGCCGAGCCAGACCAGGCGGCGCACCAAGTGGCGCAGAAGGGGGTGTTCGACGAGCAGTTCGCGGAACTCGGCGGCGGTCCAGGAGCGGCCGGTGACCATGGCGGCCTCCAGGCGGCGCAGCTGGTCGGAGGCAATGGTTCGGACCTCCTTCTTGAGGGCTGCGAACCGCTTGCGCTCGGCGGGGGCGAGTTCCGGGTCGTCCTTGACGCCCGGGGCCGGCAGGGCCTTGCGGAGCTTGCCGGTCTCGTCGCGGACGCAGGGGCGGAGCTGTTCGTCGAAGGTGACGGTGAAGCGGCGCGGGCCGTAGTCGATGACGGTGCTGCCGTCGTCGGCGAGGCCGAGGTCGGGGACCAGCCGGTCGGCGAGCTGGTCGGTGGTGAGGCCGAGTCCTTCGGCGACCTCGTCGATCTTCTCCCGGGCTCGCTTCTTGAGGGCCTTGAACGGCACACGCTGGGAGATGCCGTGCAGATGGCGCAGGGCGGTGTCGGTGCCGATCGCAGCGAGGACGGTGAGGCCCTCGACGGCCCGGTGGTGGGCGTTCTCACCGGGCCAGGCACGCACGAGGGGGGTGAGACGGCAGACGGTCTCGTCGTCGCCGAGGAGGCCGAGTGCGTGGAGGGCCCAGCTGTCCTTGGCCGGCATGCCGTGGAACCGCCACGTCATGAAGAGGGCCCAGGCGAACTCGGCGAGGGAGCCGGCGTCGCAGTGCTCGGTGACGGTGGCGAGGCCGGGGTAGACGTCACCGGGCTTGGAGATCTGCAGCATGGTCGTCACGTGGCGGACGGCGTCGGCGGACAGGGCGCCGCGGCCGCCGGTGAGCCGGATCTGCGGGAACAGGGCGGGGTCGGCCCAGGTGCAGGGGGACGGCATCCTCGCCGGGAGGGCGGCCTCCAGCGGATCGCCGGCGAGGAGGTCGGCGACGATCTCCTCGGCCTCGGCGCCGCAGCCGGCGGCGATCTCCCGCACGGCCTCGGCGCCCACCTCTGCGGCGAGTTGCCGCAGGGCGTGTTCGGCGTGGGTGCGGGGCCTGCCCGCCGGGCCGACGGCGTCGGGAACGAGGAGGGCGGCCGCGGCCCGGCCGTGGCGGCGGAGCCAGGCGAGAACCGTGGGCCTCAGCGACTGGCGGCGCACCAGCCACTCGGCCATCTGCCGGGCCACCTCGACGCTGCGGTAGGGCAGCAGCAGGCCGCAGGCGGTGGCCGGGTAGCGGGCGGCGAGCCGGCTCAGCATCGGCAGGGCGTGCAGGTCGTGGCGGGCGGCGACGGGCCTGAGGTGGCTCTCGGTGTCCCAGACGTGCTCGGGGGCGAAGGCGTCGAGCAGTGGGCGTACGACGTCCTCGGGGCCGGTGACGAAGAGGCGGGCGGCGTGGATGTTGCCCCGCCACGTCCCCTGCTGCATCTGCTGGATCTCGCGGGACCAGTCGTGCTCGCGCCAATAGGGGGTTTCGGCGACGACGGTGGCCGCCCAGGCCTCCTGCTCCCCGGGCTTCCAGGCCACCTCGGCCTGCGGCGCCCCGGGGACGTCGCGGGCCACGCGGGCCTTGCGGCTGGTGCGCTTCCGGGTCCACGGCGGGGCGACCAGCAGGGCGGGGAGCGCCTCCGCAGGCGCTTCTGCGTCCCGTTCGCGCCGCTTCAGCAGCGGGGCGACGACGGCGGCGGACGCCTCGGGCAGGGCGGGCAACGTCTCCTTCGTGAGCTCCGGGTGGGTCACCACGTGCAGGGGCAGCAGCATCCGGGAGAGGGACGCCTGTTCGCTGTCGCCCGCCGCGGCGGCGGAGAGCAGCCGCAGGGCCCGCCGGGGGTAGCGGTTCATGGCGTCGAGCAGGGCGGGACGGACATTGCGGTCGCCGCCCTTCTTCAGCAGCAGGCGGAAGGCGTCGTCGGTGGGCAGTTCGGCGGCCCAGCCCGCGACGTCCCGGTGTCCGTCGGATCCGTAGGCTCCGTCGAACGCGTCCTCCAGCAGGGACCCGACGTCGGGACCGAGCCGGTTCGCGAGGGTGGCGAGCAGTTGGAGGTTCCAGCCGTTCCAGCCGAGTCGTGCTCCTTCGCCGATGCGGGCGATCTGCTCCGGCCGGTACAGGGAGAGAAGGAGCATGCGCCGCAGGGCGGAGTCGTTCGGTATCGGGCCGTCGCAGCACTCGTCGACCCAGGCATGCTCCTCGGGTACCAGGTAGGAGACCACGATGCGGCGCTCGGCGCTGTCCCGGAGGCCGGCGAGGGCCTCGGCGGCCCGCCGTCGGGTCTCCTCGTCGACCGCCGCGAGCAGGTCCCGGATACGGGCGGCGGTCTCCCACACGTAGTAGGTCTGGTAACCGGTCGCTCTCCGCAGCGCCGCGTCGTACCGTCGGGAACCTGCCTGCATGTAATGGGGGTTGACGCATCCCAGCTCCACGACGGCACGAGCGGCGAACGGCAGGCCGTGTTCGGTCACGCAGGCGTCGACGAGCACGTCCACCATCGTGTAGTGCCAGCCAACGGCGATCTCCACGGCGGCTCCGAGCGGAGAGGGACTGCCCTCCCGGTGGGCCCGGCCCTCCTTCACCAGTTCCGGGTCGCTGCCGGAGGAGGAGAACATCTCCTCGAACCAGACCGCCTCCTGCGCGTAGCGGCGAGCGGCCTTCTCCACCGCGTCCTCGGCCGGCTTCGCGGCGGCCCGGAGCACGGGCAGGGCCCGCAGCCAGGCGGCGGGCATCTCGAACCGGTCCTCGTCGGCAATTTCCTGGTGCATGGCGCTGTTCCTCCCCGTCACCCGTTGCACGGGGACCTCATGAGCAGTTTCCGATCACGTTAGACCTCGGCACTGACAACGGTCGGGCCCGTGCACGCCCGGGCGACGGCACATCCGCATCGCAGGATCCCCTGCCCCTCACCATCAACTTTCCTGTGCTGCTAGCGCTTTCGACCTGCATCAGGTGTACGGGGCACTGTCTTCCCGCAGATCGCCTCCTGCACCGATCGCTGCACCGGCGAGGTGCTGTGCGACTGGAAGGCCAACGGGGGCTCCGGCATGGCTGTACGAGGCAGGTCCACGGGCCGACGAGCGACTGCCACTGCCCCACTCAGACCTCGGCGCGACGACGCTCCGGCCGCCGCCGTGGAGGAAGCCGGCCCATACGAACGGAGACGGGAGAGCTCGACGCCTCCCAGCGGACAGGCGCACACCACTCCTACGGGAGACAGGGACGCAGGTGGGCCGCCGATGCGTCTTCATCGGCAAGGATGAAGCCTGCTGGCCAGGGGACGGGGCAGGGGCCGGAGTGATCCTTTGGTCGGGAAGTTCACGTAAGGGCGTGCGGCACCTCGGTGGAGTGAGGCTGATCCCTTGGAGTGGACACCCTGACAATGGATCTTGATGGTCCAGGGAGGGATGTCCAGGTGGGACGCCAGTCTCCGTACCCGGAGGAGTTCCGGAGGGACGCCGTCGCGCTGTATCGCGCGGGCGGCGGCAAGCGCACGTACGCGGCCGTGGCCGCCGAGCTCGGGATCACCGGGGAGACACTGCGCACATGGGTCCGCAAGGACACTGGGGCGAACGTGTCGGCCGTCCGGGAGGGGAGCGGCCCGGAAAGTCAGGCCGATGAGCCGGCCCGGCTGCGGGCCGAGAACGCCAGGCTGCTGAAGGCCGAGAAGGAGTGGCAGTCGGAGCGCGAGATCCTGCGCCGGGCGGCCGCCTATTTCGCCAGGAAGGCGAAGTGAAGACCCCTCCCCAAGCTCTGCGAGCAGGGGATACCCCATGCTGGGACTTCATCTCCGACCACCGCGCCGACTTCGGCGTCAAGCGGCTGTGCCAGGTCCTGGGGATCTCCCGCTCCGGCTACTGCCGGCACCAGGCCACCGAAGAGGACCGCGTCGAACGCCAGGCCCGCGAGGCGGCTGCAGTCGCCGAGATCCGTGCCATTCACGCCGAGCGCCGGGGTGCTCACGGCGCCCCGCGCGTCCACGCCGAGCTTGAGGGCCCGGGGACGGAAGATCAACCGCAAACGTGTGACACGGCTGATGCGCATCCACCACATCATCGGGCGCCACCTGCGCCGCACCAGGCGAACGACGACCGCGGACAAGACGGCCCCGCCCGCCCCGGACCTGATGATGCGCAACTTCACCGCCCACACGCTGAACACGAAGTGGTGCGGTGACATCACCTACATACCCGTCGGTTCGACGTGGCTGTATCTGGCCACGGTGATCGACATCTGCTCGCGTCGGGTCGTGGGCTGGTCGATCGCCGACCATATGCGTGCTTCCCTGGTTACCGACGCCATCGAGATGGCCGTGGCCGCCCGCGGCGGCCAAGTGAACGGCGTCTGTAAAGTCATCGAGATCCCAGGCTCCGTCGTGCCCGTACGTGACGAGCATCTTCTTCTCGTCCCGCATCTTGTAGCCGGTGTTCAGGCAGTCGACGACATTGCGGCCGAGCCCGTCCACCGCTGCCGCGACCAAGCCGTCGTACGGGCCCCTCTCGTCACGGAGCCACGGGCCCAGGCTGGGGCGGGTCACGGGATCCGTGGCGCCGGAGACCTCCCAGTCGTCCGCCCAACCGATGATGTGCGCCCCGACGGAGACGGCGGCAGTGAGCACGTTCTCGCGCTGGCGCTCAGGCGAAGACGTCGCCAGCTTCACGCGCGACAGCCGCCGCACTCCGAGCAGGCACTTGCCGCATCCGTCGTAAGGACGTTCGACCGCATTGGGGTCCGTACCGCGCATTTCTTCTCTCCGTTCGAGCGCGCATGGTACGGAGAATCGGCGGCACGCCCCAGCTGAACGATCTTGGTCAGCCGAGGAAGCTCAGCCGGATTCGGCGGTCGGGGTTGTCGCGGTTGGTGTCGACCAGGCACACGGACTGCCAGGTGCCCAGCTCCAGTCGGCCGTCCAGTACGGGCAGGGTGGCGTGCGGCGGGACGAGGGCGGGCAGGACGTGGTCGCGGCCGTGGCCGGGGCTGCCGTGGCGGTGCTGCCAACGGTCGTCGGCCGGCAGCAGGGTGTGCAGGGCGGCCAGGAGGTCGTCGTCGCTGCCGGCGCCGGTCTCGATGAGGGCGATGCCGGCGGTGGCGTGCGGCACGAAGAGGTTGAGCAGTCCGTCGCGGCCGGCCGCCACCTCCCGCAGGAAGGACTCGCAGTCGCCGGTGATGTCGGCGACCCGCTCCGCGGAGCCGGTGGCGACGTTCAGGATCCGGGTGGTGAAGGCATCTGACATGGTTTCCATCCTGGCTCATGGGCCCGGGGTCTTCGAAGAAGGAGGCCTCCGAGTGGCGGCAACGGTTCGCGGGAAGATGTGTCCCCCCGGCGAAGTTAGTAGAAATATGAACTACATGAGCGAGGCCGAGGTGGCCGAGGTCCAGGCAGTCGTCATAGGCGCCGGGCAGGCGGGACTGTCCAGCGCCCATCACCTGCGGCGCACCGGGTTCGAGCCGGACCGCGACTTCGTGGTGCTCGACCACAACCCCGGCCCCGGCGGCGCCTGGCGGTACCGCTGGCCCTCACTCACGTACGGCAAGGTGCACGGGATGCACTCGCTGCCCGGCATGGAACTCACGGACGCCGATCCGGCCCGGCCGTCCTCCGAGGTCATCACGGAGTACTTCGACCGCTACGAGCGGACGTTCGACCTGCGGGTTCGGCGGCCGGTGCAGGTGCGGGCGGTGCGGGAGGGAGCCGGCGGGCGGCTGCTCGTGGAGACCTCGGCGGGCACCTGGTCGACCCGGACGCTGATCAACGCCACCGGCACCTGGAACCGGCCGTTCTGGCCGCGCTACGAAGGTCAGGAGACTTTCCTGGGGCGGCAGTTGCACACCGCTCAGTACCCGGGCCCCGAGGCGTTCGCCGGTCAGCGGGTGGTCGTGGTGGGGGGAGGCGCCTCGGCCACCCAGCATCTGCTGGAGATCGCCCCCCACGCGGCGGCCACCACCTGGGTGACCCGGCGGCCCCCGGTCTTCCACGAGGGCCCCTTCGACGAGGACGCGGGGCGGGCGGCCGTGGCACTGGTCGAGGAGCGGGTACGGCAGGGGCTGCCGCCGCGCAGCGTCGTCTCGGTGACGGGACTGCCGCTGAACGACGCGATCCGCCGGGGTCTCGCCGACGGTGTCCTGGACCGGCAGCCGATGTTCGACCGGATCACGCCGGAGGGAGTGGAGTGGGGATGGGGGTCCCCCCTGCTCGTGGGGGTCCCCCCTGTTCGAGCGGAGTCGAGAACTTGGGGGAGCAGTCGAGAGCTCGGGGGAGGGCTGCGAGTGGCGGCCGACGTCATCCTGTGGGCCACCGGGTTCCGTCCCGCCATCGACCACCTCGCTCCGCTGCGCCTGCGGGAGCCGGGCGGCGGCATCCGCGTCGAGGGCACCCGGGCGGTCGCCGACCCCCGCGTCCACCTCGTCGGCTACGGCCCCTCGGCCAGTACCGTCGGGGCCAACCGCGCCGGTCGCTCGGCCGTACGGGACATCAGGCGCCTGCTGGCGGAGGAGCGCGTCGCGGCCTGACGCCGCTCCGGGGCGGCGGCACCGGTGGCCGGTGCCGGCCGGCTCATTTCTCGGGCCGGCCGCTCGCCTCCTGCGCCCCTTCCTCCTTCTCCTTTGCCTGTTCCTTCTTCCGCCGCGCGTCGAACTCGGCGACGTCGCTCTGGTGTTCCTTGTAGTCGGCGGTGAAGCGGGTGTCGCCCGGTGCGACCGTGACGAAGTACAGCCAGTCGCCCGGCGTCGGGTTGATCGCCGCCCGCATCGCGTCCTCGCCGGGGTTGCCGATCGGGGTGGGCGGCAGTCCCATACGCGTGTACGAGTTGTAGGGGCTGTCGACCTTGGCGTACGCCTCGGTGGTGCGCGATGCCGAACGGCCCAGGGCGTAGTCGACCGTCGAGTCCATCTGCAGCGGCATCCCCCGCTCCAGCCGGTTGAAGATCACCCGGGCCACCTTGCCCCTGTCGGCCTTGGTGGACGCCTCCGCCTGGACGATGCTCGCGATGGTGACGGCCTGGTAGACGTTCATCGCGTTGCGCTGCGCACCGGCGGCGACCGGGGCGCCGTTGAACTTCTTGTTGGCGCCGTCGATCATCAGCGACAGCAGTTGTTCCGGTGTCGTCCCCTCCTTCAGCGGATAGGTCGCCGGGAAGAGATAGCCCTCCGGGTTCCCCTCGGCATCGCTCGGCAGCTTGAGGGCGGCCTTCGCGAGGGACTTGTTCGTGCTCCCCGCGGGCAGTCGGAGGGCCTTGTCGACGGCCGCGTACACCTGGCTCGCCCGGTGGCCCTCCGGGATCACCAGGGTGGTGGGGCGGGGGTCGTCGCCCAGGATCAGCAGGGGCACCGCCACGGCGGTGCCGGCCACGACGGCCCCGGTCGCGGCAAGGGCGAGCCGGCCCCGGCGCGTCAGTCGGATCGTGTTCCGTGACGGAGTGTTCTTCTGCATGCGGGCACGGTAACGCCCACAACGTCACAAACCCGGCATATTTTCATCTTGTCGGCTCCAGTTGGGCGTCCCTGCGGACAAGACCCGCGTAACGCCCGTCCAGCTCCAGCAGTTCCTCGTGGGTGCCGCGTTCGACCACCCGGCCCGCGTCGAGCACCACGATCTGGTCGGCGCCGCGGACGGTGGACAGCCGGTGGGCGATGGTGAGCGTGGTGCGGTCGGCCGACAGCGCGTCGATGGCCTGCTGGACGGCGGCCTCGGTACGGGTGTCGAGCGCGCTGGTCGCCTCGTCGAGGACGAGGACCGGCGGGTCGCGCAGGATGGTCCGGGCGAGCGCCAGACGCTGCTTCTCGCCACCGGAGAAACGGTGGCCGCGCTCCCCCACGACCGTGTCGTACCCGTCGGGCAGGGCGGCGATGTGGTCGTGGATCTGCGCCGCGCGGGCCGCCGCGTGGAGTTCCTCGTCGGTGGCGTCGGGCTTGGCGAAGCGCAGGTTGTCGGCGACGGAGGCATGGAAGAGATACGTCTCCTGGGAGACGACGCCGACCGCGCGCGCCAGGGTGTCGAAGTCGAGGTCGCGTACGTCCACCCCGTCGAGGGCGACCCGGCCGGAGGTGACGTCGTACAGCCGGGGCACGAGGTGGCCGAGCGTGGACTTGCCGGCGCCGGTCGAACCGACCACGGCGAGACTGGTGCCGGCGGGGACGGTGATGTCGATGCCGTCGAGGACGGGACCGCCCTTGCCGTCGTAGCCGAAGGTGACGTTCTCGAACCGGACCTCGCCGTCGACCCGGGCGAGACGGACCGGCTCCGCCCGCTCGGTGATGTCGACGGGGAGGTCGAGGTACTCGAAGATGCGCTGGAACAGCGCGAGCGACGCCTGGACCTGGACACCGGTCGACAGCAGGCTCACCGCCGGCCGGAACAGGCCCTGCTGAAGCGAGACGAAGGCGACGATCGTCCCGATGGAGACGCCGGGCCCACCCGTCCGCAGGACGATGCCCGCGGTCCAGTAGATGACGGCGGGCATGGCGGCCATGACGATCGTGATGACGGCCATGCGCCAGCGGCCGGCCATGTTCGACCGGACCTCCAGGTCCACCAGGCGTTCGGACTCGTCGGCGAAGGCGCTGGTCAGAGAGTCGGAGCGGCCCATGGTGCGGCCGAGCAGGATGCCGCTGACCGACAGCGACTCGGTGACCGTGGCGGCCATCGAGGCCATCTGCTTCTGGCGCTGGGTGGTGATCTTCTTGCGTTCGTTGCCGACGCGGCGGCTGATCCACACGAACACCGGCAGCAGGACCAGCGAGACGACGGTCAGCCGCCAGTCGAGGACGAGCATCGCGACGACGGTGGCGACGACGCTGGTGAGGTTGGAGACCAGCGAGGTCGCCGTCGAGGTCACGGTGGCCTGCATACCGCCGATGTCGTTGGCGATGCGGGACTGGACCTCGCCGGTGCGGGTGCGCGTGAAGAAGGCGAGCGACATGCGCTGGAGCCGGTCGTAGACCGCGGTGCGCAGATCGTGCATGACACGTTGACCGACGGTCGTGGAGATCAGCGTCTGGAGCACTCCGAAGACGCTGGTGAGGACGGCGCTGAGGATCATGCCGAGGGCGAGCAGGCTGAGCAGTCCGGTCCGGCCCTCGGGGATCGCGACGTCGAGGATCGTCTTCAGCAGGAACGGGGTGGCGACCGAGACGAGGGACGCCGCCCCGACGAGCAGGCCGACGATCGCGAGACGGCCTCGGTAGGGGCGGAACAGCTTCAGGATGCGGCGCACCTGCCGGGGTTGTTCCCCGGCGCCCGCGGGTGCGCTCCAGACGGGTTCGCGGTCGGGATGCATGGTCTCCTTCGGGAACTGTCAGCGGGGAATCGGAAGAAGTGAGGTAGCAAAGAGCGACAGGGAGCCGCAAGGAACCGGGAACGGCCGCCTGGTACCGGGCACGCCGGGATCAACGGAGCCTAGCTCATTGTTACCTATACTCACAATGAACGGCATCCTGATATTGTTCCGCGCATGACCACCCCCGACCCCGACGGCCTGCTGGCCGAGCAGCTGCTTCGGCTGACCCGCCGGGTGCACCGCATCCAGAAGCGTCATCTGGTGCGGCGCGAACTGGGCATCACCCCGGCCCAGTCCCGATTGCTGCGCACCCTCGCCCACTACGCCTCGCCGCCGCGCATGGCCGACCTGGCCGAGCGGCTGGAAGTGGTGCCACGAGCGGTGACGACGCTGGTCGACGGACTGGAGGCGAACGGCAAGGTACGGCGGGTGCCCGATCCGGCCAATCGGCGGGTGACCCGGATCGAGCTCACCGACGACGGGCACACCGCGCTGCGGGAGCTGCACGCCGCGCGCCGGGCCGCCGCCGAGGAGATCCTGGCTCCGCTGACGGACGAACAGCGTGAAGCCCTGGGCGGGTTGTTGGACACCCTGATCGACGGAACGGCGGCCGCACCTCAGCAGGGCGACACGTCCTGCTGAGGCAGCGCGCCTCCTGCTGAGGCAGCGCGCCGCGATCGTCCGGAGCCTCGCCCCGTGACCCTCCGACGGGCCGCACGGCACTCGTCCGACCCGTCGTGCCGTTCCCCTGCGACGCGGACAGCCGGTTCCGTGCGGTCTCGTGGAAAACCGTTTGCCTTCCCACACGCAGCGGGGTCAACCTGTCACGGTTTGCTGCCGCAGTCGTCCGCGGACGACGCACGGCCCCGCCTTTGCGAGTCACTGGGACGTCATGCAGATCCAAGACCTTCCGTATCCCGACCCGGGCGTGCCCGATGCCCGCTCGGGCCCCCGATTCCTGTGGTGGCTCTTCCGGAACCAGCTCTCCGGCCAGCTCAGATCCCTGGCCTGGGGACTGCTGCACTTCGCTGCCATCGCCTCGCTGCCGTTCTGTGTGGGCATCGGCGTCCAGGCCGCCGTCGACCGCTCCGGCGCCCGGCTGGCACTGGCCGGCGGACTCCTGGCGCTGGCGTGCGCGGCGAACGCCGTCGGTGACACCTTCCTGCACCGGGCCGCCGTCACCAACTGGATCACCGCGGCCGCCCGCGTCCAGCAGTTGCTCGCCCGCAGGACCGCGGCCCTGGGATCCGTGCTGACCCGGCGTGTCGCGGCCGGCGAGGTCATGGCGGTGTCCACCGGTGACGTCGAGAAGATCGGCTGGTTCGTGGAGGCCCTGTCGCGGTTCACCGCGGCGGCGGTCACCACCGTGGCGGTCTGCGTCGGCCTGCTCGTCCTCCAGCCCTCGCTCGGCGTGGTCGTCGCCGTGGGCGTGCCCCTGCTGGCGCTCGCGGTACTGCCCCTGCTGCCGCACGCCACCCGGAGGGCCGACGCCCAGCGGGAGAAGGCCGGCCGGGCCACGGAACTCGCCTCGGACACCGTCGCCGGGTTGCGTGTGCTGCGCGGCATCGGCGGTGAGGAACTGTTCCTCGACCGCTACCGGCGCGCGTCCCAGGACGTCCGCCGCGCGGCCGTGCGCAGTGCCCGGATGTGGTCCCTCATCGCGGCGGTCCAGGTGCTGCTGCAGGGAATCCTGCTGATCACCGTGGTCTGCTACGGCGTCCACCTGGCCCGTGAGGGGCGCATCACGGTGGGGGAACTGGTCACCGTCTACAGCTCGGTCATGCTGCTCTCCTATCCTCTGCGGCACTTCGAGGAGATCGCCATGGCGTACTCCTTCTCACGGCCTTCGGCCACTCGCGCGGCGCGTGTGCTGTCGCTGGAGCGGGCCACGGACACCTCGGGCGCGCCGCCTGCCGTCACGCCCACCGGTGACCTGTACGACCCGGTGACCGGTCTGCTCGCCCCGGCGGGCCGGTTCACCGCCGTGGTGTGCGGGGACCCGGACGCGGCGGGGCGGCTGGCCGAACGGCTCGGCGGGCACCCGGCGTCCGCCGCGCGGGACGGTTCGGTGCTGCTCGGCGGGGTGCCGCTCGACGAACTGCCGCTGGACGTCGCCCGCGGCGCCGTCCTCGTGCAGGACAAGGACCCGGTGCTGCTGTCCGGCACACTGCGCGAACTGCTCGACGTACCCGCGTCCGGTGCCGTCGGAGCGCGCGAGGCCCTGGAGGCCGCGCAGTGCGGGGACGTGCTGGCGGCACTGGTGCAGGGTTCGCCGGGCGCCTCGGACCCGATGGACACACCGGTCACCGAACGCGGGCGGTCCCTCTCCGGCGGTCAGCGCCAGCGGCTCTCACTGGCCCGGTCGCTGGTCACCGACCCGGAGGTACTCGTACTGGACGAGCCGACCTCCGCCGTCGACTCGCACACCGAGGCCCGTGTCGCCCAGGGCCTGTGCGAACTGCGGGCGGGCCGCACCACCGTGGTGTTCGCCTCCTCTCCGCTGCTGCTCGACCGGGCGGACCAGGTGGTCCTCCTGCACGACGGGACGGTCGTGGCGGTGGGCGGCCACCGCGAGCTGGTGCGTACCGAGCCCCGGTACCGGGCCGTGGTGGCACGGGAAGACCGCGACGACCCGAAGGACGTCGAAGACCTGAAAAGCCTGAACGACCTGAACGGTCTGAGCGGCCTGGAAGAACTCGAAGAGATCGAGGAGACGGCATGATCGGCGTGGCGCCACCGGCCTACGACCCGGCGGCCCCCACCACGGCCGGCACCCTGCCCGTGGGTGCCCCCGCCACCGTCCGTGCCTACGTGGCCGAGTTGCTCCGCAGGCACCGCCGGGCCTTCGTACTGCTGATCACGGTGAACACCGTCGCGGTGGTCTCCTCGATGGTCGGCCCGTATCTGCTGGGCGGTCTGGTGGAGCGGGTGTCCGACCGGACGCGGGAGCTCCATCTGGGGCTCACCGCCGGGCTGTTCGTGCTCGCGCTGATCGTCCAGGCGGTGTTCGTCCGGCAGGTCCACCTGCGCGGGGCCGTACTCGGGGAGCGGATGCTGGCCGATCTGCGCGAGGACTTCCTGGTGCGGTCGGTCGGGCTGCCGCCGGGAGTGCTGGAACGCGCCGGGACCGGTGATCTGCTGTCCCGGATCACGACCGACATCGACCGGCTCGGCAACGCGATGCGCGAGGCCGTGCCCCAGCTGGTCATCGGTGTGGTGTGGGTGGCACTGCTGCTGGGCGGGCTGGTCGTCACGGCGCCCGAACTGGCGCCGGCCGTGCTGGTGGCCGTTCCGCTGCTGGTGACGGGCTGCCGCTGGTACTTCCGGCGGGCGCCGGCGGCGTACCGCTCGGAGGCCGCCGGGTACGCCGCCGTGGCCGCGGCGCTCGCGGAGACCGTGGACGCGGGGCGGACGGTGGAGGCCCACCGCCTCGGCGAGCGCCGAGTGGCACTGTCGGACCAGCGGGTGCGGGAGTGGACGGCCTGGGAGCGTTACACGCTCTGGCTCCGGTCGGTGCTCTTCCCGGTCGTCAACATCACTCACGTGACCGTGATCGGCTCGGTGCTGATGATCGGTGGTGTGTTCGTCCTGCAGGGCTGGATCGGGGTCGGCCAGCTGACGGCCGGGACGCTGCTCGCCCAGATGCTCGTCACCCCGGTCGGGCTGATCCTGCGCTGGTACGACGAGCTGCAGGTGGCCCAGGTGTCGCTGGCCCGGCTGGTCGGGGTCCGGGAGATCGAGCCCGATGCCGGTGACACCGCCCTGGCCCCCGACGGACGCCATGTGCGCGCGGAACAGGTGTGCTTCGGCTACCGCGAGGGCGTCGACGTGCTGCGCGAGGTGTCTCTCGAGGTCGCCCCCGGCACCCGGCTGGCGCTGGTCGGCCCGTCCGGCGCGGGCAAGTCCACTCTGGGCCGGCTGCTCGCCGGGATCTACGCGCCCCGGGACGGCACGGTGACCCTGGGCAGCGCCGAGCTGTCCCGGATGACCGCGGAACGGGTCCGTGGCCATGTGGCTCTCGTCAACCAGGAGCACCACGTCTTCGTGGGCTCCCTGCGCGACAACCTGCGGCTCGCCCGGACGGACGCCGAGGACGCCCGGTTGTGGGCGGCGCTCGGCGCGGTCGACGCGGACGGCTGGGCACGTGCGCTCGACGACGGTCTCGACAGTGAGGTCGGTTCGGGAGGGCTCGCGCTCACCCCGGCCCAGGCCCAGCAGATCGCGCTGGCCCGCCTGGTGCTGGCCGACCCGCACACGCTGGTCCTGGACGAGGCGACCTCGCTGCTCGACCCCCGCGCGGCGCGGCATCTGGAACGCTCCCTGGCCCGCGTCCTCGACGGTCGCACCGTCGTCGCCATCGCCCACCGCCTGCACACCGCCCATGACGCGGATGTCATCGCCGTCGTCGAGGACGGCCGCATCAGCGAGCTGGGCAGCCACGACGAGCTGGTCGCCGCGGACGGCGCGTACGCGGCGCTGTGGCGTTCCTGGCACGGGTGAGGCCACGGCGGCCCGCCCGGGGGGCCGCTGTGCCGTTGCGCGGAGTCGAACCTGGGTGGAAGGCTGGAGTCAGGCACCGGCTCGGGGAACATCCGGGGGCTCCGGAGGACCGGGGTGCGGGTGAGGCCAGTGCTCCGTGCAGGCGCGGCCCGCAGCGGGCCACGGCGGGAACGGGCCCGTCGCCACCCCTGGAGGTACCCGTGAACAGTGCCGGCGGTTGGGGAGACGACGTCTACCAGCCCGACGAGTCCGAGGTTCAGGACGACGCCGGACTGCTCGACGCCGAGGACACCCTCATGGACGACGGTGTGGGCGACCCCCTCGACCGGGGCTGGTCCCCTCCCGAGCGGCCGTGGGCCGTGGAGCACCGCGGTGTGACGGCGGCGGAGGGACACGCGGGCGAGACGCTGGACCAGCGGCTCGCCGAGGAGCTGCCCGAACTCACGGCTTTCGACAGCGACGGTCTCGGCGACAGCGAGGGCACCGACGGCGAACTCCTGGACAACGAGGTCGGTGCCGCGCGCTCCGGCCGGCTCGTCGCTCCCGACGAGGGGGCGCACGAGGACGAGGAGACCGCCCTGGTGGCCACGGACGTCGGTATCGACGGCGCGGCGGCCTCGGCCGAGGAGGCCGCCATGCATGTCGTCGACGAGGACACCCTGCCCGGGTGACCCCGCCGTTGTCCCCTGACACCGTCCCCCGGGCGGAGCACGTCGCACGAGTCGCACGAGGAGCTTTCATGCAGCAGGACAAGCACCCCGACTACCACCCCGTCGTCTTCCGCGACCGGTCCGCCGGTTACGCCTTCCTCACCCGGTCCACCGCGACCAGCGAGCAGACCATCGAATGGGACGACGGCGAGACCTACCCGGTGGTGGAGGTGGAGATCTCCTCGGAGAGCCACCCCTTCTACACGGGCAAGGCACGCACCGTGGACACGGAAGGGCGCGTCGCCCGCTTCGAGCGCCGGTACGGCGGTGAGGGCTCCGGGTGAGGCCCCCGGGCGGGCCGGGGCCGCCGCCTCAGATCACGTTGAGCGCCACCGCGCTGCCCACTCCCCCGAGCAGCATGAACGCCGGCATCAGCACCTTGATCTCCACCCAGCTGCCCGCCTTGAACCGCATCGCCTTCGGCGGGCCCACGGGGTACCAGCGCTTGCGGCCCACCGGTATGGGCCACAGGATCGGGCAGCCGGAGACGGTCAGGGCGTCCCCGATGTCGTGGACCAGCGCGCCCAGGACGATCGGCAGTCCCAGCCACAGGTACTCCTGGCCCGGCGCGGTGAACAGCCAGGCGGCGCCGTTGCCCGGCTGGTCCAGAATGCCCGCGAGGATCCACGCGCTGGTCGCGGCGAGCAGCCACACCAGTACATCGCTGCTGGCACCCCGGGCCGCCCGCCACAGCAGGCCCTCGATGGCGAGCACCATGTGGACGAAGAGGATGGCCAGCACCGCCCACCGGCCGCCGGTGATCGCCAGGACGGAGGTGCCCCCACCGATCAGGACCGCCCACAGCCAGGTGTGGGTGAGGGTGCGGTGGCCGCCGGAACGGCGCGGGTCGCCCGGCTTCCTGGTGGCCTTGTAGACGGCGGACGACAGCTTGTCGACGATCTCGCACAGCCTCCGGGAGACGGGCCCGAAGGCCCGGGATATCGTCGCCGCCTTGTGGTCCAGGTCCGGGGCGAGGGCGGCGCCGGCGCAGATGAGCGCGCCGACGAGCAGCACCGGCCAGGGCATCGGGCTCCCCGCGGCGGCCGTCGCCGCTCCGACACCGAGCCAGGCCGCGGCGCCCGACAGTGAGTGTGCTGGTCCCATCATCCCCGTTACCGCCCCATTGCTCGTGCACCGCTGTCCGGTCGACCAGGTGCGCTGACGCTCCTCGGCGCCACAGCGTAGCCTTAGCGATCTTCGTTCCCGAATCCGATTCCCACCCGGGGCCGAACGGCAGGCAAGATGGGGGGTGTGACCCTTATCGATCAGCTGCCGCCGACCGCCGACCCCGACGCCCTGTACGAAGCCTTCGAGTCGTGGGCCGAGGAACGCGGTCTCACGCTCTACCCCCACCAGGAGGAGGCGCTGATCGAGGTGGTCTCCGGGGCGAACGTGATCGTCTCGACGCCCACCGGCTCGGGCAAGAGCATGATCGCGGCGGCCGCCCACTTCGCCGCGCTGGCGCGGGACGAGGTCACCTTCTACACGGCCCCCATCAAAGCGCTGGTGTCGGAGAAGTTCTTCGAGCTGTGCAAGATCTTCGGCACGGAGAACGTCGGCATGCTGACCGGCGACGCGTCCGTCAACGCCGACGCCCCGGTCATCTGCTGCACCGCCGAGGTATTGGCGTCGATCGCGCTGCGCGACGGCAGGTACGCCGACGTCGGCCAGGTCGTCATGGACGAGTTCCACTTCTACGCGGAGCCGGACCGCGGCTGGGCCTGGCAGATCCCGCTGCTGGAACTGCCGCAGGCGCAGTTCGTCCTGATGTCGGCGACGCTCGGTGACGTCTCCTTCTTCGAGAAGGACCTCGCCCGCCGCACCGGCCGCCCCACCTCGGTGGTCCGCTCGGCGACCCGCCCGGTACCGCTGTCCTACGAATACCGCTACACGCCGCTCACCGAGACGCTCACGGATCTGCTGGCGGCCCGGCAGGCTCCGGTCTACATCGTGCACTTCACGCAGGCGCAGGCGGTGGAACGGGCCCAGGCGCTGATGAGCATCAACATGTGCACGCGCGAGGAGAAGGACCGGATCGCCGACCTGATCGGCAACTTCCGCTTCACCACCAAGTTCGGCCGCAACCTCTCCCGCTACGTCCGGCACGGCATCGGTGTGCACCACGCCGGCATGCTGCCCAAGTACCGGCGGCTGGTGGAGAAGCTCGCACAGGCCGGTCTGCTGAAGGTCATCTGCGGTACGGACACGCTGGGCGTGGGCGTCAACGTCCCGATCCGCACGGTGCTGTTCACCGCCCTGACCAAGTACGACGGGAACCGGGTGCGCACGCTGCGGGCCCGTGAGTTCCACCAGATCGCGGGCCGCGCCGGACGGGCCGGTTTCGACACCGAGGGGTTCGTCGTCGCCCAGGCCCCCGAGCATGTCGTCGAGAACGAGAAGGCGCTGGCCAAGGCGGGCGACGACCCGAAGAAGCGCCGCAAGGTCGTCCGCAAGAAGGCGCCCGAGGGGTTCGTCGCCTGGTCGGAGCAGAGCTTCGAGAAGCTCATCGGCTCCGATCCCGAGCCGCTGACCTCCCGTTTCCGGGTGACGCACACGATGCTGCTGTCGGTGATCGCCCGGCCCGGCAACGCCTTCGAGGCGATGCGGCACCTCCTCGAGGACAACCACGAGCCGCGCAAGCAGCAGTTGCGGCACATCCGGCGGGCGATCGCCATCTACCGCTCGCTGCTGGACGGCGGCATCGTCGAGAAGCTGGACGCGCCGGACGCCGAGGGCCGGATCGTCCGGCTGACCGTGGATCTCCAGCAGGACTTCGCGCTGAACCAGCCGCTGTCCACCTTCGCGCTGGCCGCGTTCGAGCTGCTGGATCCCGACTCTCCGTCGTACGCGCTCGACATGGTGTCCGTGGTCGAGTCCACGCTGGACGACCCGCGCCAGATCCTCGCCGCCCAGCAGAACAAGGCACGCGGTGAGGCCGTCGCCGCGATGAAGGCGGACGGCGTCGAGTACGAGGAGCGCATGGAGCGCCTCCAGGACATCACGTACCCGAAGCCGCTGGAGGAGCTGCTCTTCCACGCGTACAACACCTACCGCAAGAGCCATCCCTGGGTCGGCGACCATCCGCTGTCGCCGAAGTCCGTGGTCCGGGACATGTACGAACGGGCGATGTCCTTCACGGAGTTGGTGTCCCACTACGAGCTGGCCCGCACCGAGGGCATCGTGCTGCGGTACCTCGCCAGCGCCTACAAGGCCCTGGAGCACACGGTCCCGGACGACCTGAAGTCCGAGGATCTCCAGGACCTGATCGCCTGGCTGGGCGAGATGGTGCGTCAGGTCGACTCCAGTCTGCTGGACGAGTGGGAGCAGCTGGCCAACCCCGCGGAGATGACCGCCGAGGAGGCCCAGGAGAAGGCCGACCAGGTCAAGCCGGTCACCGCCAACGCGCGTGCCTTCCGCGTCCTGGTCCGCAACGCCATGTTCCGCCGGGTCGAGCTCGCCGCTCTGGACCAGGTGGACGCGCTGGGCGAGCTGGACGCCGAGGCCGGCTGGGACGCGGACGCCTGGGGCGAGGCGATGGACAAGTACTGGGACGAGTACGAGGAACTGGGCACCGGCCCCGACGCCCGCGGTCCCAAGCTGCTGCTGATCGAGGAGGAGCCGGCCGACGGGCTGTGGCGGGTCCGGCAGATCTTCGACGATCCGAACGGCGACCACGACTGGGGCATCAGCGCGCAGGTCGACCTCACCGCCTCCGACGCGGAGGGCCGCGCGGTCGTCCGGGTCACCGATGTCGGCCAGCTGTGAGCACAGGAGCGTTCCTCCCATGACGAATCCGACCGAGAGCCTCGTCGACCTGCTCGACCTGGAGCAGATCGAGGTCAACATCTTCCGGGGCCGCAGTCCGCAGGAGTCGCTGCAGCGGGTCTTCGGCGGCCAGGTGGCCGGCCAGGCCCTGGTCTCCGCGGGCCGCACCACCGAGGGCGACCGCCCCGTGCACTCGCTGCACGCGTACTTCCTGCGCCCGGGACGCCCCGGGGTGCCGATCGTGTACCAGGTGGAACGGGTGCGGGACGGGCGGTCGTTCACGACCCGCCGGGTCACCGCCGTGCAGCAGGGGCGCACGATCTTCAATCTCACCGCTTCCTTCCACAAACCCGAACAGGGGAGTTTCGAGCACCAGCTGCCGCCGGCCCGCGCGGTCCCGGACCCCGAGTCGCTGCCCACGGTCACGGACGAGATCCGCGAGCATCTGGGCGCGCTGCCGGAGCAGTTGGAGCTGATGGCCCACCGTCAGCCCTTCGACATCCGCTATGTGGACCGGCTGCGCTGGAACCGGGACGACGTCAAGGACGCCGAGCCGCGCAGCGCGGTGTGGATGCGCGCGGTCGGCCCGCTCGGTGACGATCCGCTGGTGCACACCTGCGCCCTGACCTACGCCAGCGACATGACCTTGCTGGACGCCGTCCGGATCCCGGTGGAACCGCTGTGGGGTCCGCGGGGCTTCGACATGGCGTCGCTGGACCACGCCATGTGGTTCCACCGCCCGTTCCGTGCGGACGAGTGGTTCCTGTACGACCAGGAGTCACCGATCGCCACGGGCGGGCGGGGGCTGGCCCGCGGGCGGATCTACGACCGTGCGGGGCGGATGCTGGTGTCCGTCGTCCAGGAGGGGCTGTTCCGGGCGTTGTAGGTCAGCGGGCCGCTCACCGGTTCCCGTCGCACGATTCTCGCCGGCGCCCGGCCCGGCGGGCGTGGCGGGCGGGCCGGGCGTGGCGGGCGTGGTCGTCGTGATGGTGTGTGTGGCGGTGTTCGCGGACATGCTCGTCTCCCCCGCGGAATGTGCACGGTCGGCGCGGCGTGCGCCGCCCCGGAGAGAACCGTATCCACTCCGTCACTCTCTGCGAGAGCCTGTGGACAACTCCGCGGGGGCCGACGAACGTGCGGGTCAGTTCCCCGCGAGACCGTTGGAGCCTGGTCGGCGGGTGTCCACGTCCAGATGTTCTCCGACCCGGTTGACCAGCAGGGTCATCTCGTAGGCGACCCGTCCGACGTCGGCCTCGGCCCCACTGAGAACGCACAGGCAACTGCCGGCGCCCGCCGCAATGACGAAGAGCATGGCGTCGTCGAACTCGATCATCGTCTGGCGCATTCCGCCCGCACCGAAGTGCTGTCCGGACCCCTTGGCGAGGCTGTGCAGTCCGGACGACACGGCTGCCAAGTACTCCGCGTCCTCTCGGCGCAGTCCCGTGCTCGTCCCGGTCACCAGTCCGTCGTTGGACAGGACCAGGACGTGCCGCACCTGCTCGACACGCTGGGTCAGGTCGTCCAGCAGCCAGTCGAGTCCCTGATTTTGCGTCATTTCGCGAATCTCCCCCTTGCTCTTCCCCGTGATGGTTCCCGTGGTCCTGTTCGTGAGCCTTTCCGTTCGCTTCCCCCGTGCGGTGCATCCCCCGGCGGGGAGATCCCCGTGGCCAGCCTTCCCCACGACCGGGCGCCGGACAAGGAGATTGGGAGCCATGGGACAGAAGTTGACCGACGAAGAGCGGTGCGAGTTCGTCTCGCACGGAACCCGCACCGGCGAGCTCTCCACCGCCGGACGGTGCGGTCCGGGCCGTCCGGTGGGGGATCATGCGGGACATGAGCGACGACCACACGCACGACCACGCACACGTCCAGGAGTTCTTCACCGCGCGTGCCGCCGGCTGGGACCGCCGTTTCCCCGACGACGGTCCGGCCTACGCGGCCGCGGTCGCCGACCTCGGGCTGCGTGAGGGCGACCGGGTGCTCGACGCGGGCTGTGGCACCGGACGGGCCCTGCCGCCGCTGCGTGCCGCGGTGGGTTCCTCGGGAACGGTCCTCGGGGCGGATCTGACGTCGGCCATGTTGCGAGAGGCCGCGGCCGCCGGACGGGACGGCGACGGCACGCTGCTGCTCACCGACGTCGCCGCACTGCCCCTGCGCTCGGGGTCGCTCGACGCCGTGTTCGCGGCGGGCCTCATCGCGCACCTGCCGCACCCGGCCGAAAATCTCCGTGAGCTGGCGCGGGTGGTGCGTCCCGGTGGGGCGCTCGCGTTGTTCCACCCGATCGGCAGGGCCGCGCTCGCCGCCCGCCAGGGCCGCTCACTCACCCCGGACGATCTCCGCGCGGAGCACAATCTCCGTCCGCTGCTGGCCGGTTCGGGCTGGCGGATGACGTCGTACGCCGACGAGGACGCGCGGTTCCTGGCGCTGGCCGTCCGGGGGGACTGACCCTTCGGGCGCCCGGTGCTCAGTCGGTGGGCGTGGTGTCCGGGTGCCGCACCGGGCAGCCGCCGAGGCCCGGTACCGGGCAGGTGCCCAGGTCCTCCAGCCGGTAGCCGTTCGGATAGCTCTTGATCTCCCGGTTCTGCCGGGCGAAGTGCGGGGCGCGCCGGGGCGGCAGCAGCCGGACCGCGCGGCCGCGCAGCCGCACCGCTCGGCGTACGCACGCGCGCGTGGCGGCGCTCGGCGGGGTGTACCGGAAGGCCCGCAGGAGGGGGTCGTCGAGCAGGGCGAGTGTGGCGGTGCGCAGCAGCGGGGCGAGCGGACGCGGGTACCAGGAGGTCATGAGACCGAGGGTGGCGTCCGAGACCCGGCGCGCGCCCTCGTCCCAGCCGAAGTGGGCCTGTTCGTAGGAGTCGAGGCAGCTCTCGAACTCCTCATAGGAGCCGGGGATGCCCTGGATGCCCATGTGCCGCCCGAGTGTCCGGTAGTGGACGGCACTGGCGACGGTCTCGTGCCGCGACATCCTGCGCCACCCGTAGGCGTCGATCCACCGCTTGGGCATCACGACGAACGTGCACAGGACGTACCGCATGTCGTCGTTGGGGATGTCGTAACTGCGGTGCATCCGGTTGATGCGGCGGATCGCGGTCCGGCCCCGGTCGCTGCCGAATCCGTGCTCGACGACGGCGTCCAGGAGGAGCGAGGTGTCGTCGTAGCGCTTCTGGGAGCGGTCCGTGAGCTCAGCGGTCTCGGCGAGCAGCCGGCCGATGCGGGGAACGGCGTACGTGCGGTACAGGGCGAGTTCCAGTGACCGGGTGAAGTCCCAGGGGAATTCGTACGCCGCGCTGAGGCGGTAGATCTCCGTGGCGTCCCGGTGCGGGTCCATCCGCCGGATGCGTTCCAGTCGCTCGAAGCGCTTCACCGCGCCGCCCCCTTCTGCCGCCGGACTCCGACTCTACTGTGCGTGGCGGTTTCCGTACGGCGGGTCAGGGTCACGGCGGTCCGCCGGGGCGCCCGAGGGCGTGCCCGCGTGGCAGCGGGTGACCGATTCACCCCGTCCGGACGGAAAGCCACCGCTTCGGGCAGGGGGTCGAGGTCGTGACAAGGGGCTCGGGGTCGGATTAGGGTGCGCGCCGGTGAACGAGACGACGGGGAGGCCGCCATGGCCGGGACGGACGAGGAAGCCGCCGCCGCGGACGACGCGCTCTACGTGCTCACGGCGGCGCTGCTGACGCCGGCGAAGTTCCCGAGTGTGCTGGGCGACGACTACCCGGAGGCGTGCGCGGTGCTCGGCCTCGCCCCGCCCGCCGACGGGTACGGGCTTGTGCTCGGGCAGGACGGCGAGGGTGCCCGGTGGACCGTCGTCGTCGACGACGTGTCGCTGGTCGCCGTCGCGATCGCTTCCTGGGACTGCGGCATGGAGCACGATCTGTCGCCGGACGAGCGCACGGTCGTCGCCGCGCTGCCGGGCTGGCCCCTCGCGGTCGCCGTCGCGGCGCCGAACGTGCCCGCGCCGCACGATCCGGATCCGGACACGGCCGACGGGCCCGCGTTGACACCTCCCGATCCCGAGGCCTGGGGGCCGGCGCAGCGGCGCCTGGGCGCCGACGAGATCGCGCTCCAGTGGGCGGTCTGGCGGGAGCAGGTCGACGACACGTCGTTTCCGGCTGCGGGCGGCTCCGCAGGACCCCCGGACGGCGCCGGAGAGGCCGACGGGGACGGTCCGGCCGGGGATGACCTGCCCGAGGACGGCGTCGGCTCCGATGTGCCGGACGGCCGGCCGGGCCACAGCGGTATCCGACGCGTTCTGACGGAGGCGCGCGCCTACCTCACCTCGCCGCCGCCGCTCGGCCGGGTCCGCTCCTCCTTCGCCCCGGGCGAGGCCCGCACACTGCGTGCCGACGGGCCCGGCTGGTCGCTCGTGGCCAGGACCGACGACATCGCGTTCGTCCTGCTCGACGACGAACCCGGCGAGGTCCTCCCGGTGGGCAGGGGGCCGGAGCTGCCGGGCCTCCTGGAGGGCCTCGACAAGATCGCCGTACGGCCGCTCTGAGCCCCGCGGTCGGCGCCCCGAAGCGGTCGGCCCGGGATCCGGGCCGGGTCGGGGCCTGACCCGGCCCCGACCCGCCGGACGCGCCCCACCGGTCTCAGCGACCCAGCTCCTTGCGCGAGACACGGCGCAGCCGGCTCCGCTGTGAAGGGTCCAGGGCGAGGTATGCGGCGGCCGGGACTCCCAGGACTATCAGGAGCGCCGCCCACCAGGGCAGCCAGATGAGCAGGATGAGTCCGGCCGCCACACCTCCCGCGGCGATCTTGGCGTTCTTCGACATGAGTGTCGCCTCCTTCGCGGCCGTTGCCGCTCTCTGTCGTGAAAACGGGCCCGCGCCTTCGGCGGTTCCGACCGCGACCCTGAGACGTCCCTGAGGTTCGCCCCCTAGGCTTCCCTGAGGGCCACCGTCGGCTCATCGACTCATCGACTCGGCGACTCGGCGACTCGGTGACTCGGCGACTCGGCGACTCATTGATGCTTTGGAACGGAGCACGACCGCACATCCATGGTGACCCGGTTCACCACCCAGGCATACCCGGTCACCCCCGGCCGTGCTGTACTCTCGGCGACTCCGACGCCACTAGTCAAGTTTGATGAATCGATGAGCAAGGAATCCGTCATCGTCGCGCAGACGCCTCCCCCGCCGCATGCTCCCGCCCAGCACGCCGAACTGGCCCACTGTTCAGCCGTGTTCGTACCCGGTGACCCGGCCCGCACCGGCCGGTTCGCCTTCTGGCGGCCCGACGGGTCGGCTCCCCCTGCCGTGGACGCGGCGTCGGTCGAGGAGCTGACCGTCGTCGTTCCCGGCGAGGCCGGGGTGGAGACGGTGAGCGTCCCGGCGGCGCTGCTGCCGGTACGCGCCGCGCTGCCCGTCCTCACCCGGGCACGGACGCACGACGAAGGGCACCCTGCCGCGGTGTTCTGGGGCGCTGCCGCCGTGCACGCCCTGGGTCTGGTGGCGCGCGGTCTGCTGCTGCCGGGGCTGTCCCCGGCCGGCCACGACGCCTGGCGCGCGGGGCCGCTGGACGCGGAGGACGTCGAGGCGGTGCGCCGGCTGGCCGCCGCGATGCCGCCCGAGGCGCACGCCCTGCCGGTGGACGGCCCGGGACCGCTGCGCCTGCCCGACCCCGAACGGCTGCTGCGTGCCTTCCTCGACGCGGTCGCCGACACCTTGCCCCGCTCCCCCGCCGCACCCCTCGTCACCGGCACCCCCGCCTACGCGGTACCGCAGCGACAGCACCTGCCCGAACTGCGCGACTGGGCCGCCGACGTCGCCGCCGGCCACGACGCCGGCGTACGTCTGTCGCTGCGCGTCGAGGTGCACGGCCTCACGGGCCTGACGGAGCTCACCGACCTGACGGCGCCCTCGGACACCCTGGGCGACGACATGGACGACGACACCATGGACGACGACGGCGCGAACGCCACGTTCCGAGTGGTGCTCCAGGTGCACAGTGTGAGCGACCCCGCGCTCGTCGCGGACGCCACCGATGTGTGGGCCGGACCCTCAGACGGCGCGGACGGCGCGGACGGCGGCTTCGGACCGCGCGCCCGGATGGACACGCTGCTCGCGCTCCGCCGCGCCGCCCGCGCCTGGGCCCCGCTCACCCCCCTGCTGTCGGCGACCGTGCCGAACGCGGTCGAACTCGCCGACGAGGAGGTCACCGAGCTCCTCGGAGAGGGCACCAGGGCGCTCGCCGGAGCGGGCGTCGACGTGCACTGGCCGAGGGAGCTGACCCGCGGACTGACCACCCGCGCGGAGATCGGTCCCGCTGCCGACGAGCGGGGCCCCGGGCGGCCCGACGTCGCGGGCGCCTCTCAGGGACCGTCCTTCCTGTCGGCCGACGCGCTGTTCGCCTTCGACTGGTCGTTCGCCCTGGGCGACCGGCAGCTCACCCGCGCGGAGCTGGACCGGCTCGCGGAGACCAAGCGTCCTGTCGTGCGGCTGCGCGACCAGTGGGTGCTGCTCGACCCGCAGGAGGTGCTCCGCGCCCGCGCGCGCCAGGACCACGAGGTGAAGCCCGTCGACGCGCTCGGGGCCGCCCTGACCGGCTCGGTGGAGGTGGACGGCCACCGGATCGAGGTGCGGCCCACCGGCCGGCTGGCTGCCCTGCGGGACCGGCTCGCCGACCCCGAGGCACAGGAGCCCGTCGCACAGCCGGCGGCCCTCGCCGCCATGCTGCGGGACTACCAGCGGCGCGGGCTGAACTGGCTGGCCCACATGACGTCCGTGGGTCTGGGCTGCTGCCTCGCCGACGACATGGGCCTCGGCAAGACCATCACCCTGATCGCCCTGCATCTGCACCGGCAGTCCGACCCCGCGTCCGCCGGGCCCACCCTCGTGGTGTGCCCGACCTCCCTGATGGGCAACTGGCAGCGGGAGATCGAACGGTTCGCGCCCGGTACGCCGGTACGCCGCTTCCACGGTGCGCGGCGCTCGCTGGACGACCTGGCCGAGGGCGAGTTCGTCCTCACCACGTACGGCACCATGCGCCTGGACGCTCCCCGTCTCGCCGAGGTGTCCTGGGGAATGGTCGTCGCCGACGAGGCCCAGCACGTGAAGAACCCGTACGCGGCGACGGCCCGGCAGCTGCGCTCCATCGGCGCACGCGCGCGCGTGGCGCTCACCGGGACACCCGTGGAGAACAACCTCTCGGAACTGTGGGCCGTTCTGGACTGGACGACGCCCGGCCTGCTCGGCCGGCTCGGCACCTTCCGCAGGCGGTACGCGGACGTCGTGGAGGGTGGGCAGGACCCGGCCGCGGCGGAGCGGCTGGCCCGGCTGGTACGGCCGTTCCTGCTGCGCCGCCGCAAGTCGGACCCGGGGATCGCGCCCGAGCTGCCGCCGAAGACGGAGACGGATCACCCGGTGTCGCTCACCCAGGAGCAGGCGGGGCTGTACGAGGCCGTGATACGGGAGGCCCTCGCCGAGATCTCCGGCACCGACGGCATGGCGCGACGGGGAATGATCGTGAAGCTGCTGACCGGGCTCAAGCAGATCTGCAACCACCCGGCGCAGTTCCTCAAGGAGGACCGTCCGGTGCTCGTGGGACGGTCCGGGAAGCTGGAGTTGCTGGACGAGCTCCTCGACACGGTGCTCGCCGAGGAGGCCGGGGTGCTGGTCTTCACGCAGTACGTGCGGATGGCCCGTCTCCTGGAGCGCCACCTCGCCGCGCGGGGCGTGCCGTCGCAGTTCCTGCACGGTGGCACGCCGGTGGCCGAGCGCGAGGCGATGGTGCGGCGTTTCCAGGACGGCGGGGTCCCGGTCTTCCTGCTGTCGTTGAAGGCGGCGGGCACGGGGCTGAACCTCACCCGGGCCGAGCACGTCGTGCACTACGACCGCTGGTGGAACCCCGCCGTCGAGGCGCAGGCGACGGACCGCGCGTACCGCATCGGCCAGACCCGGCCGGTGCAGGTGCACCGGCTGATCGCCGAGGGCACGATCGAGGACCGCATCGCCGAACTGCTGGTCCGCAAGCGCGATCTGGCGGACGCGGTGCTCGGCTCCGGGGAGGCGGCGCTCACCGAACTGACGGACGCCGAACTGGCGGATCTGGTGGAACTGCGAGGGGGAGCACGATGAACCGGTACGACGGTGCGGAGCCCGACGGCCACGACGCCGACGGTCATACGGCCGACGGTCATACGGCCGACGGTGAAGCCGCCGGGGCGGAGCGGACGTTCGCCGCGCTGCCCCCCGCGCGGGGGCGCGGTTTCGCGCAGACCTGGTGGGGCCGGGCCTGGCTGACGGCGTTGGAGGGCACGGCCCTGGACGTCCAGCAGCTCAAGGCGGGTCGCAGGCTCGCCCGCGCGGGAGCGGTCGGCGCGGTGTCCGTGCGTCCGGGGCGCATCACGGCCGTCGTGCAGGACCGCGACCGCACGGCGCACCGGACGGACGTCCTGCTCCAGGAACTGTCCGACGAGCAGTGGGACCGCTTTCTGGACATGGCCGTCGAACGGGCCGGACATGTGGCGGCGCTGCTCGACCGGGAGATGCCGCCGCATCTGGTGGAGGACGCGGAGCTGGCCGGGGTCGAACTGCTGCCGGGCCTGGGCGATCTGGAGCCGGAGTGCGGCTGCGGGGCCTGGGACCACTGCGGTCACACGGCGGCGCTCTGCTACCAGGTGGCCCTGCTGCTGGACCAGGACCCGTTCGTCCTGTTCCTGGTGCGGGGACGCGGTGAACGGGCCCTGCTGGACGCGCTCCAGTCGTATGCCGGGACACGCGCGGAAAAGCGGTCCCGCCCGGAGGGCGTGGACGCGGCCGAGGCGTTCGCGGCGGGCGGCATCCGGCCGGGGCTGCCCGACGTCCCCCCGCTCCCCGCGGCGCCGGGGGTGCCGCCGTCGCTGGACACGGACGGGCCGCTCCCCGCCGGGATCGACCCGTCCGCCCTGGAGTTCCTCGCCGCGCGGACCTCCGCGCGGGCCCGTCACCTGCTCGCGGAGGCGATCCGGGACGGGCATGAACGGCATTTGGTGGAGCCGGATCCGACGGTGGCTCAGGACGCGGTGCGGCTGGCCGCCGGTGACCCCCCGCGCGCCGTGGCGGACCGGCTCGCCGCCGGTTCTGGGCGTGGCCGGGAAGGGCTGGACGTGGCCGTACGGGCCTGGCGCCAGGGTGGTACGGCGGCGCTGGCCGTGCTCGACGAGGAGTGGATGGTGGACGCCGAAGCGCTCGCACGCGCGCGTGCGGCCCTCGAGTCGGCCTGGGCCGAGGGCGACGAGGACGAACGGCCGGTGTTCCGGGCCCGTGCCAACCGCTGGACCGTCGTCGGCGCGCCGGTCCAGCTGCGGCTGGGACGCGACGGCCGCTGGTGGCCGTACCGCAAGGAGCGCGGCCGTTGGGTCCCGGCGGGAGGCGCCGCCCAGGACCCGGCGACGGCCCTGGCGTCGGCGGGGGCGGAGCTCCCCACCGGGACAACGCCCTGAAACAGTCGCCTTGTACGCGCCCGGCCCGGGTCAGCGCAACCCGGCCTCGTCCAGGGACGGAAGGAGCGATTCGAGCCCGCTCGGCAGATTGCTGGGCACGCCGCTCGGCAGCTCGGTCGGCAGACCGCTGGGCAGCTCGCTCGGGAAGTCCGACGGCAGCTCGGTGGGGAAACCGGAGGGCAGCAGGCCCTCCAGGCCGCTGGGCAGCTCGGACGGGATGCCCGGGAACAGGTCGGGCGAGCCGCGGGTGCCCGTGCTGCTCCCGGCGGGTTCTCCGTCCGGCGAGTCGTCGTCGCCTCCCGACGCCGTCAGCACGACCACGAAGACGGCCGCCACGGCCACGATCGCCGCAAGCACGATGAGCAGGAGGTTCCTGCTCCCGCCGGGCCCCCGCCCCCCTCCGCCTCCGTCGCCGGACGGACCCTGCGGCGGGTCGGGGGGCGGAGGCGGGCCGGACGGCGGCGGGTTCGGCGGCGGAGGTGCGCCGCCGTACGAGGATGGTCCGAAGCCGCCGCCCGGGGGCGGCGTGTCATCCGGCGGGCCGGGCGGCTGGGGCGGTACCGGTGGCTTGGCCATACCGGCCATGGTCGCCTCGGACGCGCTCCTGGCGCGAGCGTCCCGCACGGAATTCGACACGGGGTCGGGGCACGGACCCAGGCCCGCGGCGTGCTCCGCGCAGAAGCCGAGCCGTGCGCTCCCGCGTGCTGCCGCCCGGTCCCGTGATCGCGCGTGAGCGTGGCCGCCGCGCGAAGCGGCGCGCCGGCCACGCTCGCACCGTCCCGGGCCGCTGAGCCCCGGGAAGTCCGGGGCTCAGCCCCGGGCGCCCAGCAGGTGGTCCATCGCCAGCTGGTCGAGGTGCTCGAAGGCCATGCCGCGCGCGGCGGCGGTGTCGGCGTCGAAGTCCTCGAAGGCCGAGCGGTCGCCGAGCAGCGCCTGGAGGCCGTCGGCCGCCGTGGGTTCCGCCAGCTGGTCCAGCCGGGCCGCGCGCAGCGCCTCCTGCACCTCGGGGTCGGAACGGAAGGCCGCCGCACGGTCCTTGAGGATCAGGTAGTTGCGCATGCAGCCGGCCGCCGAGGCCCACACCCCGTCGAGGTCCTCGGTCCGCGGCGGCTTGAAGTCGAAGTGCTTCGGGCCGCTGTAGCCGGCCGACTCCAGCAGGTCCACCAGCCAGAACGCGGCCCGCAGGTCACCGGCGCCGAACCGGAGGTCCTGGTCGTACTTGATGCCGGACTGGCCGTTGAGGTCGATGTGGAACAGCTTGTCCGCCCACAGTGCCTGCGCGATGCCGTGCGGGAAGTTCAGCCCGGCCATCTGCTCGTGGCCGACCTCCGGGTTGACGCCGTACAGCTCCGGCCGCTCCAGGCGCTCGATGAAGGCCAGGGCGTGGCCGACGGTGGGCAGCAGGATGTCGCCGCGCGGCTCGTTCGGCTTCGGCTCGATGGCGAAGCGGAGGTCGTAGCCCTGGGAGGTGACGTACTCGCCGAGCAGGTCGAAGGCCTCCTTCATGCGGTCCAGGGCGACCCGTACGTCCTTGGCGGCGCCGGACTCGGCGCCCTCACGGCCGCCCCAGGCCACGTACACCTGGGCGCCGAGTTCGACCGCGAGGTCGATGTTGCGGATGGTCTTGCGCAGCGCGTAGCGGCGCACGTCGCGGTCGTTGGCCGTGAACGCGCCGTCCTTGAACACCGGGTGGGTGAAGAGGTTGGTCGTCGCCATCGGCACCTTCATGCCGGTGGCGTCCAGCGCCTGCCGGAACCGCTTGACGTGTCCCTCGCGCTCGCTGTCGCTCGAGCCGAAGGGGATCAGGTCGTCGTCGTGGAAGGTGACGCCGTGAGCCCCCAGCTCGGCCAGGCGCCGCACCGACTCGACCGGGTCGAGGGCACGTCGGGTGGCGTCACCGAACGGGTCGCGTCCCTGCCAGCCGACGGTCCACAGGCCGAAGGTGAACTTGTCCTCGGGGGTGGGCCGGTAGTTCATGCCGTGGCTCCTTGCTCGCTGAGGCTATTTCGTCATGGCGATTTACAAATTAGTATGCAGGAGCATCTCTGGGAAGAGAGTCACCCCGCTGAACCGCGGAAGAGGGAGAAACCGATGCCAGCAGCCGAGGGTCCGCTCGTCGTCGGCGTGGACACATCCACCCAGTCCACCAAGGCGCTGGTCGTCGACGTGGCCACCGGACGGGTCGTCGCGAGCGGCCAGGCACCGCACACGGTGACCTCGGGGGCGGGCCGGGAGAGCGATCCGCGTCAGTGGTGGGACGCCCTGTGCGAGGCACTGCGCCAGTGCGGGCAGGCGGCGCACGAGGTCGCCGCGGTGTCGATCGGCGGCCAGCAGCACGGGCTGGTCACCCTGGACGAGCGGGGCGAGCCGGTGCGTCCGGCGCTGCTGTGGAACGACGTGCGCTCCGCGCCGCAGGCCCGCCGGCTGACCGAGGAACTGGGCGGCGCGAAGTTCTGGGCCGAGCGCACCGGAAGCGTGCCGGCCGCCTCGTTCACGGTCACCAAGTGGGCCTGGCTGGCGGAGCACGAGCCGGACGCGGTCCGCGCCACCGAGGCCGTCCGGCTCCCCCACGACTACCTCACCGGACGGCTCACCGGTCAGGGCACCACCGACCGCGGCGACGCCTCCGGCACCGGATGGTGGGCCTCCGGGACAGAGTCGTACGACGAGGAGATCCTCGCGCATGTGGGGCTCGACCCGGTGCTGCTGCCCCGTGTCGTGCGGCCCGGAGAGGTGGCCGGGACCGTGCGCGCCCACCCTGACCTGCCGTTCTCCAAGGGCACCCTGGTGGCGTGCGGCACCGGGGACAACGCGGCCGCCGCACTGGGCCTCGGTGTGCGGCCCGGCACCCCGGTGATGAGCCTCGGCACCTCCGGCACGGTGTACGCGGTGTCGCGGCGCCGGCCGACCGATCCGACCGGCATCGTGGCGGGCTTCGCCGACGCGCGCGGCGACTGGCTGCCGCTCGCCTGCACGCTCAACTGCACGCTCGCCGTGGACCGGATCGCGACCCTGCTGGGCCTGGACCGCGAGGCCGTCGAACCGGGCCACGGCATCACGCTCCTGCCCTTCCTCGACGGCGAGCGCACCCCCAACCTCCCGAACGCGTCCGGTCTGCTGCACGGGCTGCGCCATGACACGACCGGCGGTCAACTGCTCCAGGCCGCCTACGACGGTGCCGTGCACTCCCTGCTCGGTGCGCTCGACCGCGTGGTCGACGAGGCCGCCGACCCGTCGGCGCCCCTGTTGCTGATCGGCGGCGGCGCCCGGGGCACGGCCTGGCAGCAGACCGTACGACGACTTTCGGGCCGGCCCGTGCAGGTGCCCGAGGCGCGGGAGTTGGTGGCGCTCGGTGCGGCGGCGCAGGCGGCGGGCCTGCTCACCGGGGAGGACCCGGCCGCGGTCGCCCGCCGCTGGGACACGGCTGCGGGGCCGGTGCTGGAGCCGGTGGAGCGGGACGAGGAGACGTTGGCCAGGATCGCCGGGGTACTCTCCGACGCGGCCCCGCTCCTGGAGCGGGGCACGGAGACCGACTGAGGCCTTCACCGGCGAACACCGGCCCCGGCCACGCCATGACAGAACCGACCGAGGACTGACGGAGGCATGAGCGCACCGCTGCACGAGGCCCGCCCGGCCGGCTCGGGGCGGGTGCCGCCCCCGCCCGGTCCGGGACACGTACTGCCCGACACCCAGCAGGGCATGCGCCGCCGCAACCTTTCGCGGGTGATGCACACCGTCAGCGCCGAGGGGCCGCTGTCCCGGGCCGCCGTCGCCTCACGCATCGGCCTGACCCGGGCGGCGGTGTCCACCCTGGTCGACGAGCTCATCCGCTCGGGCCTGCTGGAGGAACTGGGCCCCGAGCGACCGGGACGCGTGGGCCGGCCGGGCTCGGCGCTCGCCGTCAGCGGGCGCGGTCCGGCCGGAATCGGTGCCGAGGTCGGCGTCGACCATCTCGCGGTGTGCGCGGTCGATCTGCGGGGACGGGTCCGGGCGCGGGCGGTACGGCACGTCCCGAACCGCGGCCGTTCCCCCGAACCGGTGATCGAAGAGCTGACCGGACTCCTGCTCCGGGTCGTCGCCGAGGCCGAGGGTGAGGGGCTGTGGCCGGCGGGGCTCACCGTGGCCGTGCCGGGCCTGGTGGCACGGGGCACCCGGACCGTCGTACGCGCGCCGAATCTCGGCTGGCGCGACACCGACCTCGGCGCCCTGCTCCCGGCACGGTTCCCGCTGACCGTGGCCAACGAGGCCGACTGCGGCGCGCTGGCCGAACTCTGGCTCGGCGAGGGCACACCACGCGACTTCCTCCATGTGTCGGCCGAGACAGGCATCGGCGCCGCCGTGGTCGTGGACGGGCGGCTGCTGCGCGGGACCCGGGGCTTCGCGGGCGAGTTGGGGCATGTGCCGGTACGGCCCGACGGCCCGGAGTGCGGCTGCGGCGGACGCGGCTGCCTGGAGCAGTACGCCGGTGAGAGGGCGGTGCTGCGCGCCGCCGGTGTGGAGCCGGGCGAGGACCGCGTGGGCCTGCTCGCCGGCCGCGCCGAGCAGGGCGACCCTGCCGTACGGCGCGCCCTGCACGACGCGGGAACGGCGCTCGGCATCGCACTGACCGGGGCGGTCAATCTCCTGGACCCGGAGAGTGTCGTGCTGGGTGGCGCGCTGTCCGGGCTCGCGCCCTGGCTGCTGCCCTCGCTCCGCTCCGAACTGGCCCGGCGCACGGCGGGCCCGGCCTGCCCCGTCTCGGTATCGGCCCTGGGCCCCGAAGGCCCCCTGCTGGGCGCGGCGCACTCGGTGGTCCGGGGAGTCCTGGACGACCCGGCTGCGGTCGCCGGAAGGGCCTGAACCCACCTGCCCCGCAGACCTGACCGGCCGGCCCCGCGCCGGCCGCTCGTCACGGGTCTCGTGGTCGGGCACGAACCCGAGCCGGTTGCCGTGTGAGGTCACGAGGTGGCCGACTGTCATGATGTGATCATCTGTAAGGGGTGCACCGCCTCACCGATCGATTACGAAACGCCCAACCACTGGTTGCCGCACGGTGAGCAGGTCACTATGAGGCCATGAAACCGGCGCAGCGAGCCATGGAGCTACTTCGGACCTGGCCCGACCTCACTGCCTGCAAGGCGGGTTGCGGTACCGGACCGGCCCTCCGCTCCGCTCGCGAAGAAATCGTCCACTTCCACTCCGAACGGGACGTCGATCTCCACCTGACCCGCCGCGCCATTCAGCGCTTCCACTACGATCTGAACGCCTCAACCGCGATCCAGCTGACCCCGGGGTCGAGTTGGGTGACGGTGCATCTGGACTGCGCCACCGACGTCGACCTGCTGCTGAGCCTGGTGAGCGTCGCGCTCAAGGCCCACCAGGCACCACCGCACCCCTCCTGCGCGCCGACGACCGCCGGGTGCAATTTCCACCGGGTCACGGTGCTGCCGCGCGACGTGGTGACAGACCACTGAGAACGCTGAGAACGCTGAGAACGCCTGGAACACCACGAACACTGCGAACACCGAAAACACCGAGTCACCCGGTGAGCCCGGGCCTTACGGCCGCAGGCCGCTGACGATGTCCGCCGTCGCGGTCAGCCCGCTGTGGATGGTGGGGGCGATGCTCGTACTGGCCAGATAGAACCCGAGCAGCAGACAGACCAGAGCGTGGGAGAGCTTCAGTCCGCCGTTGCGCAGGAAGATCACCGCCAGGACCGCGAGCAGCAGCACCACAGAGATGGAAACGGCCATCGTCAACCTCCTCCGCCACGTCCGCTTCGCGGCGTTCGGCCGTAAGTGTGGCGTAGCGGAGGGTTCGTCCGGGCGGCTGACCTGTCCTCCGAACGTGTGGTGTCTACCGCGGGCGGTACGCGTCGAGGAAGGATTCCAGTCCCGCGAGGTCGTCGGTGTTGAGGTGGTCGACGCCGGCGGCGGCCAGTTCGCCCCACAGGGCGTCCCGGGCGGGGCCCGGCTGGTCCGGGGTGGCCCAGAAGCGCACCCGCCGGCCGCGCGCGTGCGCGGTGCGCACGATGTCCCGCAGTTTTTGGCGCTCGGCGGCGGGGAACGCGCCGACACCCCGCCAGGTGAAGTGGAGCGTCCAGTTGTCGCTGATCAGCGGGATGAGAGAGGACCGGGCCGGCCCGCCGAGGTCGGTCAGCCGGCCGTCGTAGAAGGCGCGCCGCACCCGCTGGGCCTCCATGGGCGCGCGGGCCGCGCGGTCCCCGGAGACGACGGCGGTGACCGGACCGGGCAGCACTCGGCCGTCGGCGCAGGTGGTGAACAGATGCCGGTACCGGCGCAGGCGGCGGTCGAGTTCGAGGTAGGTGGACGCTCCCTCGGTCTTGATGTCGACGAGGAGTTGGAACGGTCCCCGGTGTCCCCGGTACACCGAGCCGCGATGGGCCCGCACGCGGGCGGTGAGCGGGTCGAGGTAGAGGGATTCGAGAGTGCGGGACGGGTCGAGGTCCTCGGGGTCGTGGGCGACGAGGAGTCGGTCGCCCACGAGGAAGATGTCGGCCTCGACGCTGCCGAACCGGTGGTCGAGTGCGTCGAGGAGGGGACGCGGGTGCTCGTAGTCGTTGTGGGCGTGGGCGCGCCACAACGGACGCGGGTGGTGCCTCTGTTCACCGGCCGACGCCTCGGCGGCGGGCAGGGCCACCGAGCCCGCGAAGGCGGCGCCGAGGGTGGTGAGGGCTCTGCGACGGGTGGTGAGGGCCATGCTCTGCCTCCCTGGAAGTGCCGTACGGGACCACTGGAGTATGGGGTCGGCACTCACCCGAAGAGCAGTGCCGTGCGGGGAGTTGGCCGATCCGCCGTCGCGCGTTCACCTCACCGGGACCGAGCACGCGAAGGAGCCCGCCCCGTGCGGGGCGGGCTCCTTCGGCCAGGACCGGACTTGTGATGTCGCCTCAGGGCGCCCGGAGGTCGACCAGTTCGGCCAGTGCCTCACGATGGGCGCCCGCCGTGCCGTAGGCGATGGAGTCGGCCTTGGCCCGCTTCAGGTACAGGTGGACCGGATGCTCCCAGGTCATACCGATGCCGGCGTGCAGTTGCAGTGCCTCCTCGGCGGCGTGGACGGCGACCTGTCCCGCGTAGGCCTGCGCGACGGCGACAGCCACCTCGGTGTCCTGGTCGGCGGACAGGGCGGCAGCGGCGTTGCGGGCCGCCGCACGGAGGTTGACGACCTCCAGCCACAGCTGGGCGAGCCGGTGCTTGAGCGCCTGGAAGCCGCCGACGGGCCGGTTGAACTGCCTGCGGTCCTTCAGATAGCGGACGGTCTCCGTCAACGCCCACTCGGCGACACCGAGTTGTTCCGAGGCCAGCAGTCCGGCGCCGGCTCGCAGGGCCCGTCGCACGGCAGGTTCGGCGTCGCCCAGCCTGCGTCCCCGGGCGCCGTCGAGGACGACCGTGGCGACGGGGCGGGTGAGGTCCAGGGACGTCTGACCGGTGACGGTGACCTCGGCTGCCTCGACGGCGTACAGCCCGCCGTCGTCCGCCGGTACGAGCAGCACGTCGGCCGCGGCGGCGTCGGCGATGCCGGTCAACTCGCCGTGCAGCACGCCGTCCACCGCGCGTGCGGTGGCGAAGGCCGCGCCGGGCGCGGTGTGCAGCCCGACGGCGAGGACGCCGATCCGGCGCGCGGACGCCAGGGAGGCCAGCACGCCCTCCCCGTCCGCGCCCCCGTCCGTGCAGGCCAGCAGCGCCTCGGTGGCCACGACGGCGCTGGTCAGGTAGGGCACGGGGGCGACGGCCCGTCCCAGCTCCTCCAGTACGACGGCGGCCTCCCGGTGTGTGGCGCCCTGGCCGCCGCGGTCCTCGGGCACCAGCAGACCGGCCAGGCCCATGCCGTCGGCGAGCGACTTCCACAGTGCCAGGTCGTGCGGGGTGCCCGACTCGGCGCGGGAGATCACCCCGGCCGCGTCGCAGTGGTCGGTGAGCAGGTCCCGGACGGCGGCGCGCAGCGCCTCTTCCTCCTCCGAGTAGAGCAGGTCGGGCTGCGGGTTCCCCAGGGGCGCCGTGCTCGTCGCGCTCGTCGTGTTCGTCGTGTTCGTCGTGTTCACCGGATCAGGTCCTTCCACGCGACGTCCTTGTCGGTACGCGGCTCGGACGGCAGCCCCAGGACGCGTTCGGCGACGATGTTCAGCAGGACCTCGCTCGTCCCGCCCTCGATGCTGTTGCCCTTGGAGCGGAGATAGCGGTAGCCGGCCCCGCGGCCGGTGAAGTCGACCAGTTCGGGGCGGCGCATGGTCCAGTCGTCGTACAACAGGCCGTCCGCGCCGAGGAGTTCCACCTCCAGGCCGCTGATCTGCTGGTTGAGACGGGCGAAGCCCAGCTTCATCCCGGCGCCTTCGGGACCGGGCTGGCCGGCCGCGAGCCGCTGACGGAGGCGTTCGCCGGTGAGCCGGGCGACCTCGGCCTCCACCCAGAGCCCCAGCAGGCGCTGATGCAGGTCGTGGGTGCGCAGTTCGGGGTGCTCGCGCCAGGTCCTCGCGACCGGGCCGATCATGCCGCCCTCGCGGGGCAGCCGCGTGCCGCCGATGGCGACGCGTTCGTTGTTGAGCGTGGTCCGCGCGACCCGCCAGCCGTCGCCGACCTCGCCGAGGCGGTGGGAGTCGGGGATGCGGACGCCGGTGAGGAAGACCTCGTTGAACTCGGCCTCGCCGGTGATCTGGCGCAGCGGCCGCACCTCGACACCGGGGTCGGTCATGTCGCAGACGAAGTAGGTGATGCCCCGGTGCTTGGGCGCCTCGGGGTCGGTGCGGGCGATGAGGATGGCCCAGCGGGCGAGATGCGCGCTGGAGGTCCACACCTTCTGCCCGTCGACCACCCAGTCACCCTCGTCCGTGCGGACCGCCCGGGTGCCGAGGGCGGCCAGGTCGGATCCGGCGCCCGGCTCGCTGAACAGCTGGCACCAGACCTCCTCGCCGGTCCACAGCGGACGGAGGAAGCGCCGCTTCTGCTCCTCCGTGCCGTACTGCAGGATCGTCGGCGCCGCCATGCCCAGGCCGATACCGATGCGCCGCGGGTCGTTGTCGGGTGCCCCGGCGGCCTCCAGCTCGGCGTCCACCACGGCCTGGAGGGAACGCGGGGCACCGAGTCCGCCGAGCCCCTCGGGGTAGTGCACCCAGGCGAGGCCCGCGTCGAAACGGGCGCGCAGGAAGTCGAGGCGGTCGGTGTCGGCAGACGAGGGGGACGGGCCCGCAGGGCCCTCGGTCGAGGGTGGTGGCGGGAGACGGGTGGGCGGCTGCGCCGCCAGCAACTCCCTGGTGCGGTGCCTCAGTTCGGTGGCGTCGGTCATGCCGCGGCTCCGTTCCGCGGTACGGGCAGCACGGCGACGCGTCCGGTGGTGACGCCGTCCGCGACCCGCTGCACGGCGTCGGCGGCGCCGGCGAGCGGCACGCGCTCGCTCACCAGTGGCTTGACGGCGCCTCGCGCGGCCAGCTCGGTGAGCTGTTCGTGGCAGTCCTGGACCAGCTTGGGGTTCCTGGTGTTGTACAGGCCCCAGTGCAGGCCGAGGATCGAGTAGTTCTTCACCAGGGCGTGGTTCAGCGCCGGGCTGGGGATCGTGCCGCCGGCGAAGCCCACGATCACGATGCGGCCCTCGAAGGCGACGACCTTGGCGGACTGGGCGTAGGCCTGACCGCCGACCGGGTCGTAGATCACGTCGGCGCCCCTGCCTCCGGTGGCGTCCTTCACCGCGGCGATGACGTCCTGCTCACGCCGGTCGATCACCACGTCACAGCCCAGTTCACGGGCGACGGCCGCCTTCGCGGCGCCGCCGACCACGCCGATGACGGTGGCGCCCGCGGCCTTGCCCAGTTGCACGGCCGCGCTCCCGACACCGCCCGCCGCGGCGTGCACGAGCAGGGTCTCACCGGCCTCCAGACCGGCCCTGCGGTGCAGCCCGAACCAGCCGGTCTGGTAGCCGATGTGCAGGGCGGCGGCCTCGGCGTCGTCCAGCGCGTCCGGGGCGTCCCGCAGCGCGGCGGCGTCCGCGACGGCGTACTCGGCGAACCCGCCGTACGGCAACGCGGGGTTGGCGATCACCCGGCGTCCGTCCTCGGTCTCACCGCAGATCTCCAGGCCCGGGGTGAACGGCAGCGGCGGCCTGACCTGGTACTGGCCCTGGCACATCAGCGCGTCCGGGAAGTTGATGTTCGCGGCGCGCACCCTCAGCAGGACCTGACCGTCGCCGGGCGTCGGCCGCGCCACGTCCGCGAGGCGCATGACCTCGCCCGGCTCGCCGATCTCGTGCACTTGCCATGCCTGCATGCGGAGCCTCCACGGGACTGTGAACGTCGTGTTCGCCTGACCGGGTTCCTCGCATACTAAGCGGTCGCTTGCCCGCAGGGAACCGTCGCGTACGTCACGGTCGCCCGGGACGTGCCCGTACGTGCATCCGCTCCCCCTGCGGTCCGAACAGGCTGAGGAACTCCACCGGCCCCTCCCCCGTCGACCCGAACCAGTGCGGCACGCGCGTGTCGAACTCCGCCGCCTCCCCCTCCGTCAGCACCACGTCGTGCTCGCCGAGCACCATCCGCAGCCTGCCGGACAGCACGTACAGCCACTCGTAACCCTCGTGGGTGCGGGGTTCCGGCTCGAGCCTGCGCTGCGGTTCGAGCACCTTGTACGCCTGGAGCCCGCCGGGCCGGCGGGTGAGCGGCCAGTGGGTGCGGCCGTCGCGCCGGATCGGCTTGGAGCGGACGCGCGGATCACCGACCGGCGGCGCGCCGACCAGTTCGTCCAGCGGCACCTGATGAGCCTGGGCGATCGGCAGCAGCAGCTCCAGGCTGGGTTTGCGCAGTCCGGACTCCAGCCTCGAGAGGGTGCTCACGGAGATGCCGGTCGCCTCGGACAGCGCGGCGAGCGTCACCTCCCGCTCCTTCCTGATCCGCCGCAGCCGGGGGCCCACATCCGCGAGAACGTCATCCGTGGTCATACCGGTATTGCAGGATCGGCAAAGACATTTGTCAATCCGGCAGCGACTGGGCGACCGTCGTCGTGGAGGTGGTCACGATGGACGAGACGCACAAGGACGAGGACCACAAGAACCTCGCGCACCACGACGTGGTCGTCGTGGGCGGCGGTGCGGCGGGACTGTCCGCCGCGCTGGTACTGGGCCGGGCACGTCTGCGGACACTGGTCGTCGACGCGGGTGAGCCGCGCAACGCGCCCTCGGCCCACATGCAGGGCTATCTGTCCCGGGACGGGATGTCGCCAGCCGCTTCCTAGCCGTCAACCGGGAGGAGGTCGCTCGCCACCGGGGTTTATTCGCAGCGCATCGGGGTTCACCCCGGTGGTGAAGCCAGTCCGGTGGGTGCGCCGCGGAGTGTCGCGGGATCGTTCCGGCGGAGCCGGATTCAGCCGATCCGCCCCGGACTGCCGATGGCGGGTGTTAGCGTCCGGATTATGCAGCTTCGGTACGCCTTCCGGCTCGACCCGACACCGGGCCAGCGCAGTGCGCTGGCCCGGGCGTTCGGCTGCGCGCGGGTGGTGTACAACGACGCGATCGCCGCCCGGGAACAAGCGAGGGCGGCCGGTCGGCCGTTTCCCACCGCGGCGGTCTTGTCGCGGACGCTGATCACCGAGGCGAAGAAGACCCGGGAGCGGTCCTGGCTGGGCGAGGTCTCCGCGGTGGTGCTGCAGCAGGCACTGCGGGACGTGGAGGCCGCCTACCGCAACTTCTTCGCCTCCCGCACAGGAAAGCGCAAGGGCCCGGGGCTGGGCGCGCCGCGCTTCAGGTCGCGCCGGGACGCGAGGCAGGCGGTCCGGTTCACCGCGAACGCCCGCTGGAAGATCACCCCCGCTGGCCGGCTGAACCTGCCGAAGATCGGCGAGGTGCGGGTGCGCTGGTCGCGGGCCCTGCCCGCCATCCCGTCCAGTGTGACCGTGGTCAAGGACGCGGCCGGGCGGTACTTCGCCTCCTTCGTCATCGACACCGATCCGGAACAGGACCGGACCCGTCTCGGCGAGCCGGCCCCCGACAGTGCCGTCGGCATCGACCTCGGCCTGGCGCACTTCGCGGTTCTGTCCGACGGCACGAAGATCGACTCCCCGCGGTTTCTGCGCCGCGCGGAGAAGAAACTCAAGAAGGCCCAGCGGGAGCTGTCCCGCAAGCAGAAGGGATCCAGCAACCGGGAGAAGGCCCGCCAAAAGGTCGCCCGCGCGCACGCGAAGGTGGTCGACGCTCGCCGCGAGTTCCACCACCAGCTCTCCACGAAGCTGATCCGTGAGAACCAAGCGGTCGCGGTGGAGGACCTGGCGGTGAGCGGACTGGCGCGCGCCCGGCTGGCCAGGAGCATCCATGACGCGGGCTGGTCCCGGTTCGTGCACATGCTCGCCTACAAGGCCCAGAGATACGGGCGGGCCCTCGCGAAGGTCGACCGGTTCGAGCCCACCAGCCAGGTGTGCTCCGCCTGCGGCCACCGGGACGGGCCCAAACCCCTCACCGTGCGGGAATGGACCTGCACCGGCTGCGGCACGGTTCACGACCGGGACCACAACGCCGCGAAGAACGTCAAGGCCGCCGGACTGGCGGTGACAGCCTGTGGAGCGCAGGTAAGACCGGACCCCGGTCCGGCACCGCGCGACGAAGCAGGAAGCCACGGAATCCGACCCGCAACCCGCGCCGCCTAGCGGCACAGCACTCGGTCGGAAGGCCAGAATCCCCGGGCTCCAGCCCGAGGAGCAAGTCAACGCGAGGACAAGCGCCCTCAGGAGGCGGACACGGTGGAGACGCTGCTCGCCGCACACCCCGAGGTACGGCCGTGAAGGGCGCCCGGAGTGCCGGTCTGCTGGTGTTCCGGCACACCGGTCACGGGCTCGAAGTGTTGCTCGGTCACATGGGCGGCCCGTTCTTCGCCCGCCGGGAGGCCGGCGCCTGGACCGTGCCGAAGGGCGAGTACGACCCCGGCGAGCCGGCCTGGGACGCGGCCCGCCGCGAGTTCCAGGAGGAGCTGGGGCTGCCGCCTCCGGACGGGGAGGCCGTACCGCTCGGTGAGGTCCGGCAGTCCGGCGGCAAGACCGTCACGGTCTGGGCGGTCGAGGCCGACCTCGACCCGGCGGCGGCCGTGCCCGGCACGTTCGAGAGGGAGTGGCCGCCGAGGTCGGGGCGGATCCAGGAGTTCCCCGAGCTGGACCGGGTGGAGTGGTTCGCCCTGGACCGGGCCCGGGAGTTGGTCGTCACGGCACAGACGGCGTTTCTCGACCGCCTGGCGGAGCACTCGCCCTGAGGAGCCCTTCCGCGTTGCGACGCCCACCGCGGCGCGGGAAGGTCGAGAAGCACAGCCCGTCCCGAGGGAGGCCCGCCATGCCCATCGCAACGGTGAATCCGGCGAACGGCGAGACGCTCAAGACGTACCAGGCCATGGGTGAGGAGGAGATCGAGCGCCGGCTCCAGCTCGCGGAGGCCACGTTCCGTACGTATCGGACGACGTCCTTCGAGGAGCGTGCCCGCCTGGTGCACCGGGCCGCCGACCTCCTCGACGAGGACCGGCAGAACATCGCCCGGGTGATGACCACCGAGATGGGCAAGCCGGTCAAGCAGGCCCGTGCCGAGGCCGCCAAGTGCGCCAAGGCGATGCGCTGGTACGCCGATCACGCGGCGGAACTCCTCGCCGACGAGGAACCCGACGCCTCCGACGTGAAGGACTCCGGCGCCTCCCGGGTCCTGGTGCGCTACCGGCCGCTCGGCCCGGTGCTCGCCGTGATGCCGTGGAACTTCCCGCTGTGGCAGGTCGTGCGGTTCGCGGCGCCCACGCTGATGGCCGGCAACGTGGGCCTGCTCAAGCACGCCTCGAACGTGCCGCAGACGGCTCTGTACCTGGAGGACCTGTTCCACCGGGCGGGCTTCACCGAGGGCTGCTTCCAGACGCTGCTCGTCGGTTCCGCCGCGGTCGACGAGATCCTGCGGGACGAGCGGGTCAAGGCGGCCACCCTCACGGGCAGCGAACCCGCGGGGCGGGCGGTCGCCTCCACCGCCGGGGAGATGGTCAAGAAGACGGTGCTGGAACTGGGCGGCAGCGACCCGTTCGTCGTCATGCCCTCCGCGGACCTGGACCGGGCCGCCGAGGTCGCGGTCACCGCGCGGGTGCAGAACACCGGGCAGTCCTGCATCGCCGCCAAACGCTTCATCGTGCACACGGACGTCTACGACGCCTTCGCCGAGCGCTTCACCGCGGGCATGCGGGCCCTGCGGACCGGCGATCCGATGGACGAGGAGACGGATGTCGGCCCCCTCTCCAGCGAGCAGGGCCGCGCCGACCTGGAGGAACTGGTCGACGACGCCGTACGCTCCGGGGCGGGCGTGCTGTGCGGCGGTGAGCGGCCCGACGGGCCCGGCTGGTACTACCCGCCGACCGTTCTGACCGGGATCACCCGGGAGATGCGCGTCCACCGGGAGGAGGCCTTCGGCCCGGTCGCCACGCTGTACCGGGCGGCGGACCTGGACGAGGCGGTACTGATCGCCAATGACTCGCTGTTCGGCCTGAGTTCGAACGTCTGGACGCGTGACGAGGCCGAGGTCGACCGGTTCGTCCGGGATCTGGAGGCGGGCAGCGTCTTCGTGAACGGGATGACGGCGTCCCATCCGGCGTTCCCGTTCGGCGGGGTCAAGCGGTCCGGGTACGGGCGTGAGCTGTCCGGGCACGGAATCCGCGAGTTCTGCAACATCACCACGGTTTGGCACGGTGCGTGACGTTCCCACGACTACGATCCCGACTGTGAACCGCGAAGTGACTCTGCCTCTGATCGTCGACGACCGCGGTACCCTGCAGGTCTCCGCGGCGGACGTGAGCAAATTGCTGCGCACGGTGGGCGGGCGGTGGCTGCGGCTCGTGGAGACCGGGGAGGACCGGCTCGACGAGGACACGGTGGCCGCGCTCACGATCGAGCTGGCGAAGCTGGCCGACCGGATCGACGTGGCCTGCATCGCCCACAGCAGCGGGAGCGCGCCCTGAACGGTACGGCGGCGTGAGGCCGTCGATCCCCGTCAGGCGGGGTCAGACGGGCCGCAGCAGCGTCCTCCAGAACAACGCCTCGTAGCTCTGCAGCAGGTGACCGTACCCCCGGGCACGGTTCTCGTCGAGGCGGCCCGCGTCCAGGGCGGCCTGGACCGCTTCCGTGGCCGTCCGGTCCAGGTCCGGGGCCGGTTCGGCGAAGAAGTCGAAGAACGCGCAGGCCTCGTCGGTGAAACCGTAGTGGGTGCGCAGCGCCTCGGCGATGGTGGCACAGTAACCTCCCCACGCCGAGAAGTTGGCGGTCACCGCGAGTACGGCGTCGGCGGGCGCGGCGTTGAGGGCCAGCCAGGCGATGTAGGCGGGATACGCCTGGCAGCCCGGCAGGGGGTCGTACGTCCCTGCCCGGTCGCCGCCCACGCCGCACGCCGCGGCGAAGGCGTCCAGCCGCCGTGCCGCCAGCGCTTCGCCCTCGGCGAGGGCGGTGAAGTACGCGGCGGCCCGCGGCTGATCCGCGGACCGGTCCGCCAGATGCCGGAACGCCCGGCGGTCCGCGGGAATCACCCGGTGCTGCTCGAGGGCGAGCGCGGCCAGGGTGTCCCGGTCGGCCTCACCACGGGCGATCAGCGGCACGAGAGGGTTGGACCGCGGGTCCGGGGCCAGTTCCCGCGTGATCGTCTCCAGCAGTTCCCCGGCCGTGCGCGTCATCGCGGCCTCCGTCGCGTCGGTCGGCCGGTCGGTCGGTCGCGCGGCCGGTTCCCCCACGATCTTCCCCCAGGAACCGGGGCCGCGGAACCCGGCGTGCCCCGGCGGGGTGACGGCCCCGCCGTACGGCGGCCCGACGGCGTGCGTCACACCGCCGGGCCGGCGTCCGGCTTCCTCATGGCTTCCTCATGGCCGGGACTCAGCGGATGGGCATGCCCGACAGGGTGCGGGCGATGACCAGGCGCTGGATCTCGCTCGTGCCCTCGAAAATGGTGTAGATCGCGGCGTCCCGGTGCATCCGCTCCACCGGATACTCGCGCGTGTAGCCGTTGCCGCCGAGGATCTGTATCGCCTGGGCCGTGACCTTCTTGGCCGTCTCACTGGCGTACAGCTTCGACATCGACCCCTCGGCCGCCGTGAACTGCTTGCCGTTGACCGCCATCCAGGAGGCGCGCCACACCAGGAGGCGGGCGGCGTCGATCCGGGTGCGCATGTCGGCCAACTGGAAGGCGACGCCCTGGTTGTCGATGATCGGGCGGCCGAACTGCTCGCGGGTCTGCGCGTACTCCAGGGCGACCTCGTAGGCGGCGCGGGCGGTGCCCACCGCCATGGCTCCGACCGCCGGGCGGGACGCCTCGAAGGTGGCCATCGCGGCGTTCTTCACCCTCTCCCCTCCCTGTCCCTGCCCGGCACGCTCCCGGGCACGGGCGAGGCGCTCGTCGAGCTTCTCCTTGCCGCCGAGCAGGCAGGAACCGGGGACGCGCACGTCGTCCAGGATCACCTCGGCGGTGTGCGAGGCGCGGATGCCGTGCTTCTGGAACTTCTGCCCCTGGGAGCAGCCGGGGGTGTCCGGCGGGATGATGAAGGAGGCGTGCCCCTTGGAGCCGAGTTCCGGGTCGACGACCGCGACGACGACGTGCACGTTGGCGATGCCGCCGTTGGTCGCCCAGGTCTTGGTGCCGTTGATCACCCACTCGTCCTTGGCCTCGTCGTACACCGCGCGGGTGCGCATGGAGGCCACGTCGGAGCCGGCGTCGGGCTCGGAGGAGCAGAAGGCGCCGAGCTTGACGTCGTCGGCGTCGCCGTACATCTGCGGGATCCAGGTGCCGATCTGCTCCTCGGTGCCGTTGGCGAGGACGCCGACGGCGGCGAGACCGGTGCCGACGATCGACAGGGCGATGCCGGCGTCGCCCCAGAACAGTTCCTCCATGGCGGTGGGGATGCCGAGGCCGGTGGGGTCGAAGTACTGCTGGGCGTAGAAGTCGAGGGAGTAGATGCCGACCTTGGCGGCTTCCTGGATCACCGGCCAGGGTGTCTCCTCGCGCTCGTCCCACTCGGCGGCCGCGGGGCGGATCACATAGGCTGCGAAGCCGTGGAGCCAGTCACGGACTTCCTTCTGTTCCTCGTTGAGTTCCATGGTGAACTCGGCCATGTCCCCTCCAGCGGCGGCGCACGCGCATGTTACTTACGGTAACCCGCAGTCTGTTACCGACCGGTAGGAAAGTCAACTCCTCCGGACCCCTCGGATCCCGTCCGATGCCCGGCACGCCGTCAGTGTTAGTTTGCGCAGGCGTCACCGAATCAGCACGGGTGGGGAGAGATCATGGACACCACGCAGCGGACCGATCAGCAACGGTCCGCCGACCGCCGCCGGCGCGAGTTGCTGGAGGCCGCCGACCGGGTGGTGCTCCGCGAGGGCCCTCATGCCTCCATGAACGCGATCGCGGCCGAGGCCGGCATCACCAAGCCGATCCTCTACCGGCACTTCGGTGACAAGGGAGGACTGTACGCCGCCCTGGCCCAGCGGCACACCGACGCCCTCCTGGCCTCCCTGCGGGAGGCACTGGACGCCCCGGCGGACCGGCGCGAGCGGGTCGAGAACACCCTCGACACCTACCTCGCGGCCATCGAGCTGCGCCCTCAGGTGTACCGGTTCCTGATGCACCCGGCCGAGGGCTCACCGGGCGACCAGGGTTTCGACGTCGGCAAGCACTCGGCACCGTTGCTGCGGCGCATGGGCGAGGAACTGGCCCAGGTCATCGAGGAGCGGCTGGACCTCGGACCGGGCAGCCGGCAGCTGGCCCGCGTCTGGGGGCACGGGATCGTCGGCATGATGCACGCGGCCGGCGACTGGTGGCTCGGCGAACGCCCCTGCTCCCGGGCCGAATTGGTGCGCAGCCTGGCCGATCTGCTGTGGGGCCGGCTGGCAGCGGCCGACGACCGGGTCGGCGGTCCCGGCTTCTGACCCTCAGCCGCGCCCGGCCCAGGAGGCCCGCCGTACCTGGCGGGTGAGCCTGCGCCGGCGCCAGCCCGTCAGCCGGTCGGCGTAGACGCGGCCCTCCAGGTGGTCGCACTCGTGCTGCAGGCACCGGGCGAAGAACCCGGTGCCGTGCACGGTGACCGGTTCCCCGGTCACCGTGCGGCCCTCGACGACCGCGTGGTCGTGACGTTCCGTCCCCGCCTCCAGGCCGGGCAGGGACAGACAGCCCTCCGGGCCGCGCACCACCACACCGTCCGTCTCGACCAGCCGCGGGTTGACCACATGGCCCAGGTGACGGACGTCCTCGTCGTCCGGGCAGTCGTACACGAACACCCGCAGCGGCACACCGATCTGGTTGGCGGCCAGGCCCACCCCCTGCGCGGCGTACATCGTCGCGAACAAGTCCTCCACGAGGCGGGCCAGTTCCGGACCGAAGTCGGTGACCTCCGCGCAGGGTGCGTGCAGCACCGGGTCGCCGAGCAGGGTGAGGGGCCGGACGCGTCCGTGGACGCCCGGGATGGAACCGTGTCGCATGGCGCTCAGAGTACGGTCCTCTCAACAACGCCCGTCTCATCGGTGGTGCCATGGTTCTGGAGTGCGAATGGACCTCGATAGGCTGAGGCCCACACCACGTGGCCGCCAGCCACAGGCGCGGCGCGTACGCAAGGAGGATCGAGAACTGATGGCAGGCAACTCGGACCCGCTCTCGCCGCGGGCCAAGCTGGCCGTGACCGCGGGCAAGGCGGTCGCAGCGGCGTCACGCGCCGCGGGACGCGGCAGTGGTTCGGTGATCGGCGGCCGGGTGGCGCTCAAACTCGACCCCGATCTCCTCGCCCGGCTCGCACAGAACCTGGACTGCGTCCTGGTCTCCGCGACCAACGGCAAGACCACCACCACCAGGCTCATCGCGGAGGCACTGCGCGCCGCGGGACCGGTCGTGTCCAACGCCCTCGGCGCCAACATGCCCGCCGGCATCACCTCGGCGCTCGCGGGCGGCTCGGAGTCGAAGTTCGGTGTCATCGAGGTCGACGAGAAGTACCTCGCCGGCGTCGCCCGGGACACCGACCCCAAGTGCATCGCCCTGCTCAACCTCTCCCGCGACCAGCTCGACCGGGCCGGCGAGACCCGTATGCTCGCGGAGAACTGGCGCGAGGGCCTGGCCGGTTCCAAGGCGGTCCTCGTCGCCAACTGCGACGACCCGCTGGTGGTGTGGGCCGCCTCCTCCTCCCCCAATGTGATCTGGGTCGCCGCGGGCCAGATGTGGAAGGACGACGCCTGGTCGTGCCCGTCCTGCGGCGGTGTGATGCAGCGCCCCGGCGACGACTGGTTCTGCGGCGAGTGCGGTTTCCGCCGGCCCACCCCGTCCTGGGCGCTCTCCGGCGACCACGTCCTCGATCCGCACGGTTCGGCCTGGCCGATCCACCTCCAGCTGCCGGGCCGCGCCAACAAGGCCAACGCCGCGAGCTCCGCGGCCGTCGCCGCCGTGTTCGGGGTGCCGCCGCAGGTCGCCCTGGAGCGCATGTACCAGGTGCAGGCCGTGGCCGGCCGCTACGACGTCGTCCAGTACCAGGGCCGTGACCTGCGGCTGCTGCTCGCCAAGAACCCCGCGGGCTGGCTGGAGACGTTCTCCCTGATCGACCCGCCGCCCACCCCGGTGATCCTCTCGGTGAACGCCCGCTCCGCCGACGGCACCGACACCTCCTGGCTGTGGGACGTCGACTACACCCGGCTGACCGGCCACCCGATCGTCGTCCTCGGCGACCGGAAGCTGGACCTCGCGGTGCGGCTCGAGGTCGCGAACCAGCAGTTCCAGGTCTGCGACGACCTCGACCAGGCACTGCAGCAGTGCCCGCCGGGCCGGATCGAGGTCATCGCCAACTACACCGCGTTCCAGGACCTGCGCCGCCGCGTCGGCAACTGACGCGGGCGACGTATCGCGACGTACTCACAAGGACAGTGACTTCATGAGCGACAACGGTCTGCGGATCGTGTGGATCTACCCCGACCTGCTCAGCACCTACGGCGACCAGGGCAACGTGCTCGTCGTGGAGCGCCGGGCCCGGCAGCGCGGCCTCGACGTGGCCCGGCTCGACGTGCGCAGCGACCAGCCGATCCCGACCTCCGGCGACATCTATCTGATCGGCGGCGGTGAGGACCGCCCCCAGCGGCTCGCGGCCGAGCGGCTGCGCCGGGACGGCGGACTGCACCGGGCGGTGGAGAACGGCGCCATCGTGTTCTCGGTGTGCGCCGGCTACCAGATCCTCGGCCACGAGTTCATCAACGACCTCGGCCAGCGGGAGCCCGGTCTCGGCCTGCTCGACGTCGTCTCGGTGCGCGGCGAGGGCGCCCGGTGCGTCGGCGACGTGCTGGGGGACATCGACGCGCCGCTCGGCCTGCCGCCGCTGACCGGCTTCGAGAACCACCAGGGCGTCACCCACCTCGGCCCGACGGCCCGCCCGCTCGCCCGGGTGCGCTTCGGCAACGGCAACGGCACGGGGGACGGTACCGAGGGCGCCTACAACGACACCGTGTTCGGCACGTACATGCACGGTCCGGTGCTGGCCCGCAACCCGCAGATCGCGGACCTGCTGCTGAAGCTGGCGCTCGACGTCAACGCGCTGCCGCCGACCGACGACCACTGGTACGAGGCGCTGCGCAACGAGCGCATCGCGGCCTCGCAGCAGCCCGCGTAGGACCCGCGCCACGACGTCCGCCCCGGTGTCCGCGAGCCCGTGGACACTGGGGCGCGGGCCGGGTGTCCACAGGGGCGCCACAGGCCCGTCTGACGGCTGGTCCGCACAGGTGAGCGGGCTCGTCCAGTAGGCGGACGCGCGCTGCGGGCCCACCCCCGGATGCCGTTAGGGTGGCGGGGATCGAGCCGGACGACGCGGTCCGGTCCCGGCCCACGGCGAGAAGGTTGTTTCGGGCTATGCGTATTGGTGTCCTCACGTCCGGCGGAGACTGCCCCGGTCTGAACGCCGTCATCCGGTCCGTAGTGCACCGCGCGGTCGTCGACCACGGCGACGAGGTCATCGGCTTCCGGGACGGCTGGAAGGGCCTCCTGGAGTGCGACTACCTCAAGCTCGACCTCGACGCGGTGGGCGGCATCCTCGCCCGCGGCGGCACCATCCTCGGCTCCTCCCGGGTGCGTCCCGAGCATCTGCGGGACGGTGTGGAACGGGCCAGGGGCCACGTCCAGGAACTCGGCCTCGACGCGATCATCCCGATCGGCGGTGAGGGCACGCTGAAGGCGGCCCGGCTGCTGTCGGACCACGGCCTGCCGATAGTGGGCGTCCCGAAGACCATCGACAACGACATCGCCGTCACGGACGTCACCTTCGGCTTCGACACGGCCGTCGGGGTGGCGACCGAGGCGCTGGACCGGCTGAAGACGACCGCCGAGTCCCACCAGCGGGTACTCATCGTGGAGGTCATGGGCCGGCACACCGGCTGGATCGCCCTGCACTCCGGCATGGCGGCCGGCGCCCACGCGATCGTGGTGCCCGAGCGGCCCTTCGACATCGAGGAGCTGACCGCGACGGTCGGCGCGCGGTTCTCGGCGGGCAAGCGGTTCGCCATCGTGGTCGCCGCGGAGGGCGCCAAGCCGAAGGCCGGGACCATGGACTTCGACGAGGGCGGCAAGGACGCCTACGGCCATGAGCGGTTCGCCGGGATCGCGCGGCAGCTCTCCGTGGAACTGGAGTCGCGGCTCGGCAAGGAGGCGCGTCCGGTGATCCTCGGGCACACCCAGCGCGGCGGGACGCCGACCGCGTACGACAGGGTGCTCGCCACCCGCTTCGGCTGGCACGCCGTGGAGGCCGTGCACCGCGGGGAGTTCGGGATGATGACGGCGCTGCGCGGAACGGACATCGTGACGGTGTCGCTGGCGGAGGCCGTCGAGACGTTGAAGACGGTGCCCGAGGACCGCTACGCGGAGGCGGAGTTCGTCCTGTAGCACCCGTGACGTCCCGCGCGGTGTCCGTGCCCTCCTGGGCCCGTGGCTCCCACAACGCCTGTGAGCAGAACCGCCCCCGGTCGCAGTCGCGGCAGGGGGCGGTTCTACTCTGGTGCGGACAGACAGCGCACAACCCCCACGAATCAGGAGCCGCCGGATGGATCACAGCGGGCACGGCATGACCATGGATCTGCCGCCGTTCACGCTGGCGCGAGGGCTCGCATGGTCGACCGAGCCGTTCTTCCTCGTCTCCTGCCTGTTGGGGCTGGCACTGTACGGCTGGGCGGTGGTGCGCCTGACGCGGCGCGGCGACAAGTGGCCGGTGGGGCGGACCGTCTCGTTCGTCCTCGGTGTGCTGAGCATCATGCTCATGATGTGCACCGGGCTGAACGACTACGGCATGGTCATCTTCAGCGTGCACATGGTGCAGCACATGATGATCAGCATGGTGTCGCCCATCCTGATCCTGCTCGGCGCCCCGATCACGCTCGCGCTGCGCGCGCTGCCGCCGGCGGGACGCGGCCGCAAGGGGCCGCGTGAGCTGCTGCTGATGCTGCTGCACAGCCGCTACATCCAGGTCGTCACCCACCCGGTGTTCACCATCCCGATGTTCATCGCGAGCCTGTACGGGCTGTACTTCACCCCGCTGTTCGACTTCCTGATGGGCTCCCAGGTGGGGCACATCGCGATGATGGTGCACTTCCTCGCCGTCGGCCTGGTCTTCTTCTGGCCGATCATGGGTGTGGACCCGGGTCCGCACCGGCCGGGCTACCTGATGCGGATGCTGGAGCTGTTCGCGGGAATGCCGTTCCACGCGTTCTTCGGCATCGCGGTGATGATGGCGTCCACCCCGATGGTCACCACGTTCCAGAACCCGCCGGCCTCGCTCGGCATCGACGCGCTCGCCGACCAGAACGCGGCCGGCGGTATCGCCTGGGCGTTCAGCGAGGTCCCGTCCGTGCTGGTGCTGATCGCGCTGCTCTTCCAGTGGTACGCCTCGGAGAAGCGGCACGCCAAGCGCACCGACCGCGCCGCGGACCGTGACGGCGACAAGGAGCTCCAGGCGTACAACGCCTATCTGGCCTCCCTGCACACACGCGGGAGCTGAGTCCCCCGGTCCCCGCTCCCCCCACCACCGGATCTTGCGGGAACGCCCACGTCCGGCACATGTCCAGACGTGGGATTCCCGCCTAGACTCCACCTTCATGCTGCGCGCTCTGGCCGTCGACGACGAACGCCCCTCGCTGGAGGAACTGCTCTACCTGCTGAACGCGGACCCCCGCATCGGCAGTGCCGAGGGCGCCGGTGACGCGACCGAGGCGCTGCGCCGCATCAACCGCGCCCTGGAGTCCGGGCCCGACGGCCCCGAGGCCATCGACGTCGTCTTCCTCGACATCCAGATGCCCGGCCTCGACGGACTCGACCTCGCCCGGCTGCTCGGCGGGTTCGCCCGGCCGCCGCTCGTCGTGTTCGTCACCGCCCACGAGGACTTCGCCGTGCAGGCGTTCGACCTCAAGGCCGTCGACTACGTCCTCAAGCCCGTCCGCAAGGAGCGGCTGGCCGAAGCGGTCCGCCGCGTCGCCGAACCGCGCGCCGCGTCGCAGCCCGCGGCACAGCACGGCAGCACCCCGCGCATCCCCGTGCACGAGCCCGACCCGGACCACATAGCCGTCGAGCTCGGCGGTGTGACCCGCTTCGTCGCCGTCGAGGACATCACGCACGTGGAGGCCCAGGGCGACTACGCCCGGCTGCACACCGACCGCGGCAGCCACCTCGTGCGGATACCGCTGTCCACCCTGGAGGAACGCTGGCGCTCGCGCGGCTTCGTCCGTATTCACCGCCGCCACCTGGTGGCCCTGCGCCACATCGGGGAGCTCCGGCTCGACGCGGGGACCGTGAGCGTCCTGATCGGCTCGGAGGAGCTCCAGGTCAGCCGACGGCACACCCGTGAACTGCGGGACCTGCTGATGCGCCGGACCACGGGCTAGGGGGACGGTGTGCCCCAGGACCCGACCGAACGCCGCGTGGTCGTCACCGGCCCGCCCCGCCGCGCCCGCCGCGCCTTCGGCTACTACCGCCCGCGGACCGAGATCGACGAGCAGACCACCCTCGGCCACACCTACGTCCGCTCCCTGATGCGCATCCAGCTGCGCACCGGTCTCATCGTGTTCGCGATCCTCGTGCTGCTCATCGGCCCGCTCCCGCTGGTCTTCGCCGCGGCCCCGGACGCCCGGCGGCTGGAGTGGGCGGTCCTCGGCTTCGGGCTGTACCCCCCGCTGGTCCTGCTCGCCCGCTGGTACGTGCGCCGCGCCGAACGCAACGAACGCGACTTCGTGCGGCTCGTCGAGGACCGCTGAGGTCGGGGAACGGAACGCCGGTACCGTGAACTCCAGTTACGCCGTCCCCGCCGTCGCGCTCGTCGTCCTGGCGACCGTCCTCGTCGGCGCCTTCGGCCTGCGCATCTCCCGCACCACCTCCGACTTCTACGTCGCCTCCCGCACCGTGGGCCCCCGTCTGAACGCCGCCGCCATCAGCGGCGAGTACCTCTCCGCCGCCTCCTTCCTGGGCATCGCGGGCCTCGTCCTGGTCCAGGGCCCGGACATGCTCTGGTACCCGGTCGGCTACACCGCCGGCTACCTGGTCCTGCTGCTGTTCGTCGCCGCCCCGCTGCGCCGCTCCGGCGCCTACACGCTGCCCGACTTCGCCGAGGCCCGCCTCGCCTCACAGGCGGTGCGGCGGCTCGCGGGCGCCTTCGTCGTCGGCGTCGGCTGGCTGTACCTGCTGCCCCAGCTCCAGGGCGCGGGGCTCACCCTGACCGTGCTCACCGGCGCCCCCGGCTGGCTCGGCGGAGTGATCGTCGCCGTCGTGGTCACCGTCATCGTCGCCGCCGGCGGCATGCGCAGCATCACCTTCGTGCAGGCCTTCCAGTACTGGCTCAAGCTCACCGCCCTGTTCGTGCCCGCGCTGTTCCTGGTCCTCGCCTGGCAGAGCGACGGGGCGCCCAGCCACGCCTTCGACGAACCCGCCGCCTTCCGCGAACAGCGTGTCGTCCGCATCGACGACACCCTCGACCTGCGGCTCGCCGAGCCGCTGACCGTGACCGTGGACGGCACCGTCGACGGCCGCGGACACACCGGCACCGAACTCCGCCTGCCCGCCGGCACCCACCGCATCGACGGCGGCACCCGGCTGACCTTCGCCGAGGGAGCCGAGGTCCCGGCCGCCGGGCGGGGCGCCGACGACGCCCTGTCGCCCTCGCGGGCCGAGTCCCGCGAGGAACGCCCGCTGTACGCCACGTACGGGCTGATCCTCGCCACCTTCCTCGGCACCATGGGCCTGCCGCACGTGGTGGTCCGCTACTACACCAGCCCGCACGGCGTCGCCGCCCGCCGCACCACCGTCGCCGTCCTCGGCCTGATCGGCGCCTTCTATCTGCTGCCCCCGGTCTACGGAGCCCTCGGCCGGCTGTACGCCCCCGACCTCACCCTCACCGGCAGCGCGGACGCCGCCGTGCTTCTGCTGCCCGGCCGCATGATCGGAGGAGTGGGCGGCGACCTGCTCGGCGCGCTGGTCGCCGGGGGTGCCTTCGCCGCGTTCCTGTCCACGGCGTCCGGGCTGACCATGGCCGTGGCCGGCGTGATCACCCAGGACGTCCTGCCCTCACGCGGCGTACGGCACTTCCGGCTCGGCACGCTGCTCGCCATGGCCGTCCCGCTCGGGGCGAGCATCCTGGTCGGCGGGCTGCCGGTGGCCGACGCGGTCGGGCTCGCCTTCGCCGTGTCGGCGTCCTCGTTCTGCCCGCTGCTCGTCCTCGGTATCTGGTGGCGCCGGCTCACCCCGCCCGGGGCGGCGGCCGGCATGCTGGTCGGGGGCGGCTCCGCCTTCGTCGCCGTCGCCGCGACCATGGTCGGCTTCCCGGGCCGGGGCGCACTGCACGCGCTGCTCGCCTGGCCCGCCCTGTGGTCGGTGCCGCTGGGCTTCCTCACCATGGTCCTGGTCTCCCTGGCCACCCCCGGCCGGGTGCCGCCCGGCACGGCGGCGGTGCTCGCCCGGTTCCACCTGCCGGAGGAACTGCGGACGGAGGTGTCCAAGTGAGCGGATTCCTGGCGGGACTGTGCGTCGCCGTGCTGCCCCTGCTGGCCGCGGGCTTCTGGCTCGGCCGGCGCACCGCCCGGCCCGCCAGTCTCGCCGGACTCGGCACGCCCGTCGAGCACGCCACCTTCGAGACCCTGCACACCGCCTCCCTGGCCACACCCCCGCTCCGGGCGGGCCTGACCGAGGAGGCCGCCGGCAGATCCGCCCGCAAGCTGCGCTCCCTGCTCGGCACCGACGCCCTGTGCCTCACGGACCGCGAACAGGTCCTCGTCTGGGACGGCGCCGGCGCCCATCACCGTACCGAGATCATGGAACGACTGGCCGGGCCCCTCGACTCCGGCCGCGGTGAGGCGTTCCCGCTCAGCTGCGACACCCCCGACTGCGCGGTGCGGTGGGCCGTCGTCGCCCCGCTCACCGTCGACGACCGGGTGCACGGCGCGCTCGTCGCCTGCGCGCCCCGCGAGTCCGCGGTCCTGGTCCGGGCGGCCGGGGAGGTGGCCCGCTGGGTCTCCGTCCAGCTCGAACTGGCCGACCTCGACCAGTCCCGCACCCGGCTCATCGAGGCCGAACTCAGGGCGCTGCGGGCCCAGATCTCCCCGCACTTCATCTTCAACTCGCTCGCCGTGATCGCCTCGTTCGTCCGCACCGATCCCGAGCGCGCCCGCGAACTGCTGCTGGAGTTCGCCGACTTCACCCGTTACTCGTTCCGCCGGCACGGCGACTTCACCACCCTCGCCGACGAACTCCACGCCATCGACCACTATCTGGCGCTGGTTCGCGCCCGTTTCGGCGACCGCCTCTCCGTCACCCTGCAGATCGCCCCCGAGGTGCTGCCGGTCGCGCTGCCCTTCCTCTGCCTGCAACCGCTCGTCGAGAACGCCGTCAAACACGGCCTCGAGGGCAAGACCGACAAGTGCCACATCCAGATCACCGCACAGGACGCCGGCGCCGAAGCCCTCGTGGTGATCGAGGACGACGGCGCCGGAATGGACCCCGACCTGCTGCGGCGCGTTCTCGCCCGCGAGGTCGACCACACGGGCGGCATCGGTCTGTCCAACGTCGACGACCGGCTCCGCCAGGTCTACGGCGACGACCACGGCCTCGTCATCGAGACCGCGGTGGGCGCGGGCATGCGGGTCACCGTCCGGCTGCCGAAGTACCAGCCGGGCGTGCACCTGGCGGGGCGGCTCACGCCGAGGTGAGCGCCGAACGCCACGGGTAGCTCAGGCGCTGCGCGTGGCGACCATTGCGAGGGTGATCAGCCCCAGGACGACCCAGCCGAACCACAGCCATCCGTTGCTGCCGAGCGCCACCGTGTAGGCCGTCACCGCGACGAGGCCGCCGACGGTGAGCACTCCCATGGTCTTCGTCGAGTTCGAACCGTTGTGGGAACCGGGCATCGCGACACCCTCCTCGTGGTCCTGCTGTTCGGTTTCCCTCCATGGTGCCCCGGTTCTGCCGTTACGGTGCCGGTATGAACAGCAGGCCCGCACCGTTCGACGAGCTCGACCGGAAGATCGTCACCGCTCTGATGGCGAACGCCCGGTCGTCCTTCGCCGAGATCGGCACGGCCGTCGGGCTGTCGTCCACGGCGGTCAAGCGCCGGGTGGACCGGCTCCGCGAGACGGGGGTGATCACCGGCTTCACGGCGACGGTGCAGCCGTCGGCACTGGGGTGGCGCACGGAGGCGTACGTCGAGGTGTACTGCGAGGGGGCGGCTCCGCCCCGGCGGCTGGCGGAGGTGGTGCGCAACCACCCGGAGATCGCCGCGGCGATGACGGTGACCGGTGGCGCGGACGCCCTGCTGCACCTGCGGGCGCGGGATGTGGACCACTTCGAGGAGGTGCTGGAGCGGATCCGCGCGGAGCCGTTCATCCGGAAGACGATCAGCGTGATGGTGCTGTCCCATCTGATCCCGGAGAGTCCGGAGGCGGGGGCGAGCCAGCCGGCTCCCCAGGGCCCGGAGTAGGACGCAGCGGACGTGCGCCGAGCAGCGGGAACACGCAGTATTCCTGCGTGAACACGCAACTCTCGTTCCTTGTCGCCCGCCCCGGTCGCTTTCTACCGTGGACTCACCCCTGATGACACCGCGTGGAAGCGGAGGCACCCCTCTGTGACCGGTCCCCGTGTGCCGTCCCCACGGCGCTATCTCGTCTGCGACCCCGGGCACTTCGCCGTGCGGTACGCGATCAACCCCTGGATGCGTCCCGACCGTCCCGTCGACGTCACCCTGGCCCAGCGGCAGTGGCGGACGCTGGTCGACGTCTACCGCGCGCACGGTCACACCGTGGAGACCGTGCGGCCCGTGCCGGGTCTGCCCGACATGGTGTTCGCCGCGAACGCGGCGGTCGTCGTCGAGGGCCGCGTCCTCGGCTCCCTGTTCCTGGCGCCCGAGCGGCGCCCCGAGTCCGTGCCCTACGAGAGCTGGTTCAAGGCGGAGGGCTTCGACGTCCACCGTCCCGAGTCGGTGTGCGAGGGTGAGGGCGACCTGGTTCCCGCCGGACGCTGGATCCTCGCCGGCACCGGGTTCCGCACCACCCGCGAGGCGCATCGGGAGGCACAGGAGTTCTTCGGCGTGCCCGTGATCGGCCTGACGCTGGTGGATCCGTACTTCTACCACCTGGACACGGCCCTGTTCACACTGGACGAGGAGAACATCGCGTACTACCCGGAGGCGTTCTCGCCGGGGAGCCGCGAGGTGCTGGCCCGGCTGTACCCGGACGCGGTGACCGCTACCCGCGAGGACGCGATGGCGTTCGGCCTGAACTCCGTCTCCGACGGGCGCCACGTGTTCATCTCCCCCGAGGCGACAGGCCTCGCCGCCCGGCTCACCGACCGCGGCTACGTTCCCGTCCCCGTCGACCTGTCCGAGTTCCACAAGGCAGGCGGCGGGATCAAGTGCTGCACTCAGGAGATCCGCTCATGACCGCTGCCGTCCGTACCCGTTCGTCCGCCGAGCTGATCGATGCGGAGGAACCGGTCCTCGCGCACAACTACCATCCGCTGCCCGTGGTCGTCGCCCGTGCGGAGGGCGCCTGGGTGGAGGACGTGGAGGGCCGCCGCTACCTCGACATGCTGGCCGGCTACTCGGCGCTCAACTTCGGCCACCGGCATCCCGCGCTGATCGAGGCGGCGCACCGCCAGCTGGACCGGCTCACGCTCACCTCGCGCGCCTTCCACAACGACCGGCTCGCCGAGTTCGCGGAGCGGCTGGCGGCGCTGACCGGGCTGGACATGGTGCTGCCCATGAACACCGGCGCGGAGGCGGTCGAGAGCGCGGTGAAGGTGGCCCGCAAGTGGGCCTACGACGTGAAGGGCGTCCCGGCCGACCGGGCGACGATCGTGGTCGCGGCGGACAACTTCCACGGCCGGACGACGACCATCGTCAGTTTCTCCACGGACGAGACCGCACGCGCCGGTTTCGGGCCCTTCACGCCCGGCTTCCGGGTCGTGCCGTACAACGACCTCGCGGCGCTGGAGGCGGCGGTCGACGAGACGACGGCCGCGGTGCTGATCGAGCCGATCCAGGGCGAGGCGGGGGTGAACATCCCCGACGACGGCTATCTGGCGGGCGTGCGGGAGCTGACGCGCCGCGCGGGGTGCCTGTTCGTCGCGGACGAGATCCAGTCGGGGCTCGGTCGTACGGGCCGCACGCTGGCCGTGGAGCACGAGGCGGTCGTCCCGGACATGGTCCTGCTCGGCAAGGCGCTGGGCGGCGGCATCGTCCCGGTGTCGGCGGTGGTGGCCCGGCGTGAGGTGCTCGGGGTGCTGCACCCCGGGGAGCACGGGTCGACCTTCGGCGGCAATCCGCTGGCCGCGGCCGTCGGTACGGCGGTGGTGGAGTTGCTGGAGACGGGCGAGTTCCAGCGCCGGGCGGCGGAACTGGGCGTGGTGCTGCGCGGCGGGCTGGAGGCCCTGGTCGGCAAGGGCGTCGTCGGCTTCCGCTCGCGCGGACTGTGGGCGGGCGTCGACGTGGACCCCGTGCTGGGCACCGGCCGGGAGGTGAGCGAGCGTCTGATGCGGGAGGGAATCCTGGTCAAGGACACCCACGGGTCCACCATCCGGCTGGCCCCGCCGCTCACCATCGGGAGCGAGGAGCTCCGGGAGGCCCTGGAGACGCTGGGGAAGGTGCTGGGCCAGGGCGGCTGACCCGCCCGGGCCCCGGCCGCCGGCCCGTTCCCGCCTGCCTGACCTGCGGGGCCGCTGTCCGGGGGGGGTGGGAACGGGCGTTTCCGGACGGCGCCCGGGAAGCCCCCTGCCCGGTTCCCGGGTGAAGATGGGAACAAGAGGTGGTAGACTACTCTCAGCGACAGAGAGGTCGACCGTGGGCGGACACGAGGACGGACACGAGGAGCCGGGGGTCGCCCGGCAGGGGTTCGACGTCGCCGACGCCGCTCCCCTGCTGCTCGATCCGCAGGGCGTCGTGACGAACTGGACCGGTCCGGCCGAGCGGCTGCTGGGGTATCCGGCGGTCGAGGCGGTGGGCAGGAAGCTGGCCGAGCTGCTCACCGCCGAGGACGCCGCGCGGGTGCCGGACCTGGTCGGGCGCTGCCGGGCGGACGACGGCTGGGCGGGTGCGATGACGGCCCGGCACCGGGACGGACGGCCGGTCCCCGTCATGGTCCGGCTCATGCGGACCATGGAGCCGCGGGGCCGCTCGTCCCTGCTGGTGCTGCTGTCGGAGCTGGCCGGTCCCGTCGGCCGGGACATGAGCCGCTCCGCCGGCTGGGACCTGAGCCGCGCGGTGCTCGAGCAGATGGTCGCCGGATCGTCGATCGGGCTCGCGATCGTGGACACGGACCTGCGGTACGTGTGGTCGAACACCGCCCTGGAGCGGTTCGGCGGCGGCCCGGCCCAGCGGCGGCTGGGCCTGCGGTTCGCCGACGTCCAGCCCGGCCTGGACGCCGAGTCCGTCGAGGCGCAGATGCGCCACGTGCTGGAGACCGGCGAGCCGGTGGTCGGCCACGAGTACGTCGGCCAGGTCCGTTCGGCGCCGCTGCGCGAGACGGCGCACATGCTGTCGTTCACCCGGCTCGACGACGACCGGGGCCGTCCGATGGGCGTCTACTACAGCGTCGTGGACATCACCGAGCGCCACCGGGCCCGCCAGCGGCTCGCCCTGCTCGACCGGGCCGGCGAGCTCATCGGCCGCACACTGGACGTCATGCGCACCGCCCAGGAGCTGGCGGACGTCGCCGTCCCGGAACTCGCGGACTTCGTGGTCGTGGACCTGCTGGAGACGGTGGTGCGGGGCGCCGAACTCCCGCCCGGGCCGCTCGCGGAGACGGACAGGGTGCCGCTGCGCCGCGCGGGCCACCGGTCGCTGTACGAGGACCTGCCGCGGAAGGTCCGGGAGACGGGCGCGGTGACGAACTTTCTGGCCGGTTCACCGCCGGTCCGCTGCCTGACCACGGGCCGGTCCTGGCGCCAGGAGCAGCTCGACCCGCTCGCCACGGAGTGGATCGACGGCACACCGGACGGCCGGAAGGCCACCTTCCTCGAGCTCGGTCTGCAGAGCGCGATGATCGTGCCGATCCGTGCCCGGGGCATCACCCTGGGTGTCACCGGGTTCTTCCGGCGCCGCCCGGACCCCTTCGGCGAGGACGACCTGACCCTGGCCGAGGACCTCGTCTCCCGCGCCGCCGTCTGTGTGGACAACGCCCGGCGCTACGCCAGGGAGCGCGACGCGACGCTCGTACTGCAGCGCAGTCTGCTGCCCCGCCGGCTCCCGGAGCTGGACGCCGTCGAGGTGTCGGCCTGTTACCGCCCGGCCGACGAGCTGACCGGCCTGGGCGGCGACTGGTACGACCTGATCCCGCTGTCGGGTGCCCGTGTCGCCCTCGTCGTCGGAGAGGTCCCCGGCCACGGCATCGCCGCGGCGGCGGCGATGGGCCGGCTGCGTACCGCCGTACGGACCCTGGCCGCACAGGATCTGCCGCCCGAGGAGGTGCTCGCGCATCTCGACGACCTGGTGTCCGGCTCGGCGCGGGAGGAGGGCGCAGAGCCGGACGAGCCTGAGGGGACCTACGGCCAGGCCGTGGGCTCCGGCTGCCTGTACGTCGTCTACGACCCGGTCGACGGCCGGTGCACGATGGCCGCCGCGGGCCATCCCGCGCCCGCCCTGGTGGCCCCCGACGGCACGGTCGGCTTCGTCGCTCTGCTGCCGGGACCCCTGCTCGGCGTGGGCGGCCCGCCGTTCGAGGCGACGGAACTCTCCCTGGCCGAGAACAGCACGCTCGCCCTGTACACCGACGGTCTGCTGACCGACACGAAGACCGGTTCGACCGCGGGCGGCCAGGACCGGTTGCAACGGGTACTGCAGAGGGCCGCACCCTCACTGGAAACACGGTGCCGGGCCGTGGTGGACGCCCTGGTGCCGATCCGTCCGTACGACGACGTGGCACTGCTGATGGCCCGTACCCGGCTCCTGGACTCCGGCCAGGTGGCGGCCTGGGACCTGCCGCCGGATCCGGCCGTGGTGGCCGAGGCCCGCAGGACGGCCACCCGGCAGCTGACCCACTGGGGTCTGGACGAGCTGGTCTTCACCACGGAGCTGATCGTCAGCGAACTGGTCACCAACGCCATCCGGCACGCCGTCGGTCCCGTCCGCCTGCGGCTGATCCGGGAGCGCGCGCTGGTCTGCGAGGTGTTCGACGGCGGCGCCACCACACCGCACCTGCGCCATCCCCGCGCCATGGACGAGGGCGGACGCGGGCTGCTGCTGGTCTCGCAGCTCGCTCAGCGGTGGGGCACCCGTTTCGTTCCCGACGGGAAGGTCATCTGGGCCGAGCAGTCGCTGACCGGACCGGGGGATCTTCCCCTCGAGATGGCCTTCCCCTCGGAATGACGCTCCCGTCAGGAGGCGGTGGCCATGACGCGGACGGCGATCGACTACGCGGCGGTGTACCAGGCCCTGCCCGGCATGGTGGCGCTCCTCACCCCCGATCTGGTGTACGCGGACGTCAACGAGGCGTTCGTCCGCGGGACCGGGAAGTCCCGCGAGGAACTGCTGGGCCGCTACCTGTTCGACGTCTTCCCGGACAATCCGAACGACCCGGACTCCTCGGGCGCGCACAACCTGCACGCCTCCCTGCTGCGGGTCGTGGCCACCGGCGAGCGCGACACCATGGCCCTGCAGCGCTACGACGTCGAGAGCCCGGAGCGGCCCGGCGAGTGGGAGGCGCGCTACTGGAGCCCGGTGAACACACCGGTGCTGGGCGGCGACGGCTCCGTGGTCCTGATCGTGCACCGGGTCGAGGAGGTCACCGAGCTGATGCGGGCCCGCCACCGCGCGGGCGTCGACCAGAGCCGGGTCCTGGAGGCCGAACTGTACACGCGCGCCCGCGAGCTGCAGGAACTCAACAACCGCCTGCGCCAGGCGCACGCCCGGGAGCGGCAGGTGGCGCTGGCACTGCAGAGGTCCATGCTGCCCGCACCGCGGCAGGTGGGTCACCTGGCCGCCGTGCGCTATCGGCCGGCGGTGGGCGCGCTCAACGTCTGCGGGGACTGGTACGACCTGGTCGACCTGGTGCGCGGCCACCGTATCGGCGTGTCCGTGGGCGACGTGGTCGGGCACGGGCTGGAGGCGGCCGGCGTCATGGGCCAGCTGCGCAGCGCGCTCACCGCCGCATCCCGGGTCGCGGCGGGGCCCGCCGAGGCGCTGGACGTCGTGGCGCGCTACGCCCACGTGGTCGACGGCGCCGAGTCGGCGACCGTGGTCACCACCTTCGTCGACTTCGACCGGCACACCATCGACTACAGCAGCGCCGGCCATCCCCCGCCGGTGCTGGTCCACCCGGACGGGCGGGTGGAGTTCCTCGACCGGGCCACCGACCCCCCGCTCGACGCCCGTCCCGAACCGGTGCGCAGGCCCGAGGCGACGACCACGTTCACGCCCGGGGCGACTCTCGTGCTCTACACCGACGGTCTGGTCGAACGCCGCCGGGAGGACATCGACACCGGGCTGCTCCGGCTCGCCGAGTCGCTGCGCCGCCACCGGGCACGGGATCCGGAGTCGCTGGCCGACATCGTGCTGCGGGAGTTGCTGCCGCCCGGCGGCGCCACCGACGACACCGCGCTGGTCGTCGTCCGGCTGTGATCCGCCGCGGGGCGGCGGTACGGCTCAGCCGGTGGGCCGGGCGCCGTCGAGCCGGCCCACCCGGTCCACGTTCTGCCGGTCGTCGGCGTCCTGTCCGGCCACCCCGGCGAACCAGGCGTCGAGGATCTCCTTCAGCAGCGGCTCGGACGTCAGCCGCAGGCCGAGCGCCAGCACGTTCGCGTCGTTCCAGCGGCGCGCGCCGTCCGCCGTGTAGGCGTCCGTGCACAGGGCGGCCCGTACGCCCGGCACCTTGTTGGCCGCGATCGAGGCGCCCGTGCCGGTCCAGCAGCACACCACCGCCTGGTCGGCGGTTCCCTCGGCGACGTCGCGGGCGGCCGCCTCGGAGCAGAACGCCCACCGCGAGTCGCCCCCGGGGCTCAGGGCGCCGTGCACGCGCACCTCGTGGCCGCGCTCGCGCAGTTCGTCGAGCAGGGCCCGGGCGACGGGTTCGTCCATGTCGGAGGAGACGGAGATCCGCATGGGCCGAGCCTACTCGCGCGTGCGACGCCCGGTGGCGTCCGGGCGTCGCACACGTCCCCGCCGGTGCCCCGCCGTCGGGCGCTCGGTGCGAACGCCCGAGCCATGACCGGGATGCCGAACCCGGCCGCGCTCCGCACGAGCGTGTCGTGCGGAGCAGATATACGGCCTCGGTCCCGGCGGAGTCGCATGTCCGACTGTCGCCGATTCGGCCGTGGTTCCGGCGGGACGGTCACGGAGTGCCGTCATCGGGCCGGCCCCTTGCCGGTGGCCGGGATCGGCCCCGTGCGTGGCAACGGTGTCCGAGCGGCAGCCGGGACGGCGATTCCCTTCCCCCGGCCGCACACCGGCGTAGGCGCTTCGGTTCACCGCGACGTGTGCTGGTCGGCGGTTCCCCGCTGGAAGGTGGAGTACAGCAGCCACAGCGACGGGACGAGCACCACCGCTCCCACGCCCAGCACCACGAGGACCGCCGACAGCACGGAGGCGTTCGCCGCGGCCTCGGTCACCGTCGTGCTGCCGACCAACAGGGCCGGGTACTGGGCCGCGCCCCACGCCCACAGGATGGCGGCGACCGCCAGGGCCGCGGCTGCGCGGGCGGCCACGAAGCGCTGCCGGGCCAGCAGACCGAGGCCGGTCAGACCGGCTACCGCGCTGATGATCACCAGTGGCAGCGCGCGGTGGGTCAGTCCGTGGAACAACTCGGGGGCGTCCGCGTTCAGCACCGCGATGCCCGCAAGGGCCACGACGCCCGCTACCAGGCCGCTGACCACCGCGTCGCGGGTGAAGGCCGCGGCGAGCTCCGGCCGTCCCTCCCGATGCGCGTCGGCGCACAGGTACACCGCCGCCAGGTGCGCACAGGTCACCACGGCCAGCAGCCCGCCCAGCAGCGACGTCGGATTGAGCCAGCTGGTGACCACGTCGCCTTCGGCGAGCCCCGGCGGAACGCGGCCGGAGGCGACACCGCCCGCCACCGTGCCGAGGAAGAACGGCGTCAGCAGCGACGACAACGCGAAGCACGCGCCGAACAGCCGCTGCTGCCACAGTTCGGTGCTCGCCTTGCGGAAGGCGAAGGCGGCGCCCCGGGCGATGATGCCCAACGCGGCGAGGGTGAGCGGGATGTACAGGGTGGACATCACCGCGGCGAACACCGGCGAGAAGGCCGACCACAGCATCACGACCACGAAGATCAGCCACACGTGGTTGGCCTCCCAGACCGGCCCGATACTGTGCTCGATGAGCCCGCGCCGGGCCCGGCCGCGCTCGGCGCCGCCGGCCAGCAGGTCCCAGACCCCGGCGCCGAAGTCGGCCCCGCCGAACAGGGCATAGCAGGTCAGGCCCACCCACATCACGGCGAGCGCCGTGTCCGCGAGCACGGTCACCTCCAAGGGGTCGTCCAACGGGCTGCGGGAGGATCACACGACGGGATACCCGGTGACGTCCTCCTCCTGCGGTGCCTGCGGCACCGGGGTGCCCCGGGCGAGGCGACGCAGGACGTAGACGGTCGCGACGGTCATGGCCGCGTACACCACAAGCACCAGCCACAGTCCGGTCATCAGGCCGGGAGCAGGGTTGACGGCATCGCGCACGCTCATCAGGCCCCACACGATCCAAGGCTGACGGCCCAGCTCCGTGACGGTCCAGCCGCATTCGAGGGCCACCACTGCGGCCGGGCCGCCGACCGCGGCCAGCGCCAGGAAGAGGCGGGGGGTGGACAGCTCGCCGCCGGTGCGGCGACGGCGCCACCACGCCCACAGCAACCACACGCCGAGGGCGAGCAGGAAGAATCCGACGGCGACCATCAGGTCGAACGCCCAGTGCACGCCGGTGACCGGCGGATGCTGGGCGGGCGGCACACGATCGAGGCCCTTGACGACGGTGTCGGGACGGTAGCCGATCAGCAGCGACAGCCCGTTGGGGATCTCCAGGCCGTACTTCAGCCCGTTGTCACCCGCGACGCCGCCGATCGTCAGCGGTACGTGCGAACCGGTGCGGTAGACGCCTTCGACGGCCGCGAGCTTGGTCGGCTGGTAGTCGGCCAGGAAGCGTGCCGCCCAGTCGCCCACGACGATCTGGAACGGTGTCACGATCGCGCCCAGCGTGAACGGGATGAAGAACCCCGCCCGGTGGTAGGTGTCGCGGCGCCCGCGCAGCATGGCCACGGCGTACACGGCGGCGGTCAGGAACGAGGCGACCATGAAGGCGGCCAGAATCATGTGCACGGTCTGCGGCGGGGCGGCCGGGTTGAGCATCGCCGCCCACGGATCGACGTCGACCACCTTGTCCTCGCGCAGGGTGAAGCCGCGCGGCTGGTTCATCCAGGCGTTCGCGCACACGACGAAGAACGCCGACGCGGTGCCCGCGATCACGATGGGGAGGCCGACCAGCAGATGGCGGCGGGGCGGCAGCCGGTCCCACGCGTACAGGTAGATGCCCAGGAAGATCGCCTCCACGAAGAAGGCGATGCCCTCCAGCGCGAAGGGCAGCCCGATCACCTGACCGAACCTTCCCATCAGGCCGGGCCACAGCAGCCCCATCTCGAAGCTGAGGATCGTGCCGGACACGGCACCCACGGCGAACAGCACCCCCATGGCACGCGCCCACCGGCGGGCCAGCAAACGGTGCGCCGGGCTGCCGGTGCGGATGCCGTACCACTCGGCGAGCAGCGTCAGCGCCGGGAGCCCGACGCCCAGACAGGCCACGATGATGTGCCAGGCGAGGGAGAAACCCATCTGCGCCCGCGCCGCCGCCAGATCGCCCTCCGACACCCGATCGGCCACGTATCCGATGAGCACCCACGGGCCGGTGAGCAGAGTGTGCGTCATGAGACCCGTCAGTACCCGGATCGGACGGTTGAAACCGGTATCCGGCGAAACAGCGGACCGAAGGTACGAAAGGCAGGTCGGGGCGTGGTGATGCCCCTCGACGAGAAGATCGAGCAGGCCGCCACCGGTCGACCGCTTCGGGAGGGTGCGGACTGATCGTCCCGGCGGCGATCCGCCCCGTGGCACGCTCGGCCGACACATGCTCGACCTCGGCGAAGGAAGCCTCCCGCGACCGGGAGCTTCTCGGTTCCGTCGTGGTCGGCGTATGTGGCCGAGAGACGTGGTCACGTTGACGGGGGTGTGAGCGGCCCGGGGCGTGCCGGGGCGTGTTGCGGCCTGGCCGGTGTGCCGGGTCAGGCCGGGCCGGTGCTGCCGGTGGCCTGTTCCCGGATGGTGGAGCAGAGCCTGTCCGCCCGCGCGGAAAACCGGGTACCCGGGTGGTGCGGATCTCCTCCTGCCCGTGCCCGCGGCGGGGGCAGGAGGAGATCGCGGCCCTGGGTACAGGCCGCCCGGGCGGGTGAAACGGGGGACCGCGGGGCCGCCCGGGCGGCGCCCGGCACTCTCTGCCGCAGTACTCGGCCTTTCGTGGGCGGGAGCCCCTGGGGCCGCCCCTCGACCGATCACAGCAGGTAAGGAGCAGCAGCCATGCGCGGTGTCGTGATGCGCGCCCCCGGGGATGTCCGGGTGGAGCAGCGCGAGGACCCGGGGATCGTCTCACCGACGGACGCGGTGATCCGCCTGTCGGCGACCTGCGTGTGCGGGTCGGACCTGTGGCCCTACCGCGGGATCGAGCCCGTCCGGGGCCCGGCCCCGATGGGCCACGAGTACGTGGGCGTCGTGGAGGAGGTCGGCGGCGAGGTGACGGACATCAGGCCCGGCCAGTTCGTGGTCGGCTCGTTCTTCGCCTCCGACAACACCTGCGAGATCTGCCGGGCCGGCTACCAGTCCTCCTGCGTCCGCCGCGAGCCCATGGGCGCGCTCGGCGCCCAGGCGGAGCGGCTGCGCGTCCCGCTCGCCGACGGCACCCTGGTCGCCACACCCGACATTCCCGACGACGACCTGGTCCCCGGCCTCCTGGCCGCCTCCGACGTGCTCGGCACCGGCTGGTTCGGCGCGGTGGCCGCCCAGGCCGGTCCCGGCAAGACGGTCGCGGTCGTCGGCGACGGCGCGGTCGGCCTGCTCGCGGTACTGGCCGCCCGGCAGCTCGGCGCGGAGCGGATCATCGCCATGAGCCGCCACGCTCCGCGCCAGGAGCTCGCCCTGGAGTACGGCGCCACCGACATCGTCACCGAACGCGGCGACGACGGCGTGGCGAGGATCAAGGAGCTGACCGGCGGGCTGGGCGCGCACTCGGTCATCGAGGCGGTCGGCACCCAGCAGTCGATGGGGCAGGCCATCGGCTCCACCCGCCCCGGCGGGCACGTCGGCTACGTGGGCGTCTCCCACGACGTGACACTGGACGGTCAGGAGCTGTTCTTCTCCCACGTGCACCTGCACGGCGGCCCGGCCCCGGTGCGGCAGTACCTGCCCGAGCTGATCGGCCTGGTCTGGAACCGCCGGATCGATCCCGGCAAGGTATTCGACCTCGCCCTCCCCCTCGATCGGGCCGCCGAGGCCTACCGTGCCATGGACGAACGCCGCGCCATCAAGACCCTGCTGCACGTGTGACCCCGCTGCCGAGCCGCCCCCCTCGGCGGAGCCGGGGCGAGCGGTCGCACAGGGCCGCCGGCGCCGAGCCCCGGGAGAGACCGCGCACCTCCCCCGTGCGCAGGTGCTTCGGACGTCGGCACCTCATGGCTGACGAGATGTCAGTAAAGTCGGCGAAGGGTCAGCACAAGCCCGGCCGAACGCGGTTGCAGATGACTGCGGATGCGCGTCGGCCGACACCCGGGATCATAGACTTGACCTGCGAGAACCCGATCTGAAGCGGACCTGGTGAAGCGAGGGATGAGCCGTGTTCTACTACTTTCTCAAATACGTGCTGCTGGGCCCGCTGCTGCGACTGGTCTTCCGGCCTCGAATAGAGGGCCTGGAGCATGTGCCGTCGTCCGGTGCCGCCATCGTCGCAGGCAACCATCTGTCGTTCTCGGACCACTTCCTGATGCCCGCGATACTCAAACGGCGCATCACCTTCCTCGCCAAGGCCGAGTACTTCACCGGCCCCGGCCTCAAGGGCCGGCTGACGGCGTTCTTCTTCCGCAGCGCGGGGCAGATCCCGGTCGACCGCTCCGGCAAGGACGCCGGCCAGGCCGCGATCCGGGAGGGCCTCGGAGTGCTGGGCAAGGGGGAACTGCTCGGCATCTACCCGGAGGGCACCCGGTCGCACGACGGGCGTCTCTACAAGGGCAAGGTCGGGGTCGCGGTGATGGCCCTCAAGGCCGGCATCCCGGTGATTCCCTGCGCGATGATCGGCACCTTCGAGGCGCAGCCGCCCGGGAAGGTCGTCCCCCGCGTCCACCCGGTGGTGATCCGCTTCGGCAAGCCCCTCGACTTCTCGCGCTACGCCGGCATGGAGGACGAGAAGGCGATACTGCGCGCCGTCACCGACGAGATCATGTACACCATCCTGAGCCTCTCCGAGCAGGAGTACGTCGACCAGTACGCGGCCGTCGCCAAGGCGGAGGACGCCGAACGCAGGGCGGCGGAGAAGCGCCGGCTCCCGCGGCTGCCGCTGGGCTGAGCGGCCCCACCCGTACGGAACCGTGCACCCCCGCCGCAGCGGCGGGGGTGCACGGTTCCGTTTTCCGGGGCCTTCCCTGTGACCTATGAAGGGGCCGTTCCGCGGTGTTCCGCGGCGATGCCGAAACGCTGCTGTTCGCGTGAAGCGGACGCAGCCTCGTGGACGCCGGAAACCGTGCTGACCACCTGATCCCCGGTGGGCTCCCGTCGCGCGTCGAGTTCCTGGAGCTGCTCGAGTCGTCGCAGGTCATCGGCGGACACGAGGGCGACGAGAGGCTTTCCGTGCCGGGTCACGACGACGCGCTCACCGCCGTACACCACACGGTTGATCAGGTCGGCGAGTTCAGCCCTGGCTTGCGTCACCGGAATCTCGTAGGCCATGCCCCCATCATAACGTCACGTACGTCCTGTACATTTTTTACAGACAGCTGCCACGAGGAGGGGCTCCCATGACCCGACCGTTCGCCCGCCATGTCCTGCCCGAGTTCACCGAACACACGGCGTCCGGGCGCCGGAGCACGGATCCGTACTCGAAGCTGATGGAGGAGCGGATCGTCTTCCTCGGGACACCGATCGACGAGACCTCCGCGAACGACGTGATCGCCCAGTTCGTGCACCTGGAGCACCGGGCCCCCGGCCGGGACATCTCCCTCTACGTCAACTCGCCCGGCGGCTCCTTCCACGCCATGTCGGCGATCCACGACACCCTGCGCCACCTCGCCTGCGAGGTGGAGACGGTCTGCCTGGGCCAGGCGGCCGGGACAGCCGCGCTGCTGCTGGCCGCCGGGACGCCGGGCAAGCGGTACGTACTGCCCGGGGCCCGACTGGTGCTCCGCCAGCCCGTGCTGACGGAGCCGGTGGAGGGCAGGGCGAGCGACCTGGCCGTGCAGGCCGAGGAGCTGACACGCGTTCGGGCCCGGATCGAGGAGATGCTGGTCCGGCACACCCGCCGCACCCCGGAGCAGGCACGGTCGGACATCGAGCGGGACACGGTCCTCGACGCCCGGGCAGCGGTGGACTACGGCCTCGCGGACCGGATCGTGACCCGCCGCGAGGGCCTCCAGGCCACTCCCGGCACGAGGTGAGCCGCCGATGTTGCCACCCGAACTACCGCCGCTGCCCGCGCTGACCAGCGCCGAGGCCGAGTTGATCGACCGTTACCTCGAGGCCGTCGACCTGCTCGGCCGGATCAACCCGGCCCGCGACGGTGACACCTACCGGGGACTGCGTGCCGCGCAGGCACTGGTCGGCAAGGCCGTCGCCCTGCGCGACGCACTGGCCCTGATGCACCGGCGCGGCGAGACCGAACTGCACACCGCCACCCTGGCCCGCGCGTTGCGGGTGCTGGACGGCGAGCGACGCACGGCCCGCGTCATCCTGCCTCCGGGCTCCGGCAGTTGACGCCCCTACCGGTCCGGACGGGGCGTGCGCCGGCGTCACGTCCGCACCTGAGTCGAAACGGACCAAAAGACGTACCCCCATGCGGCGTAGATGCGCGACTTCTTTTCGGGCCGCCGAGGTTGCGCACCACGCGCACCCCATTTCGGAATCAAGTACTCCGATGCTGGTCCGGGGCTCCTCGGCACCCTGGACGGTGCCCCGAACGCAGCGCTGTCCACCCGAACGGATGAGTGGTGAGTAACAACACAAACCCCCGGTTCCAGTGGGATTTCGGGCCGACCATTGCCAAGATCGCTCACTGACGACAAGCCCCCGCCGCCGCGGCGGGGCGATCCGGGCGGACGCCGAGTCCTGCCGCCGCCCGGATGACCGGTCGACAGGAGTGGATCGGCAGGAGTGGAGGACCCGAGCACGACGGGTCGCCGGAGCGGAGGTTCTCGTTCCGAGCAGCCCTTGGGGTGAAGCCGCACATGTGCGGCCGGGCAACTTCGCCAGCCCGAATCCGACAGGTCATCCTTCACAGGCGGCTGACGAAGGGTTGCGCATGTCCGCGCTCAATCGTGTCCCGTCTCTCATGGCTCGGGCCGGCACGGCCTCGGCTCTCACCCTCGCCGCCGTGGGCGGCTCGCTCGTGGTTCCCGGTGCCGCCTCGGAGGCGGCGGCAGCGAGTACGGCCACCAAGGCCCTCCAGGTCGCGGCGTCCAAGGAGGGTTCGCCCTACCGGTGGGGCGCCACCGGACCGTCCCGCTTCGACTGCTCCGGCCTGACCCTCTACTCCTTCAAGAAGGCGGGCAAGAAACTGCCGCGCACCGCCGCCCAGCAGTACAACAAGACACGCCAGGTCTCGGCCTCCCAACGCAAGGCGGGCGACCTGGTGTTCTTCCACTCGGGCCAGAACATCTACCACGTCGGCATCTACGCGGGCCAGAACAAGATCTGGCACGCCCCGAAGACCGGGGACGTGGTGCGCCTGCAGAAGATCTGGACCCGCAGCGTCTGGTACGGCCGGGTCGGCTGAGCCGCGGGGCGGCGGCACACCCCCCTGTCGCCGCCTCCGCCGCTTTGTCGGGGAGTCACCGACGCGGCTGAGCCGTGCCGTTCCGTCGTGGCCCCTACGGCTCCTGCCGTCCCGCCGCCGTGACCGGCTCGGCCGGGACGGCCCACGGGAGCACGACGAAGACGGTCTTGCCGCCGTCCCTGGTGGGGCGGACCCTCATCCTGCCGCCGCGCTCCGCGGTCAGCCAGCGGATGATGACCAACCCCCGGCCGTTGTCCTGCTGGACCGCGGCGGGGAGCCGCTTGGGGAACCTCGGATGACTGTCGGTGACTCCGATGCGCAACCGCTCGTCGTGGTCGAGGGCGATGTCCACCGTGAACGTGGGCGACTGCCCGAGGGTGTGCTGCACGGCGTTGGTGGCCAGTTCGGACACGATCAGCCGCACGGTGTCGGACACTTCCGTGTCCGCCGGCATGCCCCACTCCGCCAGCGTGTCCATCACATGGACGCGCGCGGCGGAAACCGAGGCCGGATCGCTCGGCAGAGTGATGGATGCTTCCAGATGGTCTGCCATGGCGACGTCGTCCCTTTCCCACGGGTCCACGGTCCGGCACGGAGCGGCTGATTCGAGTACGGTCCCGCACTGGTGCTTCGTCGCCAGACTGCCATCACCGCAGGGTGTGGGCGACGATACGGCCAAGATATGCATATATCTGTCGCTCAAATCGGTGAACTCTGCGACGAGAGACCGTATGCGGGTGGCTCATGGGGAGTAAGGGGGAACGATGCAGCACGGTCCCGCGGTACGCCGCCGGAAACTGGGTGCCGAACTGCGCTCGCTGCGCACGTCGGCGGGGTTCACGAGCGGTGAGGCGGCCCGCCTGGTGGGCTGGCACCAGTCGAAGGTGAGCCGGATCGAGACGGGCACGAGCGGGGTGAAACCGGCCGATGTGCGGTTACTGCTCGACGCCTACGGCTTGGCGGACCGTCAGCTGCGGGAGTTGCTGCTGGTGTTGGCGGGGTCCGACGACAGCGGCGGACGGCATCACTGGTGGCACGCGTACCGGGGGGTACTGCCACCCACCTACCGGGACTTCATCAGCCTGGAGTCCCAGGCCGGCGCGATGCGCACCCTGGAGACCACAGTGGTTCCCGGGCTGTTGCAGACACCCGAGTACGCGCGGGCGGTGACCGAGGCCGCGCTGGAGGGCGCTTCGAAGGAGCGGCTGGACACGCTGGTGGAAGTGCGGCTGGCCCGGCAGGACGTGCTGCGGACGGAGCCGCCCCTGGAGCTGGCCGCCGTCCTGGACGAGGCGGTGCTGCGCCGGGAGGTCGGCGGTCCCGGCGTAATGACCCGGCAGCTGAACCGGCTCGTGGAGGCGGCACGCCTTCCCCATGTGCGGCTCCAGATCCTGCCGTTCACGGCAGGGGCGCACATCGGCGTCACCGGTCCTTTCGTCATCTTCTCATTTTCGCGCACCGCCGATCTGGATGTCGTGGTTCTCGACCACTTGACGAGTAGCCTCTATCTCGAGCGGAAAGAAGACCTCCGGGTGTACTCGGAGGCTTTCAACGCCCTTTCGATCCACGCCCTTTCGCCCGAGGACTCGTTGGATTTCATCGCCGGGACAGCTGCCGGCGCGTAAGGAGGCACGATGCCCGTACCGCCTCGGACCCTTCCCTCCAGCACCGACCTGCACGGTGTGCGGTGGCTGCGCAGCAGCCACAGCACGGGAGCGAACAACTGCGTCGAGACGGCCAGGCCCGCCACCGGCCCGGGTGCCGGGCTGCTCGCCGTACGCGATTCCAAGGACCCGTCCGGACCCGCGCTGCTCATCTCCCCCGGGAGCTGGACGAAGTTCGTGGCCTCGGTCCGCTGACCGGCAGCACCACCGACCCGACCACCCGACCGGCACCACCGACCGAACCGTCCGTCGTCGAGCGACCCACGGCCGTGCCCCGCCGACTCATGGCCGCGTCTCGCCGACCACCTGTACAGCGCGTTCGATCTCGGCCCCGGACAGGTCCGCGCGGGCGGTCAGTCTGAGCCGTGAGATGCCGTCGGGCACGGAAGGAGGACGGAAGCAGCCCACGGACAGGCCGGCCGCCCGGCAGTCGGCCGCCCATCGCACGGCCTGCTCCGGGGACGGGGCGCGCACGGAGACGACCGCGGCGTCGGGACGCACCGCTCGAAGACCCGCGGCCGTCAGCCGTCCGTGCAGTTCGCGCGCCACCTCGCCCGCCCGTGCGGCACGCCCGGGTTCCCGGCGCAGCAGCCGGAGCGCCGACAGCGCGGCGCCGGCGGCCGCGGGGGCGAGGCCCGTGTCGAAGATGAACGTCCGGGCCGCGTTGACGAGGTGTTCGACGACCCGTGCCGGGCCGAGCACCGCCCCGCCCTGGCTGCCGAGCGACTTGGACAGCGTGACCGTCGCGACGACGTCGTCGGCGCCGGCGAGTCCGGCCGCGTGCGGGGCGCCGCGTCCGCCGTCGCCCAGCACCCCGAGGCCGTGGGCGTCGTCGAGCACCAGTCCCGCGCCGTGCTCCCGGCACGCCTCGGCCAGCGCGGTGAGCGGGGCGGCGTCCCCGTCGACCGAGAAGACCGTGTCGGACACCACGACGGCCGGTCCGGCGTGCCCGTCCAGCGCCTTGCGCACGGCGTCCGGGTCGGCGTGCGCCGCGACCCGCGTCCCGCCGCGGGCCAGCCGGCAGCCGTCGATCAGCGAGGCGTGGTTGCCCGCGTCGGACACGATCAGCGAGCCGTGCGGGGCCAGCGCGGTGACGGCGGCGAGGTTGGCCGCGTAGCCGGAGGAGAAGACGAGGGCCGCCTCGAAGCCACAGAAGTCCGCCAGTTCGCGTTCCAGCGCGGTGTGCAGTTCGGTGGTGCCGGTGACGAGCCGGGACCCGGTCGCCCCGCCGCCCCAGGTCCGCGCGGCCCGTGCCGCGCCCTCAGTGACCTCCGGATGGCGGGCCAGGCCCAGGTAGTCGTTGCTCGCCAGATCGAGGAGCGGCGCGTCGGCGGCCCGCGGGCGCAGGGTCCGTACGAGTCCGGCCCGGCGCCGCAGCTCCGCCTGCTCATCGATCCAGCCGAACGCCATGGGTCCTCCGGGGCTTTTGTAGGCAATGCACAGACCTTAGCCGGGCGATCGGCGGACCCTTGTGTGGCCATGCCCACACCTGTGAAGCGCCTCTGTTGTGCGAACCCTCCTTGGCCACGGCGGCCGAATAGGACAGGATCGGCTTTCATGGATCTGCTGAACACGCTGGTGGACAAGGGGCTTCGGCGCGAGACGCCGACCCGCGAGGAAGCGCTGGCCGTCCTCAGGACGTCCGACGACGACCTGCTCGACGTGGTGACCGCGGCCGGGAAGGTGCGACGGCACTGGTTCGGCCGACGGGTGAAACTCAACTATCTGGTCAACCTCAAGTCGGGCCTGTGCCCGGAGGACTGCTCCTACTGTTCCCAGCGGCTCGGTTCCAAGGCCGACATCCTCAAGTACACCTGGCTCAAGCCGGAGCAGGCGTCGGAGGCGGCCGCGGCCGGGCTGGCGGGCGGCGCCAAGCGGGTGTGCCTGGTGGCCAGTGGCCGGGGCCCGACCGACCGTGACGTGGACCGGGTCTCCGACACCATCAAGGCGATCAAGGAGGGCAACGAGGGCGTCGAGGTGTGCGCCTGTCTCGGTCTGCTCTCCGACGGCCAGGCGGAGCGGCTGCGCGAGGCGGGGGCGGACGCCTACAACCACAACCTGAACACCTCCGAGGCCACTTACGGGGACATCACCACGACGCACACGTACGCCGACCGGGTGGACACCGTGCACAAGGCGCACGCGGCCGGCCTGTCCGCCTGCTCCGGGCTGATCGCCGGCATGGGCGAGAGCGACACGGATCTGGTCGACGTGGTGTTCTCGCTGCGCGAGCTGGACCCCGACTCGGTGCCGGTGAACTTCCTGATCCCGTTCGAGGGCACGCCGCTCGCCGAGGAGTGGAACCTCACCCCGCAGCGGTGCCTCAGGATCCTGGCGATGGTGCGGTTCGTGTGCCCGGACGTCGAGGTGCGGATCGCGGGCGGCCGGGAGGTGCACCTGCGCACGATGCAGCCGCTCGCGCTGCACCTGGCCAACTCGATCTTCCTCGGCGACTACCTCACCAGCGAGGGCCAGGCGGGACGGGCCGACCTGGAGATGATCGCGGACGCCGGGTTCGAGGTGGAGGGCACCGACCAGGTGACCCTGCCCGAGCACCGGACGGGCGGGTGCGGGTCGCACGACGGCGGCGGGGCCTGCGGTACGGCGCCCGCGGGTGCGGGTGCGTGCGCGGGGGCGTCGTCCTCCGGCGGGTGTGCGGAGACGGAGGCGCCCGCGGGTGCCGGGACGGCCGCGGAGGGGGCCGGCCGGGCCGACGGGCCGCGTACCGATCTCGTCGCGGTCCGCCGCCGGGGCGCCGGAACGGATCTCGCTCCCAATGCCTGAGCTGTCCGTCCCCGAGCTGCTCGAGCTGGACCGGCGGCACGTCTGGCATCCGTACGGGCCCATGCCGGGACGCGGGGAGCCGCTGGTCGTCGAGTCGGCGACCGGGGTGCGGCTCAGGCTCGCCGACGGCTCGGGCGAACTGGTCGACGGGATGGCGTCCTGGTGGTCGGCGATCCACGGCTACAACCACCCGGTGCTGAACGAGGCCGCGGCCGACCAGCTCGGGCGGATGAGCCATGTGATGTTCGGCGGGCTCACGCACGAACCCGCCGTCCGGCTGGCGAAGCTCCTTGTCGACATGTCACCCGACGGGCTGGAGCACGTCTTCCTCGCCGACTCCGGCTCGGTGTCCGTCGAGGTCGCCGTCAAGATGTGCCTGCAGTACTGGCGTTCACTCGGGCGGCCCGAGAAGCGGCGGCTGCTGACCTGGCGGGGCGGCTACCACGGTGACACCTGGCAGCCGATGTCGGTCTGTGATCCCGAGGGCGGGATGCACGAGCTGTGGACCGGGGTCCTGCCGGAGCAGGTGTTCGCCGAGGCCCCGCCCGCCGAGTACGAGGAGGCGTACGCCGACCGTCTGCGGGAGCTGATCGGGCGGCACGCCGGGGAACTGGCCGCGGTGATCGTGGAGCCGGTGGTGCAGGGCGCGGGCGGGATGCGCTTCCACTCCCCCGCGTATCTGCGGGTGCTGCGCGAGGCGTGCGACGCGCACGGCGTGCTGCTGGTGTTCGACGAGATCGCGACCGGGTTCGGGCGCACCGGCGCGTTGTTCGCGGCGGAACACGCGGCCGTGACCCCGGATGTGATGTGTGTCGGCAAGGCGCTGACCGGCGGCTATCTGACCATGGCGGCGACGCTGTGCACCCCACGGGTGGCCGACGGCATCTCGCGCGGCGAGGTGCCGGTGCTGGCGCACGGTCCGACCTTCATGGGCAATCCGCTGGCGGCGGCCGTGGCCTGCGCCTCGATCGAGCTGCTGCTCGGACAGGACTGGCGCGCGGAGGTCAAGCGGATCGAGTCGGGCCTGCGGGACGGGCTGAGCCCGGCGGCGGAGCTGCCGGGCGTCCGTGACGTGCGGGTCCTCGGCGCCATCGGCGTCGTCCAGCTCGATCACGCCGTGGACATGGAGGCGGCCACGCGGGCCGCGGTGCGCGAGGGCGTGTGGTTGCGGCCGTTCCGCGATCTGATCTACACCATGCCGCCGTACGTCACCGGTGACACGGACGTGGCCCGGATCGCACGCGCGGTGTGCGCTGCGGCTGCGGCCACTCAGGAAGGATGACATGCCGGTACTGGTGATCACGGGCACGGGCACCGAGGTCGGCAAGACGGTGGTGACGGCGGCTCTCGCCGCGACGGCGCTGGCGGCGGGCCGGTCGGTGGCCGTGCTGAAGGCGGCGCAGACGGGTGTGGCGCCGGACGAGCCCGGAGACGCCGAGGAGATCACACGGCTCGCCGGTGCCGTCACGGCCACCGAGATCGCCCGGTACCCGGACCCGTTGGCGCCCGCCACCGCCGCCCGCCGGGCCGGCCGGGCGCCGGTGCATCCGCACGACGTGGCCGAGGCGGCCGCCAAGCTGGCCACCGAGCACGACCTGGTGCTGGTGGAGGGCGCCGGCGGGCTGCTCGTACGGTTCGACGCGGCCGGCGGGACGCTCGCGGACGCGGCGGCACTGCTGGCGGCGCCGGTGCTGGTGGTGGTGTCGGCGGGCCTGGGCACCCTGAACGTCGCGGAGCTGACGGCCTGCCACCTGCGCTCGCGCGGGCTCGCCCCGGCGGGTGTGGTGATCGGCAGCTGGCCCGCCGAGCCCGATCTGGCCTCGCGCTGCAACCTGCAGGACCTGCCGGACGTGACGGGGGTCCCGCTGCTGGGCGCGGTGCCGGCCGGGGCGGCCGCCCTCGCCCCGGCCGGCTTCCGGGCCTCGGCACCGCACTGGCTGGCACCCCGGCTGGACGGCACCTGGGACGCGGAGGCGTTCCAGGTGCGGGAGGCACGCCGGGGGCGGAGGACGTAGCGGGCCCCGGTCGAGGGATGCGAGGTGTCCTCGCGGGGGACAATCGCGGTAAGGCCGGTTCCGGGGGGCTCAGTCCTCGGCCCCCGGCTTCTCGGTTTCCTCACGGCAGGGAGGTGCCCCATGTCCGCCGGCTCCGCGAAGGTGGCGCGGGATCCCGTGCACCATCCGTTGTTCGCCCGCTGCTACGCCCGGCTCAGTGTCACCGCGGAGACCCGCGGGGGCATGGCCGCGGTGCGCCGGAGGCTGCTTGACGGGCTGTCGGGCCGGGTGATCGAGGTCGGCGTCGGCAACGGTCTCAACTTCGCGCACTATCCGGACACCGTCTCGGAGGTCGTCGCCGTCGAGCCGGAACGGGTACTGCGCCGGCTGGCCGTGGAGGCCGCCCTGCGCGCCCGTGTCCCGGTGGAGGTCGCGCCGGGTGCGGCGGAGGCGCTGCCGGTCGAGAGCGAGGCGTTCGACGCGGCGGTGGTCTCCCTGGTGCTCTGCAGTGTGCGGGACCTGCCGCGGGCGCTCGCGGAACTCCGGCGGGTGCTGCGGCCGGGCGGCGAGGTGCGGTTCTTCGAGCACGGCCGGGGCGGCGGCCGGGTCATGCGGCTCACCCAGCGTGCCCTGGACCGGACGGTGTGGCCGCCGCTCGCCGGTGGCTGCCATGTGGCGCGCGACCCGGTGGGCGCGTTGCGGGAGGCGGGGTTCGAGCTCGGCCCGTACCGGAGGACGCTGATGCCGGAGAGCGGTCCGAAGCTGCCGACGTCGTACTGCGTGCTGGGGACCGCGTGGCGGCCGGCGACCGATGCGGTGGCCGGCGCGCCGGCCGGCCGGAGCTGATCACTCGCTCCAGCGGCGCAGCTCGGCGGCGATGTCGTCCACGGTCGCCTCACCGTTCTTGACCAGCCGGGCCAGATCACGCACCTGCTCCGGCGAGGTGACGACCTTCAGACCGCTGGCGACGAGGTAGGCGTACGCGACGGCGGAGGCGAACAGGGCGTTGGAGCGTTCCAGCGCGGGCACGTGGAGCAGCAGCTGGAGCAGCGCGGCGGCACGGGCCTGCGGGCTGCCGTAGACGGGGACGTCGAATATCTCGGCCTCGTGGCGGGCGACGGCGGCGACGAGGGCTCCCCAGTCGGTGACCTGGGGGTCCCCGGGAGTCTGCTGTTCGGCGAGCATCAGCAGCCAGGCGAGGTCGATGCGCAGACCGTCCAAGGGATCAGCGGCGACCTTCGCGCGGGCCCTCGGGGTTCTTCTCCCCCGCTCCCGGCGTCGCCCGCGCGGGCGACGTCCCGTCGAACTCCTCGGCGAAGACGCTCTCGTACTGCTTCATGAAGTCGGCGGCGGCCTCCACGAAGGTGTGGCCGACCTCACCGGCGTCCTGCCGGACCAGTTCCTCGATGTAGCGGTTGACGCTCATCCCGCGGGCCAGTGCGCGCTCCCGCGCCGCTCGGGCGGTGCCCTCGTCCACGCGTACGTTCAGCTGGGTCTTCGCCATGCCTCGAAGCTAGCGCCGAGGTGCTAGCACCGGCAAGTGCCGCCATGGAACGTGCCCCTTACAGCGATATGAGGCGGTTTTGCGCCTGCGGAGGATATTTGGCGTGGAGCGGGTCACACTGGCCTCGGGTGTGGCAGGCGCCTCGGCTCGGTCCGACGCCCGCATGTGCAGATCCTCGCCTGTCCACATGCCGGCATGTCCACATCGCCCTGTCCCTACATCTCCAGACGGAGGAGGCGGCCTTGTCCACACCTGCTGCGGAGCACTTTCCCGGCCTCACGTCGGCGGACGGGATCGCGGCCCGCGCACGCGGCCTGACCAAGGCGTACGGCACCGGCGAGACGACCGTGCTCGCCCTGGACGCGGTGGACGTGGCCATCGCGCGCGGCCGGTTCACCGCGGTGATGGGGCCCTCGGGGTCCGGGAAGTCGACGCTGATGCACTGTCTGGCCGGACTCGACACCGTTTCGGCCGGACAGGTGTGGCTCGGCGACACCGAGATCACCGGATTGAAGGACCGTGAGCTGACCCGCCTGCGCCGGGACCGGATCGGGTTCATGTTCCAGTCGTTCAATCTCATCCCGACCCTGAACGCGCTGGAGAACATCACCCTCCCGATGGACATCGCAGGCCAGAAGCCCGACGAGAGGTGGCTGGCCCAGGTCATCGACACACTCGGCCTGCGGAACCGGCTGAAGCACCGGCCGGCCCAGCTCTCCGGCGGCCAGCAGCAGCGCGTGGCCTGTGCGCGGGCGCTGGCCTCCCGGCCCGAGCTGATCTTCGCGGACGAGCCGACCGGCAACCTCGACTCGCGCGCCGGTCTGGAGGTGCTCGGCTTTCTGCGCGAGGCCGTCGACCGGCTGAACCAGACCGTGGTGATGGTCACGCACGACCCGGGCGCCGCCTCCCACTCCGATCTGGTGCTGTTCCTGGCGGACGGCCGGATCGTCGACGAGATGCGGCGGCCCACGGCGGAGGCGGTGCTGGAGCGGATGAAGCGGTTCGACGTGCTCCGCGCCCAGAGCGACGACGGCGGCCCCGCTCCCGGCCTCGCCTCCGGCCTCGTCGGCGACGGGGCCGTCCGGCCCGACGAGTCGGTCCCGGGCAAGGGCTGAGACCGTGCTGAAGGCGACGCTCAGGAGTTTCCTCTCGCACAAGGGGCGGCTGCTGCTGTCCGCGTTGGCCGTCGTCCTGTCCGTGGCGTTCGTCGCGGGCAGCCTGATCTTCTCCGACACCGTCGCCCGCACCTTCGACCGGCTCTTCGCCTCCACCTCCGCCGACGTGACCGTGTCGCCCCCGGACGACCTGGAAGCGGCTGTGCCCACCGGCCAGGTCCGGACCGTGCCGGCCTCGCTCGCCGAGCGGCTGGCCGGGATCGAGGGGGTCGAGTCCGCCCGCCCGGTCGTCAGGGCCGGGAACGTCACGGTCGTCGACAGCGACAACGAGCCGGTGGGACCGACGAGCGGCGCACCGGCGCGCGCGATGACCTGGTACGCCGACGAACACAGCGTCGTGGAGCTGGCCTCCGGACACGCCCCGCACGGTGCCGGAGAGGCCGTGCTGGACGCGGACACCGCCGACGCCGAGGACCTGACGATCGGCGACACCCTGTCGGTGCAGGCCCAGCCGGGCACCTTCCGCGTCAAGATCGTGGGGATCGCCGCCTTCACCACCCCCAATCCGGGCTCAGCCCTCGTCTTCCTCGATCCCGAGGTCGCCGCCGTCGAGCTGCTGGGCTCGGCGGACCGGGCCACGAGCATCGCCGTCGAGGCGGGGCCGGGTGCGACCGCCGAGGAGGTCGACCACCGTGTCACCGAGGCGCTCGGCTCCGGCGCCTACCGGGTGGAGACGGCCGACGAGCAGGCCGCGACGGCCACCGACGAGCTGGGCGAGTTCCTCTCCGTGATCAAGTACGTGATGCTCGGCTTCGCCGGGATCGCCGTGCTCGTCGGCACCTTCCTGATCGTCAACACTTTCTCGATGCTGATCGCGCAGCGCACCCGTGAACTCGGGCTGCTGCGGGCGATCGGCGCCGACCGGCGGCAGGTGCGCCGATCGGTGCTCACCGAGGCGGTGCTGCTCGGCCTGTTCGGCTCGACGCTGGGCATGGCGGCCGGTATCGGGCTCGCCCACGGACTGATCCGGCTGATGAGCGTCTTCGGCATGAACCTGAACACCACGGAGATGGTCATCGGGTGGGGCACGCCCGTCACGGCGTACGTGGTCGGGGTCGGGGTCACCTTCGTGGCGGCGTACCTTCCGGCCCGCCGTGCGGCAGAGGTGTCCCCGATGGCCGCCCTCGCCGACGCCGAGATCGCCGGGGTGGGCCGGCCGTTGCGGACCCGCGCGGTGGTGGGTTCCGTCGTCGGGGCGCTCGGCGCGGCCGCTCTGGCGGGCTGCGCCGTGTCCACCGAAACGGGACCGGCGGCGCTCCTGCTGGGGCTGGGTGTCGTGCTGACCCTGATCGCGACCGTCGTCGCCGGTCCGTTGCTGGTGCGGCCGGTGATCCGGGTGCTGGGCGGGGCCTTCCCCGCCCTGTTCGGACCGGTCGGGAGGATGAGCCAGCGCAACGCCCTGCGCAATCCCCGCCGTACGGGTGCCACCGCCGCCGCACTGATGGTGGGACTCGCCCTGGTCGGTGGCATGTCGGTGGCCGGCGCCTCCATGTCCCGCTCCTTCGACGAGCAGATCGACAGGACGCTGGGCGCCGATTTCGTCGTCCAGAACGCCAACTTCCAGCCGTTCACCCAGGAGGTCACCGACAAGGTGCGGCACACGGAGGGCGTGGGCGTCGTCGTACGGCAGCGGTTCGCGCCGGTGGCGGTGCGGCTGCCGGACGGGGAGAGGATCGAGACGACCGCCGCCGGGTACGACCACCGGATCGACGACGTCGCCCGGCTCACCTACGCGAGCGGCGACACGGCGGCGGCACTGGCCGACGGCGGTATCGCCATGGACGCCGGATTCGCCGCGGACCACGGCGTCCGGACGGGCAGCACGATCCCTGTCGAGTTCCCGGGCAGGCAGCACACCGAGCTGACCGTGGGCGCCCTCACCGACATGGAGAACGGCGACGGCTTCGGCGTGCAGGGCGGACTGTTCCTCGGTATCGCGACGGTCGAGAAGTACGTGCCCGGCGGGCAGGACTCCGCGCTGTACGTGAACGCCGCCGACGGCACGAGCGCGGATGAACTCCGTGACCGGCTGGATACCGCTCTCGCCCCGTACCCGCAGGTCCAGGCACGTGACCAGGCCGACTACAAGGACCTGGTGCACGACCAGATCTCGGTCCTGCTGTACCTCGTCTACGCCCTCCTGGGGCTGGCGATCATCATCGCGGTGCTCGGCGTGGTCAACACCCTGGCGCTGTCGGTGGTGGAGCGCACCCGGGAGATCGGGCTGCTGCGGGCCATCGGACTGGCCCGGTGGCAGCTGCGGCGCATGATCCGGCTGGAGGCGGTGGTGATCGCGGTGTTCGGCGCGGTGCTGGGCCTCGTGCTGGGGCTGGTGTGGGGTGTCTGCATGCACCAGGTGCTGGCACTGCAGGGCATGACCGCGCTCGCGATCCCCTGGAGCACGATCGTGGCGGTCGTCATCGGTGCGGCGGTGATCGGCGTCGCCGCGGCGCTACTGCCCGCCCTCCGCGCGTCGCGGATGAACGTCTTGGAGGCGATCGCGCACGAGTGACACGCACGGGGCTCTCGTGCCGGGCGTCCTGATCGTGGAACTCCGTGTCGCGGACGGCGCCGCGTGCGGGTGGGCACGAGCGATCGTCGGGTCCACGGAGACCTCCCGGGCGATCAGGCCCTTCACCGGTGCCGGCGAAGTCACCGGTTTCGGTTGCCATCACCGTCTCCTCGGGCCCCTGCCCCTGTCCCTCTCTCACTCGAACGTGCGCTGGTGGTCGGGGCGGTCGACCGGTCGTCCGGTGCGGCGGGAGCGGACCAGGGCCAGTCGGCTGAGGACCGCGGCGACCACCCCCAGCACCAGGGCCAGGGCGCCACCGAGCACTCCGTTGCCGGTGCCGGGACCGCCGTCGGCGACGGCCAGATTCACCGCACCGACGACCATGCCGATCATCCCCGCCACCAGGGACACGATGGCCCCCCTCTTCCCGTTGCCGTGGCCGATACGGCCGACGGAGCGGGCCAGGGCCAGCCCACCGATGACCACGCCGGCCAGCGCCACCAGTGCGGCCACGGTGCCCACGAGTCGCCCGGTGGTCAGGGAGGCACCGGCGGCGACCGACTGGGCGGAGGCGTGCGCGGCCGCCGGTGCGGCAAGCCCGGACTCCCCGAGCAGGGCGCCTGCGGCGCCGGCAAGCACGTAACGGACGGACATGAGGTGCTCCTTCTCCTCGTACGACTCCTGCTGCTGGACGTCGCTCGATCCTGTCCGCCGGACCCACCGCCGGTCGTCCCGCAGACGGACTCACTTTGCGCTGCCGCCGACGGCGCACCCGACTACCGCGGACGCCGCAGGAGCCGCGCGGGTACCGCGGACGCGGTAGAGGGCCGCTCCTCCGCGAGCGGGACTCGCCCGCGCGGGCATCCGGCTAGGGTGCGCCCATGGGCAGACGACGGTTCGGTGTCCCGGCCGGTGTCGGGGACTGGCTGATCGCCGTGAGCGTGGCGGCGTTGATGCTGCGCACCGGGTCGTCCGGGGCGCACCCTGGCACGGGGCCCGACCTGCTCGGCTACGCGCTGCTGGCAGTCGGCGGCCTGGCGCTGGCCGCGCGCCGCCGGGCTCCGGTTGTCGTCCTGGCCGTCACCGGGCTGTGCGCGGTCGGTTACCAGACGGCCGGGTTCGACGTGCTCGCCGTCGCGTACCTGGTCGCGGTGTACGGCGCGGTGCGGGCCGGGCACCGCGCCCTCGCGGTGACGGCGTCCGTGACCCTGCTGGTGGTTCTCCAGCTCATGGCACTGGCCGTCCACGACGGGCCCGTGGGCGAGGCGTCGGTGCAGGCCCGTGGCACCCTGGAGATCGCCTGGCTCATCGCCGCCTTTGCCGCGGGCGAGGCGCTGCGGCAGGCCGAGCAGCGGGCGGACGAGGCCGAGCGCACCCGCGAGGAGACCGCGCGGCGCCGCGCCGACGAGGAGCGGCTGCACATCGCGCGGGAACTGCACGATGCGCTCACCCACCAGATCTCGGTCATCAAGGTGCAGTCCGAGGTCGCCGTCCACGTGGCCCGAAGACGCGGTGAGAAGGTGCCGGAGGCCCTGCTGGCCATCCAGGAGGCCGGACGTGAGGCGAGCCGGGAACTGCGCGCGACCTTGTCGGTACTGCGCGACGACGACACGACCCCGCCGCGAGGGCTCGGCCACATACCGGAGTTGGTGGAGCGGGCCGGCAGGACCGGTCTGAAGGCGACGCTGACGATCGAAGGGCAGCAGCACGACGTCCCGGCCGCGGTGGGCCGGACCGCCTACCGGATCGTTCAGGAGTCGCTGACCAACATCGTCCGACACGCCGCCGCCACTACGGCATCGGTCCGGATCGACCACCGGCCCGACGCCCTCGCGCTACGCATCGACGACGACGGCAAGGCCACGCCGGGCACCGCCCCGGTGCCCGGCGTCGGGCTGCTCGGCATGCGCGAACGCGTCACCGCCCTCGGTGGTCTACTGCGTGCCGAACCGCGCGACGAGGGGGGCTTCACCGTCCAGGCCGAACTCCCCGTGGACCGGACGTCATGATCCGCGTCCTGCTGGTCGACGACCAGCCACTCATCCGCAGCGGATTCCGCGCCCTCCTCGACCTCGAGGACGACATCGAGGTGGTGGCCGAGGCCGCCGACGGCAAGGAGGGCCTGGAACTCGCCAGGGAACACCTGCCCGACGTCGCGCTCGTCGACATCCAGATGCCCGTCGTCGACGGCATCGAGGCGACCCGGCGCATCGCCGCGGACCCGGCCCTGGCCCAGGTGCACGTCGTCATCCTGACCAACTACGGCCTGGACGAGTACGTCTTCGACGCGCTGCGCGCCGGCGCCGCCGGATTCCTCGTCAAGGACATCGTCCCGGACGACCTCCTGCACGCCGTTCGCGTGGCCGCACGCGGCGATGCCCTGCTCGCCCCCTCGATCACCCGCAAGCTGATCGACAGGTACGTCTCCCAGCCCCGTCTCGACACCGGTGCCGGGACGGGGCTGGAAGAGTTGACCGGCCGCGAACGCGAGGCCGTCGCCCTCGTCGCGCGGGGCCTGTCCAACGACCAGATCGCCGACCGCATGGTGATCAGCCCGATGACCGTGAAAACCCACATCAACCGGGCCATGGCCAAGCTCCACGCCCGTGACCGCGCCCAGCTCGTGGTCCTCGCCTACGAATCCGGACTGGTCGCCCCACGCAACCCCTGACACCCGCGGACCGCTGCCGCCGACCGGCTCCGGCGTGATCGTCGGTCGGGAACCGGCGAGCAACAAGCCTCGCTCGGCTCCTGCACGCCGCCCTGGGGCTGCGGGCGAGCGTTGAGCGAACAGCCTGCCCGGCAGCGAAAACCGTTCGCCAGGCAGTCGAGCGCTCTGCTTGGCTCACCCCATGAGCGATCTCCACATCCGCCACGCCACCCTCCCGGACATCGACACCGTGCTGCGGTTCTGGCGCGACGCCGCGGAAGGAACGAGCATCAGCGACGACCACGACGGAGTGGCCCGCCTCATCACACGAGACCCCGAAGCCCTGCTCCTCGCCGAGCGTGACGGCCTGCTCGCCGGAACCGTCATAGCCGGCTTCGACGGATGGCGATGCTCCGCCTACCGACTGGCCGTACACCCCGACCACCGCCGGCAGGGCATCGCCACCGCCCTGCTGGAAGCAGCCGAACAACGCTTCGCCGCCCTCGGCGGGCGCCGCGTCGACGCCATGGTCCTGGAAGCCAACGAACAGGCCCACCACACCTGGGCCGCGGGTGGCTACCACCGCGAGAACCACTGGAGACGCTGGGTCAAGTCCCTGTAGATGCGGGCAGCGGGATGTTTGTGAGCAGCCATGATCCGACGGGTGAAAACGGCAGCAGAGTCTTCAGCAGGGTGAGCACGAGTCCGTGCGGGTCCGGCCGGAACCCGGCTCACTCAGGGCGCTCGCGGGCGACGGCCGTTTGCTCGCCGCCCGCGGCGGCCGGCCATGGACGGAACTCGGACGCCTGCCCGAGGACGGTCGGGCCACGGTGCCGACCGCGGTGACCGTGCAGCAGCTGCCGGCCGCCGACAGCACCGACGCCGTCCACGAATCCACCGGTGGCGGCCGCACCTGGACCGTGCTCCACCGGCCGGACAACCGAGCGGAACGCCCCTGGAGGGCGCCTGCCGGGGTATGGCCGGCCCATGAGGCCCGCCGAACCCGCAGATGCGCTCACCCCCATGGTCGGGGTGGTGCGTCCGCAATGCGTTGCCGCCGGGCACGGCGCAACGACGCTGCCCGTACCGGCCGGTTCGGCAACCTTGTACCGGGGTGTGCCCGTGTCCGTGGTGTGGGGTGACGGTGGTCATCGGGGTTCGCCTCCCTCGTGCGTGCCGCCGGTCGTGGGGGCGGTGTAGCGGTCGGGGGCGGCGTCGAACGTGGTGGCGCAGTGGGCGGAGCAGAAGGAGTAGGTGCCGTGCTCGGTGTGCCGGTGCTCGGCGGCGGTCGCCTTGCCCACCCGCATGCCGCACACCGGGTCCGTGACCACGGTGTCGCCGTCGTCCCGGGAGGCGGGATGGTGCCCGTCGCCCGCCGGGGCGGCCGTGCTGCCGGCTCGGGCCCGGTCGGCGGCGGACTCGACCCGGGGCCGCACACGCGCCGGGCGGGCATCGGGCAGCGGTGGGGGGTGCCGGCGGCGCAGCCGGGAGGCGTTGGTGACGACCGACAGCGAGCTGAGTGCCATGGCCGCGGCGGCGATGACCGGGCTGAGCCGGATGCCCCACAGCGGATACAGGGCGCCGGCGGCGAGGGGGACGCCGATGGTGTTGTAGACCAGGGCGAAGAACAGGTTCTGCCGGATGTTGCGCATCGTGGCCCGCGACAGCCGGATCGCGGTGACGACACCGCCGAGCGAGCCGGAGATCAGGGTGATGTCGGCGGCCTCGATGGCCACGTCGGTGCCGGTGCCGATGGCCAGGCCGACGTCGGCGGCGGCCAGGGCGGGCGCGTCGTTGATGCCGTCGCCGACCATGCCGACGGTGCGGCCCTCGCCCTGCAGACGTCGGATCTCGTCGGCCTTGTGCTCGGGCAGCACCTCGGCCAGCACCCGGGTGACGCCCACCTGGGCGGCGATGGCGGCGGCCGTGCGGGCGTTGTCGCCGGTGAGCATCACGACGTCGACGCCCAGGCGCTGCAGGGCGGCGATGGCGGCGGCGGAATCGCCCTTGACGGTGTCGGCGACCGCGAGCACGCCGGCGGGCCGTCCGTCGACCGCGGCGAGGACGGGGGTCTTGCCCTCGGCCGACAGGGCGGCCGCGACGGGGACCAGGGTGGTGGTGTCGATGCCGACGTCACCCAGCAGCCGGGCGGTGCCCACCAGGACGGCGCGCCCGGCGACGGTGGCCTGAACGCCCTTGCCGGTGACCGAGTCGAAGCCCGTCGCGGCGAGCGGGCGCAGGCCGCGGTCACGGATGCCGACGGTGATGGCCTGCGCGAGCGGGTGTTCACTGTCGGCCTCGGCCCCCGCCACCAGCTGCAGCAGCACGGTCTCATCGAATCCGCCGAGGGGTCGGACGTCGGTCAGGACGGGCTTTCCCTCGGTGACGGTGCCGGTCTTGTCCAGCACGACGGTGTCCAGTTTGTGTGCGGTCTCCAGGGCTTCGGCGGAACGGATCAGAATGCCGGCCTGAGCGCCCTTGCCCGTGCCGACCATCACCGACAGCGGAGTGGCCAGACCCAGCGCGCACGGGCAGGCGATGATCAGCACCGCGACCGCGGACACCAGCGCCAGGGTCGGCGCGGGGGGCGGGCCGAGGGTGAACCAGACGGCGAAGGTGCCGATCGCGATGGCGATCACCGCCGGCACGAAGTACGCCGACACGGCGTCGGCGAGCCGCTGGATGGGGGCCTTGGACGCCTGGGCCTGCTGCACCAGGCGGATGATCTGGGCCAGCATGGTGTCCGCGCCGACCTTGGCCGCCCGTACCCGCAGGGACCCGGTGCCGTTGACGGTGGCCCCGATGACCGTGTCCCCGGCGTGCTTGGTGACCGGCATCGGCTCGCCGGTGACCATCGACTCGTCGACCGCGGAGGAGCCGGAGAGGACCTCGGCGTCGACGGGGATCTTCTCTCCCGGCCGGATGACGAGCTCGTCGCCGACCACCACGTCCTCGACCGGGATCTCGGTCTCGGCTCCGGCCCGGACGACGCGGGCGGTGCGGGCCTGCAGGCCCAGCAGGGCACGGATGGCCTCGCCGGTGCCGGCCTTCGCCCGGGCCTCCAGCAGCCGCCCCAGCAGGATCAGGGTCAGGATGACGCCGACGGCCTCGAAGTAGACCTCCCGCACGTCCTCGGGCAGCAGACCGGGGGCCAGGGTGACCAGCAGGCTGTAGCCGTAGGCCGCAGACGTGCCCAGGGTGATCAGGGAGTTCATGTCCGCGGCCCGGTGGCGCAGCGTCAGCCAGCCCGTCACGTGGATCGGCCGGCCGGTGTAGAACATCACCGGCGTGATCAGCGCCAGCTGCAGCCAGTGGTTCAGCATCCAACCGGGCACCAGGTCGGCGCCGAACAGTTCGTGTGCCATCACCGCGAACAGCACCGGCGCGGTGAGCACAGCGCCGAGCAGCACGCGTCGGGTGAGGTCCCTGATCTCCGCCTGCCGTTCGGTGACGTCCGCGGCCTCCGCCTCGGCGGCTGTCCGCTCCTCACTCACCGGCGACTCGCCGGCGACAGCAGGAGGAGCAGGTGCGGCCGTGGCGCCGTGGCCGTCCGGGGTGGGCGGTGCCGAGTCGTCCGCGGGTTCGACCAGCAGCGTGCCGTGGATCATGTTCATGCCGCAGGCGAACCCGAACGAGCCCGGCCGGTCCGGGTTCAGCCGCACGGTGGTGCGCGTGTGCGCGGGCAGGCCCGCACCGACCTTCAGATCGGGGAAGACCACACGGGAGGTGCACTCGCCGGCCTCCTGCCGGTCGAACACCAACTCCACCGGCACACCCTGCCGGACGTGGATCACGTCGGGGCTGTAGCCGCCCCGCACCGTCACCTCCACCCGCTGCACCCCGCCTTCCAGCCGGGCGGCACCGGCACGGCGCGGGCCGAAGAAGTACCAGCCCAGCGCGCCGATCAGCACGGCCGAGGCCGCAAGGACGACGACTTCCACGGCACCCATGGGTTGTCCCTCCCGTCTCGGTCCGCTCTCCGACCTTCGCCCGGGTACCCCCACCCGGTAGGGGCTGAACGGCCCACCGGCCCGGGACCATCCGGCCCCAGACCGCCCTGCCCGGCGGCGGCACGATGCAAGGGAAGGCAAGAAGTCGCCGGGTGCGCTTCCGTACCCGGCGACAGAACAAAGCCGAAGCAGGTGAGTGGCGATGATGTTCTGGTACGACCACGGCGTCAGCGGCTGGGGCTGGTTCGCGATGTCGGCCGGCATGATCCTGTTCTGGGCGCTGATCATCACCGTCGCCGTGCTGCTCTTCCGCGCCCTCAACCGGCCCACGCAGCACACCCGCACCCCGGCCGAGGACATCCTGCGTGAGCGGCTGGCCCGCGGGGAGATCGACGAGGACGAGTACCGGCGCCGCCTGAACGCACTGCACGCCGGCCCCCTCACCAAGCCCTGAAACCGCGGCCGCCGCAGCGCGGCGCAGCAGTCCTCCGCCGAAGGAGGCCCGTGATGAACGACCAGCACCACCATGGCGCGTGTGCGCTCGCCGCCGCGATCGTCGTGGTCGGAGCCCTGATCGTCGGCGCGTCATCAATGACGACCACGCCGGCGGGAGTGATCCGGACACCGCATCGGCGAGTTCACCCTGGCCGAGCCGGCAGAGGAGGAGCAGTCGCCGGCGCGGCTGCGGCGCCGGCATCGTGACCTGACGGCCCGCGACGTGTTCGGGGCGCCGGAGGCGGCAGGGGCGGACAAGCGGCTCAAGGAGTGTGCCATGGCCTGCGAGGACTACGCGGAGCGTGTCTTCGCGGCTCTCCACGAGGTGCCGGAGGCCGCCGGCCGATGAGTGGGACGACTGCCGCGGCTCCGGCCCGGCAGATGTGGCCGCTGTACGCGGCCGGGTTCACCACGGCCTTCGGCGCGCACGGCATCGCCGCGAACCTCGGCGGCTTCTCCGCGGACGCGGTCACTTCGCTGCTGGTGCTGGGCGGGCTGCTCGCCCTGTACGACGGCGCCGAGGTGCTCCTCAAGCCGGTCTTCGGCGCCCTCGCCGACCGGATCGGTGCCCGCCCGGTGCTGCTGGGCGGTCTTGTCGCGTTCGCGGTGGCGTCCGCGCTGTACGTGGTGGCGGACGGTCCCGGCTGGCTGTGGGCGGCCCGGCTCGGCCAGGGCGCCGCGGCCTCCGCCTTCTCGCCCTCCGCGTCCGCGCTGGTGGCCCGGCTCAACCCGGCGGCCGAGCACGGCCGCGCCTTCGGCGGTTACGGCTTCTACAAGTCCATCGGCTACACGCTCGGCCCGTTGCTCGGTGGTGTCCTGGTCCGGGGCGGCGGTCTGCGGCTGCTGTTCGCCGTCCTCGCGGTGCTCGGCGCGGTGGTCGTCGTCTGGGCCGCGCTCGCCGTTCCCGTCGTGCCGCCGCTGCCGAAGGCCCGGCAGACGGTGCTGGACCTGGCCCGGCGGCTCGCCGACCCGGCCTTCCTCGCCCCGACCTCCGCGCTCGCCGCGGCGACCGCCGCTCTCTCGGCCGGTGTGGGCTTCCTGCCCGTCTCCGGCCGCGCTGCCGGGCTGGGCACGGTGGCCACCGGAGCCGCGGTGTCGGTGCTCGCCGCATGCGCCGCCGTCGTGCAGCCGCGCGCCGGGCGGGCCCTGGACGAGGGACGCCTCACGATCCGCTCCGGTCTCGCCGTGGGACTCTTCGTCACCGCGGCCGGTCTGGCCTGTGCCATGCTGCCCGGCCTCACCGGTGTCCTGCTGGGTGCCGCCCTGATCGGCGCCGGCACGGGGCTGATCACCCCGCTGGGCTTCGCCGCCCTGGCCTCGTCGACCCCTCAGGAGCGCCTGGGCCAGACCATGGGCGCCGCAGAACTCGGACGCGAACTCGGTGACGCAGGTGGCCCGTTGCTGGTCGCCGCCGTTGCTTCCCTTGCCACGCTGACCTATGGCTTCGCCGCGCTCGGGCTTCTCATCGGGGCGGGTGCGGTGGTGGCGTTCGCCCACCGCCGCCCGGTGCCGGCCGAGCCCGTGACCGGGACCGACGGCTGAAGGGGCGCCGGGGCAGGGGGCTGCGACGCAGCGGGCACCGGGCGAGGAGCGGGGTGGCACCCGACTTGTCGGGCGGAGTCGGCACCGCGGCTACCACGTCGTCGACAGTGCACGCCCCGGCCCCGGGGCACCCGCCGTACAGACCGTCCGGCCGCGCACCTCCGGTTGGTGACCTCTACCTGAAACCCATGGTTCGGTGGGGCCTGAAGGTGTTCGAACCACTTGCCGCACTCGCTGAAAAGGGGCACCCGAAGACGGAGAGCGGCCTTGGGTGGGGACGGTCTCGGCCGGGATCTGCTTCGTACTGCACCCGGTGGTCGGCCCTCCCGGGGCAGAGCACTCAGCCCGCCCGGGCGGCGGCGAGGTGGGCGTCCACGGCGACGACACCGTCGACGCCCTGGCAGAGGCCCACGACCACCGGAACGAGCCGCGGTTCCGGGACGTGTCCCCGCAGGGTGACGGCCCCGTCCCGGACCTCGACGGCGACGGCGCCCTCGTCCAGGCCGAGGATGTGCCCCAGGACGTCCTGCTCGACCTCGCCGCGGATCTCGACGTCGGAGCGGATGAAGGCGTCGAGCAGGTCGCTGCGGGTGACGATGCCGGTGAGGAGGCCGTCGTCGCCGACCACCGGCAACTGCTTGACGTGCCGCCTGCGGAGTTCCCGCGCGGCCCGGGGAATCGTCCAGTCGGCCCGGGCGGTGAAGACGGGGCTGCTCATGAGCGCGCCCGCGGTCCGGGCCCGGGCCTTGCCCCAGGAGCGTTCGTCGTTCCCGTCCTGACCCTGCGGATCGGGCATGCCGGTCTCGTGCCGCAGCACGTCGGACGCGGACACGACGCCGACGGGAGCGCCGTCCTCGTCGACGACCGGGGCCGCGACGATGTCGTTCGCGTCCAGCAGGGCGGCGACCTCCTGGAGTGGTGTGGTGGGGCGGAAGGTGACGACCTCCTCGGTCATCACGTCACCGACCGTGCGGCGGTACAGCATGGCATCGGCCTCCTCCGCTGTGGAACGGGGCGGCCGCGCCCTCGCCGGCTCGTCCACGCCGTCCTCCCTACCCATGACAGCACCGCACCGCTCCGGCGACCAGTGACGTTCGGCCCGGCGGGGAGGCCGACGGTCCCGCGGCCAGGAGTGCGGCCGAGTGCGCGTGAGATGCCGGCGACCCGGGTGCCTGGCCCGTGCGCCTGCCGATGGGGACGACCAGGTTGCCCCCCCTGACCGCTCACTCAGCGTCATTGAGCTGCGGGCTTCAGCCGCGCATACGCGCCGGAGGAACGCCGGCGACGCTGGGGCGAACCTCTCCGGGAGGGCGGCCGGAGGCAAGGGCCGGGCATGACGGCGGACATCGGGCGACCCCTCGGGGCACCTTTGCTGACCCTTTACGCTAGGAGGGTCACTCGGTCATCCATGAAAGGTTGTGTGCGTCCGCCCATGGGCGAGCCTCCCAGTAGTACGCGACATCGCGGTCCCCGACAGAGCCGTACGCGACGTCGCGCGGTGGTCCACTTCCCGCCCGGCCACGGGACGGGGGCGGCCCGATGACAGAAGTACTCCTTCTCCTGGTCGCGATCCTGCTCTCCCTCGCCTGCGGCGCGTTCGTCGCGGCCGAGTTCTCCCTCACCACGGTCGAGCGGGCGGAGCTGGAACGGGCGGTCGAGCGCGGCGAGCGGGGTGCCGTCGGTGCGCTCAAGGCCGTACGGAACCTGACCTTCCAGCTCTCCGGGGCGCAGCTCGGCATCACGGTCACCAACCTGGTGGTCGGTATGCTCTCCGAACCGTCGATCGCCGCGCTGATCTCCGGCCCGCTGAGGGACATCGGTATCTCCGCCTCGGTGGCGAGCTCCCTGGCACTGGTGATCGGCACGGCTCTGTCGACCGTCTTCCTGATGGTGGTCGGCGAACTGGTGCCCAAGAACTGGGCGATCTCGTCACCGCTGGCCGTGGCCAAGAACGTGGGCAACGCTCAGCGCTGGTTCAGCGCCGCCTTCCGCCCCTTCATCACGCACCTCAACAACACGGCCAACCGCATCGTGCGCCGCTTCGGCGTGGAGCCCGCCGAGGAGCTGGCGTCCGCGCGCGGCCCCCAGGAGCTGGCGGCTCTCGCCCGGCACTCCGCCAAGCAGGGTGCTCTGGAGGCCGACACCGCGGAGCTGTTCGTCCGCACCCTGAACCTCGCCGACCTCAGCGCGGAGAACGTGATGACCCCCCGCGTGCAGGTCGTCGCACTGGAGGTCCAGGCGACCTGCGAGGACGTGGCGAACGCGACCCGGGCGACCGGGCTGTCCCGGTTCCCGGTGTACCGCGGCACCCTCGACTCGGTGGTCGGGACCGCGCACATCAAGGACGTGCTGACGGTGCCGGCCGAGCGCCGGGCTCGGGTCCCCGTGTCGGAGATGATGCGCGAGCCGCTGCTGGTCCCGGAGTCGCTCACCGTCGACCGGCTGCTGGACCGGCTCTCCGAGGGGCGCACCATGGCCGTGGTGATCGACGAGTACGGCGGTACGGCGGGCGTGGCCACGTTGGAGGACATCGTCGAGGAGGTCGTCGGCGAGGTCCGCGACGAGCACGATCCGCACGAGACGCCCGACCTGGCCCGGACCGGTTCGGACGAGGAGGGCCACGCCCTGTTCTCGGCCGACGGCTCCGCGCGCGTGGACCAGCTCGCGCGGGTCGGCCTGCGCGCGCCCGACGGGCCGTACGAAACCCTGGCCGGGCTGGTGGCCACCGAGCTGGGCCGGATCCCCGCCGTCGGCGACACCCTCGAGGTCGCCGACTGGCGGATGGAGGTCCTGGACGCGAGCGGCCGCCGCGCGGCGCGCGTCCTGCTGCACGCGCCACTCGCCGGCCCGCACCCGCCGGACGGGAGGGCGGACGGCAAGGACGGCAGGAAGGCTGCCGGCGCGCCGGACGGCCGGGTGAGCGGCCGGGCGAACGGCGAGGCGCGCGAGAAGGGGGCACGGCGATGACGGTCGTACAGCTGCTGATCGGTCTGGCGACGCTGGTCGTCAACGCCTTCTTCGTGGGTGCCGAGTTCGCGTTGATCTCGGTGCGCCGCAGCCAGATCGAGCCGTACGCCGAACAGGGCGAGCGGCGCGCCAGGAGCGTGCTGTGGGGCCTCGAGCACGTGTCCGCGCTGATGGCGGCGGCGCAGCTCGGCATCACGCTGTGCACCCTGGTCCTCGGCGTGGTCGCCGAGCCCGCCATCGCACATCTGCTGGAGCCGGTGTTCCACGCGGTGGGCGTGCCTCAGGGCGCGGGCCACGCGGTGTCCTTCGTGATCGCTCTGGCACTCGCGACGTATCTGCACATGCTGCTCGGCGAGATGGTGCCGAAGAACATCGCGCTCGCGGAGCCCGTGCGCAGTGCGCTGGTGCTGGGTCCGCCGCTGGTGGCCCTGTCCCGGGGGCTGCGCCCGGTGATCTTCACGGTCAACGCCTTCGCGAACACGCTGCTGAGGCTGCTGCGGGTCGAGGTGCGCGACGAGGTCGTGGCGTCCTTCTCCGACGCGGAGTTGGCGCAGATGGTGAAGGACTCCGGCGAGGCGGGCCTGATCGACGACCGCGCACAGGAGCGTCTGAACGACGCGCTGGAGCTGGGCCGCCGGCCGGTGCGGGACGTGGTGCTGCCGCTGGAGAGCGTGGTCTACGCACGCGTGGGCGTCACCCCGGAGGGGCTGGAGGAACTGTCGGCACAGTCCGGGTACTCCCGTTTTCCGGTGGTGGACGAGGGACGGCGGATCGTCGGCTATCTGCACGTGAAGGACGCCCTGGACGCCTCACCGCGCGACATGCCGTTCCTGCTGCGGGACATGCGTCCCATCGCCCGGGTGCGGGAGAACACGACGATGGACGACGTCCTCACCGCCATGCGGGGCAGCCGTACGCATCTGGCGGCCGTCCTCGGAACGGACGGGCGGCTGGCCGGGCTGGTGACGATGGAGGACGTACTGCAGGAGCTGTTCGGGCAGCGGGCCTGAGCGGGAGGGGCCGGGCGGACCGCCCCGACGGACCGTGGAACGGGGCGGGACACCGACCGACCGGCGGGTATGTGCACGGGATATCATCTCTGTCGCCATGCAGACGAACCCCACTCACACCAGCCTGGTCGCGGTCGGCGACTCCTTCACCGAGGGCATGTCGGACCTGCTGTCCGACGGCACGTACCGGGGCTGGGCCGATGTCCTCGCCGCGCGGATGGCGGCCGTCTCCCCCGGGTTCCGGTACGCCAACCTCGCGGTGCGCGGCAAGCTGATCCGGCAGATCGTCGAGGAGCAGGTGGACACGGCGGCGGCCATGCGGGCCGACGTGGTCACCCTGGTCGGCGGGCTCAACGACACCTTGCGGCCCAAGTGCGACATGGGCCTGGTACGGGATCTGCTGACCGAGGCGGTGGAGCGGCTGGCCCCGCACTGCGGGCAGCTGGTGCTGATGCGCAGCCCGGCCCGCCAGGGGCCCGTGCAGGAGCGTTTCCGCCCCCGTATGGAGGCGCTGTTCACCTGCGTCGACGAGCTCGCCGAACGGCACGGCGCCCTGGTCGTCGACCTGTACGGGGCGCCCTCGCTCGGCGACCCGCGGCTGTGGGACGTGGACCGGCTGCACCTGACCGCCGACGGGCACCGCCGGGTCGCCGAGGCGGTGTGGCAGACGCTGGGGTATCCGCCCGAGGACCCCGAGTGGCAGCTGCCCCCAAAGGCCACGCTGCCGCCGAGCTGGCCGGCCCGCCGGGTGGCGGACGCCCGGTTCGCACGGCAGCACCTGCTTCCGTGGATCGGCCGCCGCCTCACCGGCCGCTCCTCGGGCGACGGCCTGCCGCCGAAGCGCCCCGAACTGCTGCCGTACTCCGACCGGTGACACCGAGGACGCCGAAGGGGTGAGGGCGTCGGGGGCATCGGGGGGCGCTCGCCGTTTCCCGTGGTTCGCCTCGTGGTTTCCCCCCGAATCACCCGGTGGAGTCGGCCTGCACGGATCGCCAGTGGTCTGCGTGGACTTCTCACCATTTCTCACGTGGGAGCTTTTCGATCCACGCCGTGGAAGACGTCCGGCGCCGCCGCAGCGTCCCGCATGCCCTCGGCTCCGATCCGGACGTACCCACGCTTCGCGAAGGCCGCATTCGTGTGGCCTGCCCAGGCGGCGAGCTGTTCGTCCGTCTCCGCTTCCAGTGCGGCCCGCATCAGGTGCTGGACCGGCTCGGGCAGCAACCCGCCCTCGCCCCTCGGCCGCGGCCCCTCCCCACGGACCTGCTCGGCCGCGAGCGCGGCCTGCTCCTCCAGCAACGCGGGCGGAGGGCGGGGCGGACCGGGCCGCGGGGTGTCGGTGAGGTGTCGTCGCCCAGCGGCCCGGCGCTGGGGCTCCGGGCTCAGGGCCGGCGGCCGAGGGCTGCGCCGAGCGCGGCGATCCAGACGAGCAGCAGGGGCAGTGAGACGAACGCCATCGCGGTCAGGGAGGTGGCCGGCAGCAGGTAACCGATGCCGGACGCGGTGATCGTGACGGCGAGGGCCCAGCCGGTGACGGCCTCCCAATGCCGCAGCAGTGAGCCGTGCCGCGAGGCCGCGCAGGCAGCGGCAGCGAGCGCGGCGAGCGCGAACATCTTGACGCCGTCCACGCGCTGGACCACCTCGAACAGTGTGCCGGTCCTGCCCGGTGACGCCGGATCGGCTCCGGACACGGCGATCAGTTCCAGGGCGAGCTGCACGAACGCGAGTGCGCCCGCGGCCGTCCCGGCCCGTCCGGCGAAGCGAGCCGTGGCGTTGCCGGTCCGGCGGGCCCAGCCGAGCAGCCCGGACCCGACGACCGCCAGGCCGGCGGCCGCCACACCGTGCACGAGCAGCGCCTGGGCGATCGCCTGGACCGGACGGTCGGCGTACGCGGCCGCGATCCGGGCGTGTGTGTCGCCGACTTCGGGTGTGGCGCCCCAGGCGACGGCGAGCCCGACGATCCATGCCGCGGCGTGTGTGTATCCGGCGGCGCGGGAGGCGGTGGCGGTGGCCGGCCCCGTAGCGATCACGGTCATGCGGTCTCTCCCTGGTTTTTGTCGTGGATGGCACGGGCGAACGCCTCGCAGCCGACTCGCCACGCGGCGTCCAGGTCGGCGCCGGGCGGGAAGCGGCCGTCGAGTTCGAGCACGGCCATGCCGTGCGCGAACGCCCAGAGCGAGCGCGCGATGTCGATGTCGCCGTGCGCCGCGCGGACCAGCGGCATCGCCGCGCGGTCCTCGAGCCCTTCGGGCAGGGCGGTGCGGGCGAGCGGCCGGGTGTGGGTGATGCGGTAGAGGTGCGGGTTGGCGAGGGCGTGCCGCCGGTAGGCGCGGGCGAGCGCGGGCAGGGGCGGTTCGACGCCGACCTCGGCTTCGGTGGCCTCCAGTTCCTGTGCCAACTGGGCCATGCCCTGCGCCTGGAGGGCGGCCTCGACGGCGGCCTTGTCGGGGAAGTGCTTGTACAGGGACGGTGCCCGGATGCCGACGCGCTCGGCGATGCGCCGCATCGACAGCGCGTCCGGCCCTTCGGTCTCGAGCAGCTCCCGGGCGGCGGCCGTGATCTCCTGCACGCGGTCAGCCACGGCGCGCCGTCCGCGCGGTGGTGGTGGGTCGGCCGGGGCCGGGGACGGGCCGGGTGCTGCCGGTGGTCGTGGTCGTGCCAGTGGTCACGGTGGTCCTTCCGCGTCGGACTGATCCGATGCGGCTAACGGTGTTAGCCGCATGGCCGTCACCCTACGGCTAACACCGTTAGCCGTCAATCCCGGTGGGTACCGAACTCCGATCAGGCCGCTGGGCCGGGCGCCTCCCGTACCACGCCCTCACGCGAAGTCGCCCCCTCGTGAACCCCGTCGCTCCAGCAGCACGATTCCCGCCCTCACGCCCTGCTGGACGGGGTTCCTTCCGAAGTTCAGGCAAGGCTCAGGACGATGACGCCGAGGACGAGCACTGTCGCGGCGACGGCGCCGAGCAGTATGGCGCTCATGGCTCGTGGGAGGCGTTCACCGGGAGCGAGTGCGACACCGACAGCTAGGGCGATCCTCGGTGGTGAAGCGATGATGGCGAAGGACCCGGCGACGTTCTGCCCGGCGAGCGCGATCAGCGGATCCGCGCCGAGGCCGGTGGCGACGGTCGTGGTGGCGGGGGAGAACATCGCGGCGGCGCCCGTGTTCGAGCCGGTGAGGTAGCCGCCGAGAGCGCCCATGGCGGGGATCGCGGCGACGAAGCCGGAGCCGGAGTGCTCCGCGGTGGCGGCAAGATGCTCGGCCATACCGGTCGCGGCCATGACGATCCCGAGGACGATGAACACGAGCGCGTTCCCGGCGATCGGCACCCATCGCCTCAGCCCGTACCGCACCAGGCGCCACCGGTCGGCGGCGGGCAGACCGGCGGTCGCGACGGCGACAGCGGCGGCGACGACCAGCCAGAGCGCAGGGCTCGCGGTCCATTCGATCGCGTCATGGGCGCCCGTAGCCGCGAGCAGGCCCCTCGTGGCAAGGATGCCGCCGACGATGACGAGGTACGGCACGACGGCTGTGAGGAGCGGCCGGGACATGCGCGGCAGCGGGCCGTTGCCGACCCGGGTGACGACGAGGAGACCGGCGATGACCACGGCTGCGGCGAGAACGCCGGCCAGTGGCGTCCCGACCGTGAGGTTCGCCACGAGCAGGGCACCCCATTCGGCAAGGACGACCGCGGCGGCCAGAACGAGCTGACGCGGGGTGGGCCGGCCGAGATTGAGGCCCAGCACCGCGACCATGCTGACCACGAGTATCGGCAGGCTGAGCAGCGCCGACCACACCCCGAGCCGGGCGAAGTCCTGCCCGCCGAGCTGCGCGGCGATGAGGGTGCCTGGCCCGAGGGAGCCCCACGGAACCAGCACCAGGCCGAGCATCCCGGAGACGACGGCCTTGACCGGGGTCAGGCCGAGGCGGATCAGCAGCGGGGCGGTGATGACCACGCCCAGGCCGAAGCCGGTGACCGATTCCATGAACGGCGTCATCCCGTAGACGAGCAGCAGCAGCGTCACGGTGCGGTCGGCACCGGTCTCGGCGCCCTCCAGCCAGGCGGCGATCCGGTCCTGCGCACCACCGCGGGTCATCGCTTCGGCCAGTCCGACCCCGCCGAGCAGGAGGACCGCGATTTCCACGACGGTCGGGGCCATCCCCGAGGCGGCGGCCCCGACCTGTGGGCCTTCGAGCGGAAAGCAGACAACGGCACCGGCCAGCGCGACGACCAGACCCACGACGCCGGCCCACAGCGAGGCCAGACGGAACGCGAGCAGGGTCAGGACGACGAGGACGGGCGCGAGAGCGACGAGGAAACCGACCGTATCCGGGTCCGGGGTCATAGCACGCTTTCGGCGCCGTCGAGCCGGGCGTTCAGCACCGTGGCGGCAGCATGGGCGGGTGCGGCTCTGTGTTCGGCCGTGTTCACGCGGATGTGGTTCGGGTCGATGCCTGTGCCTGCAGAGGCCGGGGGTGCGCAGCCGGTGAACATCTGTTGCTCCTCATGGTGGATCAGCGGGTGGGCGGGCGTGCGTGGTCGAGGGCTTGGTCGAGGTCGGCGATCAGATCCTTCCGGCAGCAGGCACGAGTTCACCGTCGCCGGGGGCGTGCGCAAGGCCCACTGTCCGAGTCGGTTTCGCTCCCGTCGTGGACGGCCCGTCTCGCCACCCGCACAGGGCTGGTACGAGGGGCGTGTCACTCGGAGACCTTCAGCACGGCACGAAAGCGGGTCCTGACGGCCATCATCCTGTCGTACGCCTCGCGGCCCTGGTCGAGGGGGAGGATCTCGATCATGGGGCGGGCGTCGGTGCGGGTGCCGTACTTCACGGCCGCTTCCAGCGCGTTGACGTCGGTGAACCCTGCCCTTGCCGAAAACGTCGTCCGACGATATGCGGCGAGTGGACGCGAGATGGCTCACAGAGGACGGCTGGTCGGGCGACTGCGGGGAGGGGCTGCGTGCCTGCCCACCCGGCATTTGAATGCATGCTGCAACTGAACGCATACCGCCCGTACGGGTACCAAGTGCACCTATCGTCGCTTCCCCGGACCGCCCGACAGCGCCGCCGCGCGGATCCCGTCCCTGTCCCCGTCGAAAGGTAGGCGAGCGACGTTTTGTCGACTTCCCCAGTCGCCGCTCCCCCAGCCGGCACTTCCACAGCCGCCATGTCCGAGTCCTCACCCATGTCGCAGGAGACCGGAACCGCACAGGCGCCCACCGTCACCGACCCCGCGCTCGTCCGGCGTGCCGTGAAGGCCGCCGCCCTGGGCAACGCGATGGAATGGTTCGACTTCGGTGTCTACAGCTACCTCGCGGTCACGCTGGGCAAGGTCTTCTTCCCCTCGGGCAACCCCACCGCCCAACTGCTCTCCACGTTCGGCGCCTTCGCCGCGGCCTTCCTGGTCCGCCCGCTGGGCGGCATGGTCTTCGGTCCGCTCGGTGACCGCGTGGGGCGGCAGAAGGTCCTCGCCTTCACCATGATCATGATGGCGGTGGGCACCTTCGCGATCGGCCTGATCCCCTCCTACGCCACGATCGGCGTCGGCGCCCCGATCCTGCTGCTGGCGGCACGTCTGGTGCAGGGCTTCTCCACCGGCGGCGAGTACGCCGGCGCCTCGACCTTCATCGCCGAGTACGCGCCGGACCGACGCCGGGGTTTCCTGGGCAGCTGGCTGGAGTTCGGCACGCTGGCCGGGTACATCGGCGGTGCCGGCCTGGTCACGCTGATGACCGCGCTGCTCTCCTCCGAGGACCTGCTCTCCTGGGGCTGGCGCCTGCCGTTCCTCATCGCGGGCCCGATGGGCGTCATCGGCCTCTATCTGCGCATGCGCCTGGAGGAAACCCCGGCGTTCGCGGCCGAGGTCGAGAAGGCGGAGACCGAGCGCCCGAAGGTGCCGCTGCGCGAGATGGTCACCGGCCAGTGGCGGGCGCTGCTGCTGTGCGTGGGCCTGGTGCTGGTCTTCAACGTCACCGACTACATGCTGCTGTCGTACATGCCGACCTACCTCACCGGTGAACTCGGCTACGACGCGACGCACGGTCTGCTCGTCGTGCTCGGCATGATGGTGCTGATGATGATCGTCCAGCCCTTCGCCGGTGCGCTGACCGACCGGGTCGGCCGCCGCCCGGTGATCGCAGCCGGCTGTGCGGGTTTCCTGCTGCTGTCCATACCGGCCCTGCTGCTGATCCGCGAGGGCAGCCTGCTCGCGGTGGCGGTCGGGATGGGCGCTCTGGGGCTGCTGCTGGTCTGCTTCACCGCCACGATGCCCTCCGCCCTCCCGGCGCTGTTCCCGACGCGGGTGCGCTACGGCTCCCTGTCCATCGGCTTCAACGTCTCGGTGTCGGTGTTCGGCGGGACCACCCCGCTGGTGGTCACGGCGCTGATCGGCGCGACTGGCGATGTGATGATGCCCGCCTACTACATGATGGTGGCGGCCGTGATCGGCGGGTTCGCGGTGTGGCGCATGGCCGAGTCGGCGGGGCGCCCGCTGCCCGGTTCGCCGCCGTCCCTGGAGGCCGGGGAGCAGCGGTCCCCACGGGCCGCGGCGCGTTGAGGAGCGCCCTGAGCGGGGAGCCGACGGGTTCTGTCGGCGGCGCCGGCATCGTCGTCCTGCCGATGGTGCGCATGGGCGCGGTGACGGCGGTCTCCGCGCCGGACCTCGCCCCGGCCGCCGACCCGGTCTCCTTCCTCGGGAAGATCCTGCCGACCTGCCTGGATCGCGGTGCCGTATCTGGTGATCGCGTTGATCGGCATGCTGCCGATCAACGCGATGTCGATGTACTCGGCCGACTTCACCGCGCAGACCCTCGGCTTCCGGGTGCCGCGCCACTGGGCGGTGTCGGTCAACGCCGTGATCTCGCTGCTCTTCGGCAGGGTGCCGGTGCTGGTGGCGACCGGCTTCATGGGTTCGTTCGTCGCTTTCCTGTCGCTGCTCGCGGTCGTCTTCGCCGCCTGGATCGGCGTCTTCGGCGCGGACATGCTGCGGCGTACGGAGTGCGACGGTCAGGCCATGGCCGACACCACCCGCGCTGGCTCCTACCGGTACCGGGACGGCTTCTCCCCCGCCGCGGTCACCGCTTGGGCGACGGCCTCGCCGCGGGGCCGATGTTCACCACGTCCGCCTGGTCCGCCGGCCCGCCGGCCAAGGTCGACCTCCGCGACGTGTTCGACGCGATCCTCTACGTGAACCGCACCGGAATCCCCTGGGAATACCTCCCGCGCGAAGGAGGGACGCAAGCCCGAACCGACCGCCTCCGCCACCGACACCCAGAGCGTGAAGACCTCCACCAGCGCGCCCGTGACCAGCCATCGGCCGTCGCCTCGGGGCTGTCGACCGTCATCGGATGCACCTCTGTCAGGACTCGCCGCGGGACATCGATCCCGGCGCCCCGGAATCGACCGTGATGACGAGCTTTCCGGGCGCGTTGCCCGCCGCCAGGTCACCCACCGCGGTGGAGGCCTCCGCCAGGGAGTAGGTGCGCCCGACGGCCGGTCGCACGGCCCCGGCCTCGATGAGGTCGCGCAGCACGTCCAGGTCGGCGGTGCGGGTCAGTGCGAGCAGCGTGTCCAGGCGCCGGCGCGTGAACAGGGTGATCAGCCGGGCGGCCGGCAGCCGGCCGAGCCCGCCGAACCACCGACCACCGCCCTCGCCGCCGACGAGGACGAGCCGGCCGCGCTCGGTGAGCAGCCCGCGCAGCAGGGCCAGCGGCCGGAGGCCCGCGATGTCGATGATCAGATCGTACGTCCCGGTGAGCGGCTCGCGCGTGTAGTCGATGACGGCCCGGGCGCCCAGCGACCGGACGAGGTCGGCCTTGGCCGTGCTGCACACGGCGGTGACATGGGCGCCGCCGACGACCGCGAGTTGCGTCGCGAAGCTGCCCACTCCGCCGCCAGCGCCGATGACCAGCACCTTCTCGCCGGCGGTGACCCGACCGACGGCCCGCAACGCGGTCACCCCTGACACGGGTGTGGCCGCCGCTTCGGTGAAGCTCAGGTTGGCGGGCTTGCGGGCGAGCTTGCCCGGGCGGGCGAGCGCGAACTGCGCGTACGCGCCGGTCGCTTCGCCGTACACCTCGTCGCCGGGGCGAAACGCGGTCACGTCGGCGCCGACGGACTCCACTACGCCGGCCACGTCCATGCCCGGCACGCGGTTGCGGGGCCGGCGCAGGCCGAAGCCGAGGCGACCGATGAGCGGCAGCCCGGTCATGAGGTGCCACACGCCGTAGTCGACGCCGGCCGCGTGCACCCGGATCAGCACCTGGTCGGCGCCGGGCGTCGGGATCGGGACCTCGCCGAGGCTCAGCACGTGCGGCGGGCCGTACTCGTCCTGGACGATCGCCCTCATGAGGGGTCTCCTTCGGTGTCGGGGTACTGGAAGACCTCGTCGAGTCCGACCCGGAACACCCGGGCGATGCGGAACGCCATTTCCAACGAGGGGGAGTAGCGGCCCTGTTCGATCGCGATGATGGTCTGGCGGGTGACGCCGACCCGGTCGGCCAGCTCGGCCTGGGTCATCTGGTCGTGCGCGAACCGCAGGGCCCGGATCGTGTTGGTGACCCGCGTCGGCTTCACCACGTCTGGAAGCCGCCCTTGCGGTACGCCACGATCTTGGCGGACGAGCTGAGCACCGCGGACAGCACGAACGCCAGGTAGACGGCGTTGGCGATCCAGAAGTGGCGCAGCTCGGCGATGGCCAGGATCAGTGCGGCGAGCGCGCCGACGACGACCATCGACTGCCCGATGCGCTCGCTGACCTGGTTGATCTCACGGTCTCGCTCGTCGGTGCGGTCGGCGCCGGGGCCGCCCACGACGGCCATCGCGATGTGGGCCACGATCGCGGCGACGATGGCGCCGCCGATGGTCCACAGCAGGGTTCCCGCGTAGGCGACGTCGGTGAGCGGGCCGCCGCCGGCCCGGCCCAGGACGGTCGCCGCGTAGAGCGTGTACGCGGCCAGGGAGACCAGGATCATCACCCAGGCGCGCTTTTCCTCGAAGGCCATGCCCGCTCCTCGTGTAAAACAAAGCTGACATCAGCCAATGTAAAGCGCACCGGACACCATGTCAAAGTTTATTTACACGCCCGGTCGGCGACGCCACGGCCCTCGCCGCGGTGCTGCTGCCAAACGTCCGCAGTCGGCCGGACGGCGCAGGTCGCACCGGCCCGACCTCGTCGGAAGAGCCGCAGGATCTGGCTGCTCCGGTTCGCGCCGCAGGGGCTGTGTGGGAGACGACGACCACTGGAACGGAAGGCGTCCGACCTGGGCTTCCGGACTGCGTGGACGGTTCGGAGTCCCCTTGGCCGCCGGGTAAACTCCGTACACGTGACTGCTGCGCCCGCCAAGCCCCGTATCCCGAACGTTCTCGCCGGACGTTACGCCTCCGCCGAGCTCGCCACGCTCTGGTCGCCCGAGCAGAAGGTGAGGCTGGAGCGGCAGCTCTGGCTCGCCGTGCTGCGGGCCCAGAAGGACCTCGGCATCGAGGTGCCGGACGCGGCGATCGCCGACTACGAGCGTGTCCTCGACCAGGTCGACCTGGACTCCGTCGCCGAGCGCGAGAAGGTGACCCGGCATGACGTGAAGGCGCGGATCGAGGAGTTCAACGACCTCGCCGGGCACGAGCACGTGCACAAGGGGATGACCTCCCGCGACCTGACCGAGAACGTCGAGCAGCTGCAGATCCGGCTCTCGCTGGAGCTGATGCGCGACCGTACGGTGGCGGTGCTGGCCCGGCTCGGCAGGCTGGCCGGTGAGTACGGCGAGCTGGTCATGGCCGGCCGTTCGCACAACGTGGCGGCGCAGGCCACCACCCTCGGCAAGCGGTTCGCCACCGCCGCCGACGAGCTCCTCGTCGCGTACGGCCGGCTGGAGGAGCTGCTGGGCCGTTACCCGCTGCGGGGCATCAAGGGCCCTGTCGGCACGGCGCAGGACATGCTGGACCTGCTGGGCGGCGACGCGGCGAAGCTCGAGGAGCTGGAGCGGCGGACCGCCGGTCACCTGGGTTTCGCGGAGGCGTTCACCTCGGTCGGCCAGGTCTACCCGCGGTCGCTGGACTACGAGGTGGTGACCGCGCTGGTGCAGCTGGCGGCGGCGCCCTCGTCACTGGCGAAGACGATCCGGCTGATGGCCGGACACGAGCTGGTCACCGAGGGGTTCAAGCCGGGCCAGGTCGGTTCGTCCGCCATGCCGCACAAGATGAACACCCGCTCCTGCGAGCGCGTCAACGGCCTGATGGTGATCCTGCGCGGCTACGCCTCGATGACCGGGGAACTGGCGGGAGACCAGTGGAACGAGGGCGACGTGTCCTGCTCGGTGGTGCGCCGGGTGGCGCTCCCCGACGCGTTCTTCGCGCTCGACGGTCTGCTGGAGACGTTCCTGACGGTGCTCGACGAGTTCGGTGCGTTCCCGGCGGTCGTCGCCCGGGAGCTGGACCGCTACCTGCCGTTCCTGGCCACCACCAAGGTGCTGATGGGCGCGGTGCGCGCGGGTGTCGGCCGTGAGGTCGCGCACGAGGCGATCAAGGAGAACGCCGTGGCGACGGCCCTCGCCATGCGTGAGCAGGGCGCCGAGCGCAACGACCTGCTGGACAAGCTCGCGGCCGACGGGCGTATCCCGCTCGACCGGTCCGAACTCGACGCGCTGATGGCGGACAAGCTGTCCTTCACGGGCGCCGCGAGTGCCCAGGTCGCCGCCGTCGTCGGCCGTGTCGACGCCATCGTCAAGCAGCATCCGGAGGCCGCCGGTTACACCCCGGGGGCGATCCTCTGACCCGCTCGGTCCAGGGCTGAGGGCCCGAGATGTGCGAGCCGTGTCCTCCGGCACCCGGCGGGGTGCCGGAGGACACGGCTCGCGCGCGACCAGAGGTCAGATCATGTCCCGGCCGTTGCGGCGGGCGTCGGCCCACTCGCGGAAGAACCCACGGCTGATCACGAACAGGATGACGGCCACGATGACGGGCCACATCAGGACGTAGACGCTCAGGGCGGCGGTCACTGTGCCTCCTCTCGACTTGCTCGGTGCGACTTACTTGGTGGGTGCGACGGGCTCGGGCTCGCGTCCGCCCGGTGCTGCCGAGGGGGCCGGCGCCGGGCTCGGGACACCGGGCGTCTCACCGTTCCCCTCGGCGGTCGCCGCGGCGTCCCCGTCGTCGAAGTTGCCGGTGCGTTCCGCGATGACGGAGAAGTCGAAGCTCTCCCCCTGCCGCGCGGACATGGCCCAGCAGATGACGGTGCTCACCGAGTAGGCGACGAGCGAACCGCACAGCGTCGCGTACTCGTGCAGGGATCCGATCGCGAACGGCGCGGAGACCAGTACGGCCAGCACACCGACGATCTTCCCTGCCTTGACGCCCAGGAAGCCGAACACCATCAGGCCGAGGACGACACCGATGCCGAGGACGGCCAGCACGTCCACGACGATGCCGAAGGCGCCGTCCACGGGGATCCAGCTGAAGCGCACGGGCAGGAACACCGCGAGCGCCGCGAGCACCGAGGTGGTGAACGCCTTGCTGGTGACCTTCTCCCAGTAGAAGCTGGCCAGCACCGGGAAGACGAGCGCGCCCCACAGCGCGCCGACGAAGACGAGCAGATCGAGGATGCTCAGCCGCAGACTGGCGAACGTCACGGCCAGCGCGGTGGCCACCACCATGGTGAGCCGGCCGACCAGCAGCATCGTCTTCGGGTCGGCCTTCTTCTTGCCGGCCACGCCCCGGCCGTAGATGTCGGCCATCGTGATCGACGAGAGGGCGGCGAGGTCGGCGTCGGCGGTGGAGGACAGCGCGCCGACGATCATGATGAAGAAGAGGGCCAGCAGCGCGGGCGGCAGATAGGTGGCGGCCATCTCGGGGATGAGGTTGTTCAGGTCGCCGCCGGTCGGCTCGAAGCCCAGGTAGAGGGCGAGCACGCCGAGCATGCCGACGCCGATCACCATGCCGCCGTAGCCGATGGTCGCGGTGATGAAGGTGGGCTTGATCAGGCTCTCCTTCACCGCGAACAGGCGCTGGGCGATGGTCTGGTTGCCGATCGCGTAGGCCAGCACCGCGGCGATGTAGGGGGCGCCCTGCCCCATGAAGGCCTCGCTGGAGAAGAAGTTCCCCTGCTGCGGGGTCAGGTTCGCCGCGCCGGTCTCGAACGCGGCCGGGAAGCCGGCCGCGAAGAAGATGAACGGGACGATCACGGCGACGGCGCCGAGCATCGCCACGACCTGCACGAAGTCGGTCATGACGGAGGCGCGGAATCCGGACCACAGGGTGTAGAGCAGGACGCCCGCGGCGACGCAGAGGACGCCCTGGATGAAGTTGAACGGCGACAGGAGCGAGATCAGCACACCGCCGGCGATGAAGTTCGACATCAGGCTGATGAGGCTGCCGACGACGTTGGAGCCCGCGAGCATCAGCTGGCTGGAGCGGCCGTGGCGGGCGTACATGACTTCCGCCAGGGTGTGCGCCTTGGGGGCGACGGCGCGGATGCGCTTGCCGAAGGGGTAGATGAAAAGGATCATCAGGGCGCCCCAGAGCCCGTAGTGGATGGGGCCCGAGATGCCGTAGGTATAACCCGACGTGGCGGAGGCGTACATCGAGGCCGCCCAGATCCACGTCGCCGTCATGCTGGCGGCCGAGATGCCGAATCCGATGTTGTTACCAGCAGTCATGTACCCGTCGGCGTTCTCCTCCTTCTTGCCGATCCGGGTCGAGATGAGAAAGGTCCCTCCGTAGAAGAGGACCAGGAGACCAACGACAATCACGGCGCTGAACTGGGCCGTTTCCATGCCGTCCAACGGACGTACCTCCTTCGTCTCACGGAGCCCGGCGCCGACGACGGCACCGAAGGGCTCGCTCGAGGCCTGCCGAACGCATCCGCGCACCATGGGCGCAGAGCGCGCTCCCTCCCGATCACCCGACGCCTCATCGCGCGAGCCGGGGAGCTCACAAAACTGCGGGCCCCTTTGGACCCGCAAACCAGTCGCAGGGCGACAACTTCCACTGGCGGCGGCGCTCTTCGGTCGCACCGAGATGCGCGGCTGGCCGCCCTCAAGCCCTGCCAGGCAGACAGCAGATGTTTACACTTCAATACTCAATCTGTCTACCTTCGCAGTGATCACATCACCCTCTTTGCAGCTCTTTCTTTACAAGTCGCAACTGCGACGGGCTACCGGATTCCTCGCCGTTTGCCTGGTATGTGACGTGGGTTACGCGGCCGGTCGCACGTCAAGGCGGCGTCTCCGTGATCACCGCCGTCGGCGACGGGCCGTGCTCCGCCGGGAAGGGGCGGAGCACGGCCCGACGGCGATGTGCTGTGCGATGCTCGTGGATCCAGTGCGCCCGTCACCACCGGCGCTTGACGTCGTGTCAGCCCACTGCCCGTCAGACGTCCCGGCGCCGCAGGCTCCACGCCCCCGCCAACAGGGCGGCCGCGGTCCACAGCGCGGTCACCGCGAGCCCCGACCAGGGGCCCAGCGGCCCCTCGTGGGTCTGCTGGAAGACCAACTGTCCGGCCCGATCGGGCAGGAAGTCGACGACGGGACCGGCCGCGTCGCCGATCACGAAGGACACGACGACGATGAACGGGATCAGCACGGACAGTGTGGCCACCCCGCTGCGCAGCAGGGTCGTGAGGCCCGCGGCGAACAGGGCCATCAGCATGAGGTAGACACCGCAGCCCACGACCCCGCGCACCTGCTCGCCCCCGGTGAGGCCGTCCGCCAGGGAACCCAGTCCCGCGCGTGCCGCGAGGAGCGCGGCGAGGGCGGTCAGCAGCCCGGCGACGAGCGCCGGTACGGCGATCGCCACCACCTTGGCGACGAACCAGCGGCCGCGCTGCGGAACCGCCGCCAGCGAGAGCCGCAGGGCGTCGCCCCGGAACTCCGACGACACGGCCACGACGCCGAAGGAGATCGCGGCGATCTGGCCCGGCATGACGCCGGACAGGGAGATGTACAGCGGGTCGAAGTCGTCCGGCATCTCCGAGACACCGGCGAGCGCGGAGAACGCCGTGGTCACGGCGAACAGCGCCAGGAGGGCCCCGGGGAGCGAGCGGAGCGTGCGGATCTTCAGCCACTCGGACCGGAGTACGGGTGCGAACTGCATGGTCAGGCCTCCTGGGGCTGTGCGGTGAACTCGGTCTCGGCCGCGGTCAGGTCCAGATAGGCCTGCTCCAGCGTGCCCTCGTCCGCCGCGAGTTCGAGGATCGGCACCCCTGCGGCGGAGGCGAGGCGTCCGATGTCGTCCACCCGCGCGTCCGCCACGGTCCAGTGCCCGTCCGGGTGTTCCGCCATGGCGTGCCCCTCCCGGGCGAGCGCCTCCTTGAGGGCGGTGGGGTCGGAGGTGCGGACGCGGACGGTGGGCCGCACACGTGCGCGGATGAACTCCCGCACCGGGGTGTCGGCCAGCAGCCGGCCCCGCCCGAGGACGACCAGGTGGTCGGCGGAGGCGGCGGTCTCGTTCATCAGGTGGCTGGAGACCAGGACGGTCCGTCCCTCGTCCGCGAGGCGGCGCAGCAAGGTGCGGATCCACACGATGCCTTCCGGGTCCAGGCCGTTGGAGGGCTCGTCGAGCATGACCACCTCCGGGTCGCCGAGCAGCGCGGCGGCGATGCCCAGCCGCTGGCGCATGCCCAGGGAGTACGTCCGCACCCGGCGGCGGGCCGCCGGACCCAGGCCGGTCTCCTCCAGCACCTCGTCGACCCGGCGGTCCGGGATGCGGTTGCTCGCGGCCAGGACACGCAGGTGGTCACGGCCGGTGCGGGAACCGTGCGCGGCCTGCGCGTCGAGCAGGGCGCCGACGTGGCGCAGCGGCTCGAGCAGCGTGGCGTAGGCGCGCCCGCCGATGGTGGCGGAGCCGGACGTCGGGTGGTCGAGGCCGAGCACCAGCCGCATGGTGGTGGACTTCCCGGCGCCGTTGGGGCCGAGGAACCCGGTGACACGGCCGGGCGGGACGCGGAAGGTGAGGTGGTCGACGGCGCGTCGGGTGCCGTACTCCTTGGTGAGGTTCTGGACGTCGATGCTGGTCATGTGCACCAGCGTGGCCGCGGCCCGGGGGCCGGCGCCTCCCCCGCGCGGGGAGAGGATCTCCCCCGGGCGGGGGAGGCCGGTCGCCGGGGGCGGCTGGCACCATGACGCCATGCCCACCGTCCTGCGTCCGCTCCTGCGCGGGGTGACGTACACCCGCATCCTGCACCTGTGGGTGACCGTGCTGCCGTTCAGCATCTGGATCTTCATCTATCCGTCGACACCGTGGGCGCCCGCGCTCGTGCTGATCCCGCTGGGGCTGGTCCCGGCGGTGCGCAGGGGCGAGGGCGTACAGGCCCGGCTGCTGCTGGCGTCCGACGAGCTGGACTCGGAGTTCTCCGAGGAGCCGTCGGCGACCTGGCGGGACCGGTGGCGGACCGTGCTGTGGCTGGTGGTGCGGGTGGTGCTGGCGATGGTGACGATGGCCGCCACCACCTGGCTGCCGTTCCTGGCCTACGGCTCGGGCCACATGGCCATGGGACACGCGGTCGAGGGCGTCCCCTTGCTGGAGGGCGCGTCGCCGCATTGGGCCTACGCGCTGCTGATCCCGGTCCTCCTGGTCCTGCTGTACGCGGTGGTGGTGGGCCTCGGCGAGCTGGTCACCGTCGCCGCGCGCCGTCTGCTCGGCCCCTCCCCCGCCGAACGCCTGGCCGTCATGGAGGCCAGGACCGAGCAGCTCCTGGAGCGCACCCGCATCGCACGCGAGCTGCACGACTCCATCGGCCACGCCCTGACGGTCGCCGTCGTGCAGGCCGGCGCCGCGCGGGCGGCGGGCGACCCCGCCTTCACCGACCGGGCGCTGGCCGCCGTCGAGGAGACCGGCCGGGCCGCCCTGGAGGACCTGGAGCGGGTCCTCGGCGTTCTGCGCGAGGCGCGGAAGCCGGTGAGCAGCAGGCCCACGCTCGCGGACGCGGACCGCCTGCTGGAGTCCGCCCGGGCCTCCGGGGCGAAGGTCGACGCCGAGGTGACCGGCCCGGTGGACACCGTGTCCGGCCCGGTCTCCCGCGAGGGCTACCGCATCCTGCAGGAGTCGCTGACCAACGCGCTGCGGCACGCGGGGACGGTTCCCGTGCGGGTCCGGATCCGCGTCGCCGAGGGCACCCTGCTCCTGGAGGTCCGCAACCCGCTGCCGGGGGACGTGCCCGGCCCCGGGCGCGGCAGCGGGCTGCGCGGCATACGGGAGCGCGCAGCCCTGCTCGGGGGCCGCGCGCGGACGGGGCCGGACGGGGACGACTGGGCGGTGCGGGCCGAACTGCCGTTGGCCGGAGCCGAGATGCGTTGATCTAGGCTGGCCGGATGCCGGTCACCGTTCTGCTCGTCGACGACGAGCCCCTCGTGCGCGCGGGGTTACGCGCCGTTCTGGAAGCGCAGCCCGACCTCGAGGTGGTCGGGGAGGCGGCCGACGGGGCGGCGGTGATCCCGCTGGTGCGGCGGCTGCGGCCGGACGTGGTCGCCATGGACGTGCGCATGCCGCTGCTGGACGGGATCGAGGCCACGCGCGCGCTGCTGCGGACGGTCGAGGAGCCGCCGAAGATCCTCGTGGTGACGACGTTCGAGAACGACGAGTACGTGTACGAGGCGCTGCGCGCCGGGGCCGACGGGTTCCTGCTGAAGCGGGCGCGGCCGGCGGAGATCGTGCACGCGGTGCGGCTGGTCGCCGAGGGTGAGTCGCTGCTGTTCCCCGCCTCGGTGCGCCGGCTCGCGGCCGAGTACGGCGACGACGGCGGCAATCGCGCGGCGCGGGACGTGCTGGAACGGGCGCGGCTGACCGAACGCGAGGCGGAGGTGCTGCGGCTGATGGCCCGGGGGCTGTCGAACGCGGAGATCTCCGCCCGGCTGGTGGTGGGCACGGAGACGGTGAAGTCGCATGTGAGCGCCGTGCTGGCGAAGCTCGGGGCGCGCGACCGCACGCAGGCGGTGATCGCGGCGTACGAGTCGGGGTTCGTGGCGCCGGGATGAGCCGCCTCCCCGGGCGGGCCGGAGCGGCTGCCCGCGGGGCGGACCGCGGGGTTCCGCCCGGAGGTCGCCGGGGTGTGCCGCGCCGAGTACCATCCGGCCCACACGCGTACGAGCTGGGAGGACGAACGGTGGGTCGGCTGACCGGCGGGGATCCCTCGCTGTTGCGGAGGATCAACTCCGCGGTGGTGCTGCACGCGTTGCGGGCCACGGGCTGCGCGACGCTGACCGAGGTCACCAGGGTGACGGGGTTGTCACGGCCCACCGTCGAGGGCGTCGTGGAGGGCCTGATCGAGGCGGGTCTCGTCGTGGAGGCGGCGGCCGAGGAGGGGGCGACGCGGCGGCAGGGACGGCCGGCCCGGAGGTTCCGGTTCCGGGCCGAGGCCGGGCATCTCCTGGGCCTGGAGATCGGGCCGCACCGGGTGGCCGCGCTGCTGACCGATCTGGACGGCCGGGTGATCGGCGCCCAGGCCAAGGAGGTCGGTGAGCGGGTCGACGCCGACGGGCGGTTGGAGCGGCTGCGCGCCGCCGTCGCCGAGTTGCTGCGCCGGGCCGGGGTGCCGCGCGACTCGCTGCGGGCCGTGGGCGTGGGGACGCCCGGGATCGTCGAGGCGGACGGCACGGTACGGCTGGGCACGGCGCTGCCCGGGTGGACGGGGCTGGGGCTGGGCGAGCGGCTGAGCCGGTCCTTCACGTGCCCGGTGCTGGTCGAGAACGATGCCAACGCGGCGGTCGTGGCCGAACACTGGAAGGGCGTCGCCACCGGGACCGACGACGTGGTGTTCGTACTGGCCGGGCTGAGTCCCGGCGCCGGTTCACTGATCGGGGGGCGGCTGCACCGGGGGTACGGCGGGGCGGCCGGCGAGATCGGGGCGCTGCACCTGCTGGGCCGCGGGGCGACCCCCGAGAAGTTGCTGTCCACCACGGACGAGCCGCTGCACCCGCTCGACGAGCAGGCGGTGGCCGAGGTCTTCGCCCGGGCCCGCGAGGGCGACAAGCGGGCCCTCGCGGCCATGGACCGCTTCATCCAGCGGCTGGTCCACGACGTGGCGGCGCTGGTGCTGGCCCTCGACCCGGAACTCGTCGTGATCGGCGGCTGGGCGGCGGGGCTGGACGGGGTCCTGGAGCCGCTGCGGCGTGAACTGGCCCGCTACTGCCTGCGTCCGCCGGAGGTCGCTCTGTCCCGTCTCGGGGAGGCGGCGGTGGCGACGGGCGCGGTGCGGCTCGCCCTGGACCATGTGGAAGAGCAACTCTTCGCTGTGGAAGGCACGGTGACGGCCCGCCGGTAGGCGGCGGTCGGACGGCCCCGCCGCCGGTCCCGCCCCGCCGACCCCGCCCCCCGGAACGTCCGGCGTTCAGGAAGCTCGGCGGTCGGACCCGTGGTGGATCTCCACGCCTCCGGAGTCGCCGAAGGTCAGCCGGCAGGTGTCCGCGCGGTAGGTGGCCACGGAGAGCGCGCAGACCCGGCCCCGGGCGATGAAGCGGGTGGTGACGACGAGGACGGGCGCGCCCGGCAGGCGGTCCAGCTCCCTGGCCTCGTCCGCGCGGGCGGAGCCGAGCTCCACCGCGTTCTCGTGCCGCTCCAGCTCCAGGTGGCGCAGTTCCCGCAGTACCGCACGCGCGCGTGCCGCCCCGGAGGGGGCGTCGATGGCGGAGAGGCCGGGCACCGAGGCCGCCGGGACGTACAGCAGTTCGGCGGCGACGGGCCGGCCCTGGGACACCCGGGACCGTCGAACGGTGTGCACGGACTCGTCCCGGCCGGTCACCAGGGCCTCGGCGACGGCCGCGGGCGGCGCCTCGAGCGTGCAGTCCAGGGTCTGCCAGGCGTCGTCGGGCCCGCCCGGCCAGGCGTGCTGCGCCGTACCGACGGCCACACCCATGCGCGGCGGGGCGACGGTGGTGCCCACACCGCGGCGGCGCTCCAGCCTGCCTTCGAGTTCCAGCTGCTCCAGCGCCTGGCGCAGCGTGGCACGGGCCACGCCGAAGCGGGCGGCGAGGTCGCGCTCGTTGGGCAGGACCTCGCCCACGGAGAACTCCGAGTCCAGCGCCTCGCTGAGCACGGTCCTGAGGTGCCAGTACTTCGGTTCCGGCACCGTGTCCAACTGCGTGGTCCCCACCCTGTCCTCCGCGATCGTCAGGTCCGGTGGCGTTTTCGCGCCCTTGTTTATTAAAGGTTGTTTCACTTATCTGCGACCATATGGCGGCCACCACCCTTGGTCAATACCAATCGGACATAACGAGGGGGCCGCGCCGGAGGGCGCGGACCCCGTCGCCGGGCGACCGAATCCCTACCGGTCCGCCATCAGCGAACGCAGTTTGTCGGGGTTGCGGATGACGTAGACCGCCTGGACACGCCCGTCGGCGACATCCAGCTGGACGACGGAGTCGGGCGCGCCGCCGACGAGGAGCAGCGCCGCGGGGCCCCCGTTGAGTTCCAGGAAGCGGGCCGAGAAGTCGTCCCCGAGGCTCTTGCGGGCGACGCCGAGGACGAAGCGGCCCACCTTGTCGGCGGTCTCCAGGACGCGCAGCGCGGCGGAGACCTTGCCGCCGCTGTCGCCGACGAGACGCACGTCGGGGGCGAGCAGTTCCAGGAGCCCCTCCAGATCACCGCCGGCCGCCGCCGCCAGGAACCGCTCGGTCAGTTCGCGGCGCCGGACGGGGTCGACCTCGTAGCGCGGACGCCGGTCCTCGACGTGCTTGCGGGCCCGCGTGGCGAGCTGGCGCACCGCCGGTTCGCCGCGGTCGAGCATGGCGGCGATGTCGGTGTAGGGGTAGCCGAACGCCTCACGCAGGACGAACACCGCTCGCTCCAGCGGGGACAGGGACTCCATGACGACCAGGACGGCGAGCGAGACCGAGTCGGCGAGCACCGCCTGCTCTGCGGTGTCCGGGGCGGTGTCGCCGAAGTCGGTGGCATACGGCTCGGGCAGCCACGGGCCGACGTACGTCTCGCCCCGCGTCTTGATCTGACGCAGCCGGTCGATGGCGAGGCGGGTGGTGACACGTACCAGGTAGGCGCGCGGCTCGCGGACGTCGGACCGGTTCCCGCCCGCCCAGCGCAGCCACGCCTCCTGAACCACGTCCTCGGCGTCGGCCACCCGGCCGAGCATGCGGTAGGCGACCCCCTGGAGGACGGGACGGTGCTCCTCGAAGGCATCGGTCACGGTGTCGGTGCTCACCTCTCCATCCCAGCCGACCCGTACGGCCCGTGTCCAGGCGGAGTCGGGCGCGTCGCGGAGCCGGAGCCCGGTTCTGGTCACCGGGGGCTACCCGCTGGTAGCAATTGCTGACAAGCTGTCTACGGCGTCAGGCGGCGTCCCACCGCGAGTCCCAGACGAGGAGCACCTTCATGTCCGCGACCGTCTCGTTCGAGGTCACCTCTCCGCACGGCCCGCAGACCGTGACCCTGTCCTACGCGCGCGTGGGCCGCGGCGAACCGCTGCTCCTGCTGCACGGCATCGGTCACCACCGTCAGGCCTGGGACCCGGTCGTGGACATCCTCGCCACCGAGCGCGAGGTGATCGCAGTGGACCTGCCCGGCTTCGGTGCCTCCCCGGCGCTGCCGGACGGCCTCGTCCACGACCTGCCCACCATGAACGCCGCCCTGGGCGCCCTGTGCGAGGAGCTGGGGCTCGACCGGCCGCATGTCGCGGGCAACTCGCTCGGCGGGCTTCTGGCGCTGGAGCTCGGCCGCCAGAACCTCGTACGGTCCGTCACCGCATTGTCCCCCGCCGGGTTCTGGACGCAGGCCGAGCGGCGCTACGCCTTCGGCGTACTGATCGGGATGCGGCGCGTCGCGGAGCGGATGCCGCTGCCGCTGGTCGAGCGGCTCGCCCGCTCGACGGCCGGGCGAGCGGCGCTGACCAGCACCATCTACGCCCGCCCGGGACGCCGTTCGCCCGCGGCGGTGGTCGCCGAGACGCTCGCGCTGGCCGGTGCCACCGGCTTCACCGAGACGCTCCGGGCGGGCACCGCGGTGCGGTTCACCGACGACGTGCCCGACGTCCCGGTCACCGTCGCCTGGGGCGCCCGCGACCGGCTGCTCGTCCCCCGTCAGGGGGTCCGCGCCAAGCGGGTGATCCCCCGGGCGCGGCTGATCCGGCTGCCCGGCTGCGGTCACGTCCCCATGAACGACGACCCTGCGCTGGTCGCCCGCGTCCTCCTCGACGGCAGCCGCTGAACGGCGCGGCGCTGTCCGATCCGACGCGGCGCTGACGGTGCGTCGGCCCGCGTGGTGCCGCGGTGAGTTGTTCACTTGGGGTTTGCGTGCGAGCCGCGCCGCACGAGTACGTGTGGCAGCGCACACCGGCCGGAACTCCCGTCCCCTGGAGGCGCATCCATGTCACACTCCTCGCTCCCCGGCCGCCGCGCCGTTCTGCGCGGCTCGCTCGCGGCCTCGGCCGCCCTGGCCCTGCCCACCACCGTCGGGACGGCGCCCGCGTTCGCCCGGTCCGGGCGCCCGGAGGCGAGGTGGGGCGTGCAGAGCGGCGACGTGACGCGCGACTCCGGGCTGGTGTGGGTGCGCTCCGACCGCCCGGCCCGGATGATCGTCGAGACGTCGGCGACCGAGTCGTTCCGGCACCCGCGCCGCCTGCACGGCCCGCTGCTCGGACCCGGCACGGACTTCACCGGGACGGTCCGGCTGCGCGGACTGCCGCCCGGCGAGCAGATCCACTACCGGGTGCGGCTCGCCGACCCCGACGACCCGCGCCGCTTCGGCGAGCCGGTCACCGGTACGTTCAGGACGGCTCCCGCGCGGCGGCGCGACGGCGTGCGGTTCCTGTGGTCGGGCGACCTGGCGGGCCAGGGCTGGGGCATCAACCCCGACTTCGGCGGCTACCGGATCTTCGAGGCGATGGCCCGGCTCGACCCCGACTTCTTCCTGTTCAGCGGCGACACCGTCTACGCCGACGGGCCGATCCCGGCGACCGCGGCGCTGCCGGACGGCAGCGTCTGGCGGAACATCACCACGGAGGAGAAGTCCAAGGTCGCCGAGACCCTGGCCGAGTTCCGCGGCAACTTCCGCTACAACCTGCTCGACGAGCACTTCCGCCGGTTCAACGCCCGAGTCCCTTCCGCGGTGCAGTGGGACGACCACGAGGTGCGCAACAACTGGTACCCGGGCCAGCGGATCACGGACACGGACACCCGCTACACGGAGAAGAGCGTCGACGTACTGGCGGCACGGGCGCGCCGCGCGTTCGGTGAGTACTTCCCGATGTCCACGCCGCGGCCGGGTGCCCGCGAGGGCCGGGTGCACCGGGTGCTGCGGCAGGGGCCGCTGCTGGACGTGTTCGTGCTGGACATGCGGACGTACCGCAACGCCAACTCCCCCGGCGACCAGGCCGTGGACCCTCAGGGCATCCTCGGACGCGAGCAGCTGCAGTGGCTCAAGCGGGAACTGGCGCGGTCGCGGGCGGTGTGGAAGGTGATCGCCGCGGACATGCCGCTCGGCCTGATCGTGCCCGACACCACCGAGGGCGAGCAGCACGTCGAGGCGGTGGCCCAGGGCGACCCGGGGGCTCCGCTGGGGCGCGAGCTGCAGATCGCGGAGCTGCTGCGGTTCATCAAGCACCGGCGGATCACCGGCACGGTGTGGCTGACGGCCGACGTGCACCACACCTCTGCCCAGCACTACCAGCCCGCACGAGCCGCGTTCGACGATTTCGAGCCGTTCTGGGAGTTCGTCTCCGGGCCGCTCAACGCGGGTGCCTTCCCGGCGAGCGCGCTCGACGGCACCTTCGGCCCGGAGCGGGTGTTCGTGAAGGCGCCGACCGCGTCGAACGTCTCGCCCGCCGGTGGATACCAGTTCTTCGGCGAGGTCGACATCGACGGCGGCAGCGGAGAACTGACCGTACGGTTGCGGGAGCAGGACGGCACCGTGCTCTACACCAAGCGACTGCGGCCGGGACTGGTAGGCCAGTGAAGTGACAAACGGGCTATAAGCCCCATAAGAACTCTTTACTCGTCAGTCATGGCGTGTTGGCGGCCGCGAAACACGATTCCTTCACAGTGGTCGCATGAGCCGAGACAGGTCCGATGTGACGCACGCCCGGTACGGCCGTCCCCCGCAGGGGCAGCCGGAGGGGGAACCGACCACGCGCTTCACGGCGGCGTTCCACAGTTGGTGGGCACGCCGCCACGGCCACGCACCGCCCGCACCCGATACCGACGGGGCCGCGGAAAGCAGGCCGCCGGAGAGCGCCCTGTGGCGGATGCGGACGACGGTGCGGGACGAACCGGGCGCGCTGGCCGCACTGTGCACGGCGCTGGCCGGGCACCGGGTCGACATCCTGAGCCTGCAGACGCACCCGCTGGGCGAGGCCACGGTCGACGAGTTCCTGCTGCGCGCCCCGGCCGACCTGACCGCCACCGGCCTCACGACGGCGGTGACGGGTGCCGGGGGCACGGACACCTGGACCGAGCGGGCCGATGCCCACGATCTGGTGGACGCCCCGACCCGGATGCTGGAACTCGCCGCACGCACGGCCCTGGACGGCGCGGAACTTCCTTTGGCGCTACGGCAGTTGCTGGGGAGGTGCACCATCCGTTCACTGCCCGCGGCCCCGGGCGGCGGGCGGTCGGCGCCGGAGGGCGTCCCGGTGGAGGGGACCCTGGAGGACACCGTGATGCGGCTGCGCGCCCCGGAGGGCGGCGTGCTCACCGTGGAGCGGCCGCATCTGCCCTTCACTCCCACCGAGTTCGCCCGAGCACGGGCCCTGGTGGAGCTGGACGCCCGGCTCGGCCCCCGGGTCCCGCGTGGCCAGGACGTCCTCACCCTGCCCGAGGGCGGCGACATCACCGTGGGCCGGGCGGACACCGACGACCTGGAGGCGGCGCGGGCGATGCACGAGCGGTGCTCGCCCGAGACCCTGCGCCGGCGGTACCACGGACCGGTCGGCGACGCGGACCGCTACCTGAACCACCTGCTCGGCCCCCGCTTCGGCCGTACGCTCGCCGTACGGACCGCCTCCGGCCGCATCGTCGGCCTCGGTCATCTGCTGTGGGACGGCGACGAGACCGAGGTGGCGCTGCTCGTCGAGGACGCCTGGCAACGCCGGGGCATCGGCACCGAGCTCCTGGCCCGGCTGGTGTCGATGGCCACCGAGGCGGGGTGCGCCCACGTCTACGCCGTGACGCAGGCGTCCAACACCGGGATGGTCGCCGCGATGCGCGGGCTGGGCCTGCCCCTCGACTACCAGGTCGAGGAGAGCACCCTCGTCGTCACCGCGCGCCTGGACCCGGCGCGGGCCCGCCACGCGCAGGAGGAGCGGGAGCACGGCTCACGGACCGGCCGCCGGTAGCGGACCACCGCGCCACCGGCCCCGTGGCACGGTGCACGGGGCACGGGGCACGGGGCCGGTGGCGCGGTGCACGAGACAGAACGGTCCGGCGGTGTCCGCCGGACCGTTCGGCATCCGCGCGGGGCACAGCCCGCGCCTCAGTTCCGGGCCGGTGCCTCCGGCCGGTCGGCCGCCCCACTCGTGCGGCCGTCCTCCGGTGCCCCGGTCCGCTCCCCCAGCGCCTCGTTCAGGTCCGCCCACAGGTCGTCGACGTCCTCCAGGCCGACCGACAGCCGCAGCAGCCGGTCGCTCACTCCCGCGTCCCGGCGGTCGTCGGCGTCGACGATGCGGTGGCTGATGGACGCCGGGTGCTGGATGAGGGTGTCCACGCTGCCGAGGCTCACCGCCGGGGTGACGAGCCGTACCCCGCCGATCACCTCGTGCGGGTCCCCGTGCACCTCGAAGGAGACCATCGCCCCGCCGATGCGCGGGTAGTGCACCCGGGCCACGCGCGGATCGGCGGCGAGCCGGCGGGCGAGTTCGGCGGCGTTGGCCGACGCCGCCCGGACCCGTACCGGAAGCGTCGACAGGCCCCGCAGCAGCAGATAGCCCGCCAGTGGATGCAGCACGCCGCCGGTCGCGAACCGTATCTGCCGCAGCCGCCCCGCGAACTCCTCGTCGCAGGCCACCACCCCGGCCAGTACGTCGCCGTGTCCGCCGAGGTACTTGGTGGCGCTGTGCAGCACCAGCCGCGCCCCGTGTCCGGCCGGACGCTGGAGGACCGGGGTGGCGAAGGTGTTGTCGACGAGCAGCGGCACCGAGCCGCAGGCATGGGCGACGGCCCGCAGGTCGACCTCGGCGAGGGTCGGGTTGGCCGGCGACTCCACCAGGACCAGACCGGTGTCCGGGCGCAGCGCGTCGGCGACCCCGGCCGGGTCGGTCCACGTCACCTCGGAGCCGAGCAGCCCGGCCGTCAGCAGGTGGTCGCTGCACCCGTACAGGGGGCGTACGGCCACGACGTGGCGCAGCCCCATGGAGCCGCGCACCAGCAGGACGGCGCTGAGCGCGGCCATGCCGCTGGCGAACGCGACCGCGGCCTCGGTGCCCTCCAGGCGGGCCAGGGCGGTCTCGAAACGGGCGACGGTCGGGTTGCCGAGCCGCCCGTAGACGGGCGGGCCGTCCGGTTCCGCGCCGGTGGCGGCGAAGGAGTCGATGCGGGCGGCCTCGCCGCGGCTGTCGTACGAGGGGTAGGTGGTGGACAGGTCGATCGGCGGGGCGTGCAGTCCCTGCCGGGCGAGGTCGTCCCGGCCGGCGTGCACGGCCTCGGTGGCGAGTGCTCTCGTGGTGCTGAGTGTGTCCGTGCGTACGTCCTTGTCCCAGTCCATGGACCGAAGGGTGAACACAGGAGGGGGTGTCGGCGGAGATCTCCGTGCTACGTTCGGCCCATGGCTGAATCCGTCGTACTGGATCCGGTGGACCTGCGTCTGCTGGGGTTGCTGCAGAACGACGCCCGGACGACGTACCGGGACCTCGCCGCGCAGGTCGGGGTCGCGCCGTCGACCTGCCTGGACCGGGTGACCCGGCTGCGCCGCTGCGGCGTGATCCTCGGGCATCGGCTGAAACTGGACCCGGCCAAGCTGGGGCGGGGACTTCAGGCACTGCTGTCGGTGCAGGTCAGACCGCACCGGCGGGAGCTGGTGGGACCGTTCGTGGAGCGGATCAGGGCGCTGCCGGAGTCGCTGACCGTCTTCCACCTGACCGGACCGGACGACTATCTGATCCATGTCGCGGTCGCGGACATGACGGATCTGCAGCGGCTGGTGCTGGACGGGTTCACCTCGCGGCGGGAGGTCGCGCGCGTGGAGACCCGGCTGATCTTCCAGCAGTGGGACTGCGGCCCGCTGCTGCCGTCTTCGCCCTCGGCTCAAACCGGGTGACGGGCGGCGGGCCGCGTACCAGGATGGTCCGCATGTCACAGACCAACAGCCCACTGCCCCGCGAGGTCGCCGACGCCTACGTCGACGACCTCATCGCCCTCGACCCGGTCACCGGTACGTATCTCGGCGTGCAGGAGAGTTCCCGCCGTCTGCCCGATCTCTCGCCCGCGGGTCAGGCGGCGCTCGCGGAACTCCAGCGGGCCACGCTCGCCCGGCTCGACGAGGCCGAGGCCCGGCCCGGCGCGGACAGCGACATCGAGCGCCGCTGTGCCCGGCTGCTGCGGGAGCGGCTCACCGCGGAGATCGCCGTGTACGAGGCCGACGAGGGGCTGCGGTCGGTCGGCAACCTGGGCACGGTCGCCCACTCGGTGCGCGAGGTGTTCACCGTGACACCGACGCAGACCGAGGAGGACTGGGCGGCGGTCGCCGAGCGGCTGCGCGCGGTGCCGGCCGCGCTGGCGGGCTACCGGGAGTCCCTCGCGCTCGGCCTGGAGCGCAAGCTGTACGCGGCTCCGCGTCCGACCGCCACGTTCGTCGGGCAGCTCACCGAATGGGCGGACACCGGCGAGGGCCGCGGCTGGTTCGAGGACTTCGCCTCGGCGGGACCCGACGCACTGCGCGCCGAGCTGGACGAGGCCGCCCGCACCGCGACCGCGGCCGTGGTGGAGCTGCGGGACTGGATGCGCGACGTGTACGCGCCGACGATCGAGGGCTCCCCCGACACAGTGGGCCGGGAGCGCTACGCCCGCTGGGCCCGGTACTTCAACGGCACCGACCTCGACCTGGACGAGGCGTACGCCTACGGCTGGGCCGAGTACCACCGCCTGCTCGGCGAGATGAGGAAGGAGGCCGAGAAGATCCTGCCGGGCGCCGAGACGCCGTGGGTGGCGCTCGCGCACCTCGACGAGCACGGCCGGCACATCGAGGGCGTCGACGAGGTCCGCGAGTGGCTCCAGGGCGTGATGGACCGGGCGATCGAGTCCCTGGACGGCACCCACTTCGAACTCGCCGAGCGGGTACGGAGGGTGGAGTCGCGGATCGCCCCGCCGGGCAGCGCGGCGGCACCGTACTACACGCCTCCGTCGGAGGACTTCTCGCGGCCGGGCCGCACCTGGCTGCCGACCATGGGACTGACCCGCTTCCCGGTCTACGACCTGGTGTCGACCTGGTACCACGAGGGCGTCCCGGGCCATCACCTCCAGCTGGCGCAGTGGGCGCACGTGGCCGAGGACCTGTCCCGCTACCAGGCCTCCGTGGGCATGGTGAGCGCCAACGCGGAGGGCTGGGCGCTGTACGCGGAGCGGCTGATGGACGAGCTCGGTTTCCTCGCGGACGCGGAGGAGCGGCTGGGCTACCTGGACGCGCAGATGATGCGGGCCGCCCGGGTCATCGTGGACATCGGCATGCACCTGGAGCTCGAGATCCCGGCGGACTCGCCGTTCCACCCGGGCGAGCGCTGGACGCCTGAGCTGGCCGAGGAGTTCTTCGGGGCGCACAGCAGCCGTCCCGCGGACTACGTGGAGAGCGAACTGACCCGCTATCTGACGATCCCCGGCCAGGCCATCGGCTACAAGCTCGGCGAGCGGGCCTGGCTGCTCGGCCGGGAGAACGCCCGCAAGCGGCACGGCGACGCCTTCGACCCCAAGGCGTGGCACATGGCGGCACTGTCCCAGGGCTCGCTGGGCCTGGACGACCTGGTGGACGAACTGTCGGCACTGTAGGCGGCCCCGGTCAGCGCGTGAAACCCCCTTCGGAGTCGACGACCTGACCGGTGATCCTTCCCCAAGCTCTCAACTCCGTTCGAGCAGGGGAGACCCCAATCGCCTCGTCCGTGGTCAGCCACGCGATGAGGCGGGCGGGGTCGTCGGGCATCCCCCACCGCCCGCCGGGGAAGCGCGCGGCGCCTGATGGGCGGCCGTGGGACGCGGCGCACACGGATGACGGTCGCCGTCCGGTTCCGACCGCTTCACCGTGCCCGGCTTCGTGTATCGCGGCATGTGTGAAACGTGACAGGGCCGACTCCGGTGGGGTACCCGCGGGTTCGGCTCAGGTGACGCCGTGCTGCCGCAGCGTCGAGCCCGACCGGCCCTTCACCACCTCGAGTTGGGCGTGGATCCGGCGGCGCAGGTCGGCGACGTGGCTGACGATGCCCACGCTGCGGTCGCGTTCCCGCAGGGAGTCCAGGACGTCCAGGACCTCGTCGAGCGTCTGGTCGTCGAGGCTGCCGAAGCCCTCGTCGATGAAGAGGGTGTCCAGCCGGACCCCGCCGGCCTCGTCGGTGACGACGTCGGCGAGTCCGAGCGCGAGGGCGAGCGAGGCGAAGAAGGTCTCGCCGCCCGAGAGGGTCGCGGTGTCCCGCTCCCGGCCGGTCCACGCGTCCACGACATGCAGTCCGAGGCCGCTGCGCCCGCGTCCGGTGCGGTCGTCGGAGTGCACCAGGGTGTAGCGGCCGGAGGACATGCGGTGCAGCCGGGCGGTCGCCGCGGCGGCGACCTGCTCCAGGCGGGCGGCCAGGACGTAGGACTCCAGGCGCATCCTGCGTTCGTTGTCGGCCGAGGTGCCCGCGGTGAGACCTGCCAGGCGGGCCACCCGGTCGTACTCCTCGCGCAGCGGCGCCAGCCGGCGCACCGAGGCGGTGGCCCGCGCGGAGAGCCGGTCGAGTTCGGCGCAGCGGCGGGCGGCGGCATCGCGTGCGGAGGCCGCCTCGCGCGTCCTGCGGTCCGCGTCCTCGGCGGTGCGCTGTGCGGCGGTGAGGTCGGCGGGGGGCTGCTGGGCGGCGGCCGCGGTGCCCGGCTCGGCGAGCACCGCGCGTACGGCGGCCTCCTCCTGCCGCCAGGCCTCCAGCCGGTCCTGCAGTTCGCGGTGGGCGGCCGCGTCGATGAGTGCCTCGGCCGCCGCCCGCGGGGTGGCGAAGCCTGCCCGGAAGGCGGCGTCGGCGAGTCGGCCGTCGGCCTCCTTGAGCCGCTGTGCGGTGCCGTCGGCGATGCGGGCGGCGTCGGCTGCGTCGGTGAACTGTGCGGCGCGCCGCTCCAGTTGCGCGGCGCGCGCGGCCACGCTGTCCGCGTCGCCCCGCGCCTGCGTCAACTCCTTCTCCAGTGCGGCCTGTTCATGATCCAGCCGCTCCCGCTGACCCGCCCGGGCGGCGGTCCGGACCGCCGCCTCCCGCTGGGCGGCGACGCGTCGTTCGTGCTCGTGTTCCGCCTGGCGCAGCTGTTCCCGGACGGAGTGCAGAACGGAGGCGGCATCCCGGGCCTGCGCGTACCGACGTTCCAACTCCTCGACCTCTCGGGTGAGGTGAGCGGTCGGTGTGTCTCCCGCCTCCGCTCCGGCGGCGGCCAGCGCCTCACGTACGGCGCCGAGGCGGCCTTCCTCGTCGGCCCGGTGCTCCTCGGCGCCCTGGTGGGCGGCCAGGGCCCGCTCCTCCGCCTCGCGGTCGACATGGCCGGCGACCTTGCGGGCGGGGGCGGGGTGTTCGGTGGCCCCGCAGACGGCGCAGGGGTCGCCGTCGGTGAGGCCCGCGGCGAGTTCGGCGGCGATGCCGGCCAACCGCTGTTCCTTGAGGTCGAGCCAGTGCTGTTTGGCCTCGAGTGCCCGTTCCCGGGCCGCGCGGGCCTGTTCGGCGGCGTCCTCGGTGTCCTCGGCCAGCTGGTCCCGCAGCCGTGCGGCGGTCAACCGCTTGTGCGCGGTGTCGCGTTGCACCGCGAGCTCACCGGCCCGGGCCGCGGCCTCCTGCGCGGACTCGATACGGGCCTGGAGGCCGGTGCGGGTCTCCTCCCAGCGGGTGAGCCACGCCTCGGACTCGTCGAGCACGTCGTCGTCGGCGCGCTCCTGGCGGTCCAGACCGGCCCGCTCCTCGATGAGTTCCGTGAGCCGCCGCTCGGCGCGGCGGGCCGACTCCAGCCCGCCCAGTTCCTCGGTGGCCCGGCGTGCGGCGGCCGCGAGCCCGGCCGCACCCGCGTCCCTGAGGACCGGGGGGAGCAGGGTGCGGGTACGCGCCTCGGCGTCGGCCGCCCGCCGGTGTTCGGCGTCGGCGGACTCCCGCAGTTCCAGGGCGGGGGCGACCGTCTCGGCCTTCCGGGACCGGTCCAGGCGCGACTGCGCCTCCTGCCGGGCGCCGGCCCGCTCCGCCAGCCGTGCCGCGCGCTGCCGCGCCTCGGCGAACCGCCGCTGCAGCCGGTCCCGTTCGCGTACGTCGTCCAGTGACCGGTCGGCGGCGGCCTGGGCGGACTCGGCCGCGGCGAGGCGGCAGTGGGCGACGGTGAGCTGTTCGCGGGCGGTGCTACGGGCCACGGCGGCCGCGCTCAGCACGCTCTCGGCCAGCCCCGGTTCGCCCGGCACGAGGTCTGCCGGCTCCATGGCCCCGCCCGCGGCCTGCTGCATCCGGTGCGCGTCGGCGAGCAGTTCGGCGTCGCCGTCCCGTACCCGGGACTCGGTGGCACGACGACGTTCTGCGAGGTGCTTCTCCATGTCGGCGAAACGGCGGGTGTCGAAGAGCCGGCCGAGCAGTCTGCCGCGCGCCTCCGCGTCGGCGCGCAGGAAACGCGCGAAGTCGCCCTGGGGCAGCAGGACGACCTGGCAGAACTGCTCCCGGCTCATGCCGAGGAGCTGGGTGATCTCCTCGCCGATCTCCTGGTGGGAGCGGCTGAGGTTCTTCCAGGACCGGCTCGCCGGATCGTATGCGCGCAGCCAGGTCTGCGCCTTGTCGAGTGTCGTGCCGGTGCCGCGTTTCTTCGGGCGCTGCCAGGGCGGCTGCCGGGTGACTTCCAGCCGGCGGCCGGCGACGGTGAGTTCGAGGGTGACCCCCGTGCGGGTGGTGGGGGCGGCGTGGTCGCTGCGCAGCGCCATGCCCTGCCCGCTCTGCCGGGCCCCGGGGACGGCGCCGTACAGCGCGTAGCAGACGGCGTCGAGTATCGAGGTCTTGCCGGCGCCGGTGGGGCCGTGCAGCAGGAAGAGGCCCGCGGCGGAGAGTTCGTCGAAGTCGACGGTCAGTGAGCCGCCGAAGGGACCGAAGGCGGTGATGTCGAGCCGGTGCAGCCTCACCGCGCCACCTCGTTCACGGCCTCGGCGGCGCGGACCGCGTCGACGGTGTCCCGCAGGACGGCCCGCTCGTGATCGTCGGGGCCGGTGCCGCGCACATGGGCGACGAAGTCCTCCGCGATCTGCTGGTCGTCGCGGCCGACGAGGCGCCGGGCGTAGGACACCGACGGGTCGTCGGGCTCGCGTTCGGGTTCGAAGACGAGGCTCAGGGTGTGCGGGAAGCGTTCGGTGAGCCGGGCCATGGGGTCGGCGGGGCGGACCGGATCGGTGAGCGTGGCCTCGACCCACGCCTCCCGGTGCCGCGCGAGGGCGGGGTCGGCGAGCAGTTCCTCCAGGGTTCCGCGGATCCGGGCGAGGGCACGCGGCACCGGGCAGTCGAGCCGCTCGGCGGTGACCGTTCCGTCGGCGGCCAGGTCGACGAGCCACATGCTCTTGCGGTGATCCGCCTCCGAGAAGGAGTACGGAAGCGGAGAGCCGGAGTAGCGCACCCGCTCGGTGAGGGTCTGGCAGCCGTGCAGGTGGCCGAGCGCCACGTAGTCGACGCCGTCGAACACTCCGGCGGGCACGGCGGCGACCCCGCCGACGGTGATGTCCCGCTCACTGTCGCTCGGTGCGCCGCCGGTGACGAAGGCATGCGCGAGGACCACGGACCGGGTGCCGCGCGGACGGGCGGCGAGGTCGGCGCGGACCCGGTCCATGGCGGCCGCGAGCACTGCCTCGTGGCCTGCCTTCTCCACTCCGAACTCGTCCTTGACCAGCGCCGGTTCCAGGTAGGGCAGCCCGTAGAAGGCGACCTCCCCGTGCGCGTCGGACAGCATCACCGGGGTGCCGCTCGCCGCGGGGTCGGTCCGCAGGTGGATGCCCGCGCGCCCGATGAGTCCGGCTCCGACGCCGAGACGGCGGGCCGAGTCGTGGTTCCCGGAGATCATCACGGTCGGCACACCGAGGCCTGCGAGGCGGTGCAGGGCGTCGTCGAACAGCTCCACCGCGGCGAGCGGCGGCACCGCACGGTCGTACACGTCTCCCGACACGACCACCGCGTCGACGGCGTACTCGCACACGGTCGCCACCAGGTGGCCGATGAACTCGGCCTGGGCACCGAGCATGCCGACCCGGTGGAACGACCGGCCGAGGTGCCAGTCGGAAGTGTGCAGCAATTTCATGCAATCACTCTGACCTGCACGTTTACCCCTACTGCGCCTCTAAAACCAGCACGAACCAGCACGGGGCTCGCCGTCAACGCTCGCCACGCTAACGCATGTCGCCCCCTGATCCATCACTGACCTCAAATTACCCCGGGCAAATGTGCTGCGGCCTGCTCTCTGTGCGCCGGGGATAAGCGCACGACGTAAACCCCCTGTCGGCGCGTGTGCGGGAGAACGTTGAAGGGCGCCGGAACGCGAGGTCCGACGCCGACCAACGGCCTGATCAGGCCCGGGTACGAGCCCGTAATGGTGGTCGGGAGTACCCTGACATGGACTGCCAAGAGGCGTCCCGTTACATCACCGGCCTTCTCTGTCCGGCTGCGGGTTGTCCCGCAGCCGCGGGGCGGACCAGGCGGCACGGTCTCCACGGTGGTCCCCTGCCCAGCACGGCCAACCCCAAGATCATCCCATGCGCCGGCCAACGTGACAGTGTCCGTGGAACCCCCTCGAGCAGATGAGCCGGCCGGACCGGCGGACGACGGCGCCACCGTGCGAGACGGGTCAGGAGATTCCCCGTCCGAAGCCGGCGCAGATGATCTATGCTCCAGGCATGGTCATGCTCGTCAGCCGCCGTCACGTGGACCTGGTCCGTGTGGCCAGTGCCATCTGTCGCTTCTGCGTCTGACCGCCCTGCCGCGCGAGCAGCCGACCGTATCCGCTGCGCACCCCCTCCGCCATTTGTCACGCGGAGTGGCGCAACCCGCCGACGCAACGTCCCGCCACCGCGGGCCCCACCCATTCCCCGACTCATCGGATACACCCATGCCCGAACACATTCACTCGCACGACCTGCCGGTGATCGACCTGTCCGCCGCACACAGAGGCAAGGACGAACGCGCTCGTCTCCATGACGCACTGCATTCCGCTGCACATCGGGTCGGTTTCTTCCACCTCGTCGGCCACGGTGTCGATCCCGCCGAGACAGACGCGCTGATGGCCGCGGTCCGGAAATTCTTCACCCTCCCCGAGGCCGACCGGCACGCCATCAGCAACCTCAACTCACCTCATTTCCGCGGTTACACCCGCATCGGAGACGAGCGCACCACGGGAAACCGCGACTGGCGCGACCAACTCGACATCGGCGCCGAGCGCCCTCCGCGCATACCGGGTCCCGGCGAGCCGTCGTTCTGGTGGCTCGAAGGCCCCAATCAGTGGCCCGCTGCCCTGCCGGAACTACGCACCGTCGCCCTGAACTGGATCGGCCGACTGTGCGAGGTGGCGGACCGGCTGCTCCGCGAACTACTGACCGCTGTCGGAGCCCCCTCCGATTTCTACGCGCCCGCCTTCGCCGAACGGCCGCATCTGCACCTCAAGTTGGTCCGCTATCCCGGCCGGGCCCCGGACGGAAACGATCAAGGGGTCGGCGCGCACAAGGACTACGGCTTCCTCACTCTGCTCCTCCAGGACGACGTGGGCGGCCTGCAGGTACAGCAACCGGACGGAACGTTCCGCGAAGTGCCTCCGCTGCCCGGCGCGTTCGTGGTCAATCTCGGGGAGTTGCTGGAGGTGGCCACCAACGGCTACCTCAAGGCCACCAACCATCGCGTCGTGAGCCCCCCCGGCACCCGTGAGCGGTTCTCGGTGCCCTTCTTCTACAACCCGCGCCTGGACGCGCGCATCGACCCGGTGCCCTTCCCGAACGCCCACCTGGCACCAGGCGCGACGCGGGATCCGGCCAACCCGCTGTTCGCCGAGTACGGCCGCAACGAACTCAAAGGCTGGCTCCGTGCCCACCCCGAGGTTGCTCGCCGCCACCATCCCGGACTCGTCGGGGCGTGAGGCACCGGCCGGTCCTGCTCCATGTCGTACGTGCCGGGCGGCCCGGTGGACGGCAGCCGGCAGCTCGCCGGGGACGAGGTGTGACCCGTCCCCGGCGGGGCATTCACTGGCCGGCGTTCCCGTCCCCGTTGACTAGCGTGTGAAGGCGCTGCTCCAGGCTTCGCTGGAGGTGCGCGCGCATCTCGGCACGGGCCACCTCGGCCGAGTGGTCGCGCAGGGCTTGGAGGATGCGCTCGTGCTCGGTGTGCAGCACCTCCGGCTCACCGAGCCGAGGACCTGGACGTCGTCAAGAGCGCGCCACGGACCCCTCGGATGAACGCCCACGGCGAGAGAATCATCGGCAGCATCCGGCGCGAGGCCCTCGACCACGTCCTGATCGTGACCGGGGCCCACGCCCGCCAGGTCCTGGCCGCCTGCAGCGGCACTGCAACGCCCACCGACCTCAGCAAGCCCGACAGCAACCCCCGCCTGACGCCGAGGAACGGCCCGCCGCCACGGTGCACGACCTCAACGCCCGCCGAGTGCTGCGGACCCAGATCCTCGACGGCATGATCAGCGAGTACCGCTGCATCGCTTGACCGGCGACGATGACTTTTCGAGCGGCACACATTACGGCAGCGAGGGGAGCTGGGCGAGGAAACCGGCGAGGACCTCGTTGAAATCCCCGGTGCGCTCCAGATTGAACTGCCCCGATTTTCGTAGAGTCCGGTGATCTTGTTTCAGGCGGACTGCGGGTGGCTTCCTGTCGCCACCACCACTCGCGTTCGTACTCGGCGGGCGGACAGGGGGACTCGACGGCGCGCGGGCCGCCGGGCCGGGGCAGACCGGTGGCCGGGTACCAGATGGCCTTCTCCGGCAGGGTGGCCGGATCGGTGGCGGCCACCACCAGCCGGGGGATCCCGTCCGGTCCCCAGAAACCGAGCGTGGCGTCGGTGGCCCACCCGGTGGCGCTGTGTCCGTCGCGGAAGCACGACCGGGCGTCCACGCGCCGGGCTCCTCCTGACCACCCCAGGCCGGCTCGCGGGCGGCGTCCACCGGGGTGCGGGCCTGGTCGCCGTAGGCGCCGTCGGCCACCGCGGCGCGGAAGGGGAATCCGGCGGCCCGAGCCCGGCCGGCCGGGTGGTGATCCGCCACTTGGTGCGGAAGGCCGGGTCGCTTCGGCCACCGGCGAAGTGGTGGACCGGGGTGCAGGGCAACACGTGCAGCGGGCAGCAGAGGCGTTCGCCGGCCCACAGCGTGGTCACGGTGACCACGGCGTTGTCGGTCTTGCCGTAGCGTCCCAGCCACTGCCGCCCGACGTGCGCGGTCGTGGTGCCGTCCTTACGGCCCTCGGAGTCGTCGACCACCAGCACCCCGCCCGCCTGCAGGGCGGTCGCTGCATCGGCCCGCGGCAGCTCCAGGCGCCGGGCGTTGACCCGCTCGTGCTCCCCCGTGGATTCGGACAGGAAGAACTGCGGCCGTGCACCGCCGGATGCTGAGCCTTGGCCACCGGGGCGGCTCCGGCCAGGGCCGTGACCGTCTTGTTCCGGTCCCGCAGCAGCAGCCCGGTCAGGTACTCCTGGAAACCCCGCCGCTGGGCGAGCGACGAGAAGAGATCAGTGACAGTGGAACTGATCACCGTCACGGCCGGCACGCAGAAGATCGGTGTCAGGCATGGTCACTCCCGACGGACATCAGAGTGACGGAACAGGGCAAGGGTCTCCTCACATCACCACGGACCGGGACGACACAAGCCTGCACACGCTCCTCATTCCTCCCCGAGCCCGGCAACGAGTCGCCTGACGCATCGCGTCCGGCACGATCGACGCGGATCGAAACGCCGCTCACAGCTCCGCTTGCCGGGGACAACTGTCGTGGGGTGGGCGTTACCGACGCAGGCACATGAAAACCGGTCCATCAGAAGCCGCCTCACCAAACCCACCGGCTCGGCGACCGCGAACCGGGCGGCTGCCAGACCTCGCTCCACCGCCCGGAACTCGAAGCCCTTCCCGCTCAGCACGGAACCAGCACGGGACAGGTCACCAGGGATGACGAGGGGTGCCCACAGGTCAGCACCGAACCAGCACCGGCACCACCGACGAGCCCCTCATTGACGGAGCGACATCCTCCTGACCTGCACCTTTGTCGAATCAGCGCACTTACGGTAAGCAGCACCTCGAAAGTTTGTGCAGCAGCCTCATGACCCCCGAGAGTAACGGCCGGGTCCGACGGCACGGCCGGTGACTCCCGTATTGCCCTGTCATGACCCGGGACCCATGTGCCCGTTATGCACCCGAGGCCCGCAATGCACCCCGGTGGTCACGCGTCCCCGTATGCCTCGCCGCCCAGCTCGAAGCGGGCGGTCCCGGCCGTCGCGTCCGCGAGCCAGGACCGGAAGGCGTCCACGTCGGAGTCGGGGAGGCCGATCTCGATCGTGACCGCCTCGGCGTAGCGCACGTCCCGCACCGTGCGCCCCGTGGAGCGCAGGTCGTTCTGGATCTTGCCGGCCCGCTGGTGGTCGACCGTCAGCGTGGCCAGCCGGAACCGGCGGCGGGTGAGCGTGCCGACGGTGTCCAGTGCCTCGCCGACGGCGCCGCCGTACGCGCGGATCAGCCCGCCCGCGCCGAGCTTGACGCCCCCGTAGTAGCGGGTGACGACCGCGACGACGTACCGCATGTCACGGCGCAGCAGCATCTGGAGCATGGGGACGCCCGCGGTGCCGCCGGGTTCCCCGTCGTCGCTGGCCTTCTGGACGGAGGCGTCCGCGCCGATGACGTACGCCCAGCAGTTGTGCGTGGCGTCGGCGTGCTCCTTGCGGACGGCGGCGACGAACTCCCGCGCCTCCTGCTCGGTGGCCGCCGGGGCGAGGGCGCACAGAAAGCGGGAGCGGTTGATCTCGGTCTCGTGCACACCCGCGCGGGCGACGGTGCGGTACTCGTCCTGCATCCGGCCAGCCTATGCGGCGCCCCGGGGCACGGTCATGGCGGTCAGCAGGGCGGTGCCGGGGAGGAGGTCCGGCCAGCCGGCACCGCGCCAGGACAGTACGGCGATCGCGGAGGTCGGGAACTTGGTGCGGACCCGGTCGAGCGTGTCGTCCACGCCGTCGCCGGCCAGTGTCACGACGAGGTCGGCCAGGCCCGGGTTGTGGCCGATCAGCAGCAGGGTGCCGACATCGGTGGGCACCTCGTGCAGCACGGCCAGGAGTGCGGGGACGTCGGCGGCGTACAGCCGCGGTTCGTGCCGGACCGGCACGGACGTGTCCCACTGCGCCGCCGCCAGCTCCCAGGTCTCGCGGGTGCGGACGGTGGTGGAGCACAGCACGAGACCGGGCAGGCCGGTGGTCTCGGCGATCACGCGTCCGGCGGCGGGCGCGTCCCGGCGGCCGCGCGCGGCCAGCGGGCGGTCCCGGTCGGCGACACCGTCGAGCAGGGCGGACTTGGCGTGCCGCAGGACGACCAGCCGTCGCGCCCGGCCCGCACCGGTGCGCCCGGTCGCCCCGGTCGCCCCGGTCGTCCCCGCCGTCCCGCTCACGCCGGGGATCCCAGGTCTCGGGCGAGGTCGAGGCCGAGCAGCCGGTCCGCGTAGACGTACGTCTCGAAGCGGGCTCCGTCCGGCAGGTCCGGTGCGCTCTCCACCTCCCGCAGCACGCGGAGGACGCCGCCCGCGTCCAGGTCGTCCTCCCAGGCGGTGCGCAGGTCCGCGCGCACCGCGTCGGGGATGGGCCGCGAGGGCCGGTGCGCCCAGGCGGCGACCGCGCCGCGCCAGCGCGCGAGGGTGCCGGTGGCGTCGTCCAGGGCGGCCGGGTCGAGCCGCAGCGGACTGCTCCTGGGGGGCGCGAGCAGGGCTAGACGCAGAACGGTCGGGTCGGTGCCGTCCGATACGCCGGGGGCTTCCGGACGGACGGGCGCGACGGCGACCCGGACTCCGTCGGGCGTCTCGCCGCCCTCGCTCACCACGTGCAGGACCTGGGCCTCGCCCAGCCCCGTGCCGGCGTCCCGGCTGTCCTCGAAGGGCCGTACGCCGAGGGCCGCGCCCGCCGCGCGCAGTTCGGGCAGGTCCCGTTCGCCCACGAGCAGCGCCCACACCGGGGTGCCGCCGAGTTCCAGGGCACGCACGAGCAGGTCGGCGACGAGCAGCACCCGCAGGTTCGTCGGATCGAATCCGCGCGTGTGGGCCTCGACACGGGTGAGGCCCCGCCGGGCGGGGGTGGCGTCCACGGGTTCGCCGGTCCGGGCGTCGGTGATGCGCAGCACGAGGCGAGCGTAGGCGCACGAGCGGGCCCGCGCAGGCATCTCGCACGCTTTTCGGGCCCGTCGTGCCGTCCGGGACCTACCCTCGCCCCCGAAAATCACCGCACTGCCGTGCCCTGCCGGTCGAGCCGTCCGGCGGCAGGGCACGGCAAGAATCCGTGACTGTGGCGCCGAGCCGGCGAGTCGGCTTCGCGCGGGTGCTGTCAGTGCCACGATCCTCGGTGCCGAGCCTGGAGCTTTCGGAGGTCAGCGGCCTTCCGGCAGGGCGTCCCCGGCAGTGTGGCCGGGCTGGATCAGCCCGGTCTCGTAGGCCAGGACGACAAGCTGGACACGGTCGCGGACGCCCAGTTTCTTGACATCCTCCCCTCCCCGGAGGGAGAGGATTCCTGGCTCAGGCCGCCTTCGGGAGCAGCGCCCCCAGAGGTCTTACGCCCTCAGCACCAACCGGGTTGAGACCAGCCCGGACCAGCATCATGTGTGCGGAGTTCTTGTCCCTGGGGGACACGGTTCCGCATGTGGTGCAGGTGTAGGTACGTTCCGACAGCGGCAGTGCGTGCTTGATTCTCGCTCCGCACAATGCGCAGTCCATGGTGGTGTGCGCGGGATGCACGAGGCGGACGTCCCGCCCGTGCTTGCGGCCCATCTCGATCAGGGCCGTCTTGGTGGCGCCAATCGCGGCGTCCGCCGCTTTGCGGGCCATGGTGGTCCTGGCGAGGAATTTCGGGCGGAAGTCCTCGACGGCGATGGCGTCGTGGTCGGTCACGACGCGTTTCGCCCACTTGCGGGCGGTGTCCTGCCGCTGCCGGGTGACCTTCTGGTACGCGTTGGCGCGCAGCTTCTTCGCCTCGCGGTACCCACTGGAGGCGGCCTGCCCCTCGGCGGGCTTACGGCGGGCCATCATCCGGTCGTACCGGGTCAGCTTGGCCTGTGCCTTGCGCCCGTGCTGGGCGTGCGGGAGGTCGTGCGCGTCCGATGTGGTGGTGGCGGTCTCCTTGACGCCCCAGTCGACACCGAGCACGGCGCCGGTTTCGGGGAGTGGCTGCACTTCGGTGGCGACGACGAACGACGCGTACCAGTGGCCGCCACTGTCCCGGTACACCCGCACCGACGACGGAGCGGACGGCAGTTCCCGCGACCACACCACGGTCAGGGCGATGCCGCCCGAGAGGTGGAGGCGGCCAGCCTTCAGCCGGAACCCGCGCTTGGTGTAGTTCAGCGTCGGCTCGGCGTCACGCTTGCGCTTGTGCCGGGGCATGCCCGCGCGCTGCCTGACCGGCAGTTGCTTCTCGATGTCCTTCAGCGCTTTGGAGCGGGACGTGGCGAAGTCCCGGATCGTCTGCTGCTGCGGGACGCTCGCGCCGTCCCGCAGCCACGGCAGCTTGTTGCGGGCCTCGGTCAGCATCTTGTCGAGCTGCGCCGGACCGCACGTCAGCTTGTCGTCGGGTGCGCGCGGTTGTGGGCGTGTACCTGCCGGGACTTGGCAACACATTCGTTCCACAGCCACCGGCAGCGGTCCCATTCAGCAAGGAGCGCGGTGCGGGCGGTCGACGACACGCGCAGCCGGTAGGTGTACCGGGCGTGCCCGGCGTCCTGCCCTGCTCCCTGTCGCGTCGTCATGGTGTCACCGTACCACTGAACAGACGTCAGGGAACCACTAGTCTTGGACCATGGATGAAGAGAAGCGCATCACGCTCCGGCTGCCCGCCGACCTTCACGCGTGGCTGGCCGCTCAGGCCAAGTCCGCCCGCAGGTCACTCAACTCCGAGATCGTCTACCGCCTGGAGGGCGAGCGCACCGCCGCCGAGACAGACACCGAATCGCCCTGACGGCGGTTCGGCTTTCCCTGCCCTGCTCCGCAGGAGTCCGATTCTCCCCCGCAAGCGGGAGGTACCCCCACCTCGGCCTGAAGGCCGGGGCATCCTCGGAGGAACTCGGTGATCGCCCGAGCGATGCGCGTCTTGGCCGTGAGCGGGGAGATCACCAGCCGCGCGGCGACCTGGTCGTTCGACAGCCCGGCCGCGACCAGTGCACCACCTCGCGCTCCCGGACGGTGAAGGTCGCGGCGACGTCCCGCCCACGCAGTCACCCGCTCGTACTCCGCGTGAACACGCCGTACATCGATCGTGGTACGGACATCGCTCCGGGCAGGCGGTCCCCACCGCCCGGTGGAGGGCACCGGGCGGTGCTCGCCGAAGCGAAATAGTCGCGGTGCTCATGGGGTTGTCACAGCATCGAGATCACGTATCCGCAGGAGGCGTCCATGTACGGTGACGGTGCCACGGTCCGCAGAATCCTGTCCGAGACGGGCGACACCTGGGCCGTGGTGGGCCTGTCGTCGAACCGGCAGCGCGCGGCGTACGGCGTCGCCCAGGTGTTGCAGCGCTTCGGCAAGCGGGTGGTGCCGGTGCATCCGAAGGCCGAGACGGTGCACGGCGAGCAGGGGTACGCCTCGCTCGCGGACATCCCCTTCGAGGTGGACGTCGTCGACGTGTTCGTGAACAGCGAACTGGCCGGAGCGGTCGCGGACGAGGCCGTCGCCAAGGGCGCCAAGGCGGTGTGGTTCCAGCTGGACGTCGTCGACGAGGCGGCCTACGAGCGGACCCGCGCGGCGGGCCTGGACATGGTGATGGACCGCTGTCCGGCGATCGAGATACCGCGGCTGGGCTGACCGGGGCCGGGCCGGCGGCAGGCCTCAGGGCCGGGGCCCCGTGAGACCCGGGGCGCCCCACACCGGGAACCAGCGGGCCAGATCGTCCTCGATGCGCAGGTCGTCCGCGAGGAGTGCCCTGATCTGGAGTTCCAACGCGTTGTCGCGCCGCTCCGTGCCGTCGGGGAGCGGTGCGAACGGGTAGAAGGTGCCGCGCTTGTAGAGATAGACCAGCGCCAGGGCCCGGGGGTCCGACGTGGCCCGGAACCCGATCAGGGAGCAGAGGAGTTGCGGGCCGAAGCCCGCGTCCTGGAGGAGCGTGTTGACGGCGTGCAGATCGTTGACCAGTGAGGCGGTGTCGTCGGCGGGTTGATGGACGAGGAGCCACGTGTACCCGTACGCGTCCTTGGTGTACTCGACGGGCGTGCCGCCCCGGCCGGTGTCGGCGTCGAGCAGGTCCCGTACCTCTTGTTGGAGCCGGTCGAAGGCGCCGCCCTCCACGCTCGCGAAGCAGACCGATCCGGTCCCGGTCGGTGTGAACCCCGCCCCCGCCTGCACGGTGATCGCGGCCGCGGGCAGGCTGAAGAGCTGGTCGAGGTCCGGGCGCACCGGTTTGCTGCGGCCGAGGATGGTGTCGAGGAGTCCCACGGCACGGCACCTCCATGGATCGTCATGCCCGGCCGAGCTGGGCCGAGATCCGGCCGAGCTGGTCGAGGCGCTGTTCGAGGGTGGGGTGGGAGGAGAGCAGCCGGCTCAGGCTCTCCCGGGAGGAGAAGGCCGGTGCGAACCAGAAGGCGTTGAACGGCTCTGCCCGGCGAAGGTCCTTCGTCGGGATCCTCGCCATCTCGCCGGTCACCTTGGTGAGCGCGGACGCGAGTGCGGACGGCCGGCCGGTGAGCAACGCGGCGGAGCGGTCGGCGGACAGTTCGCGGTAGCGGGACAGCAGCCGGGTCAGCAGGAAGCTGATCACGTACACGACGGCACTGACCAGGGGGATCAGGACCGCCACGAGGGCGGTGGTGCTGTCACGGCTGGTGCGGCCGAGCCCGGTGTAGAGCGCGGCGCGGGTCATGAAACCGGCCAGGACACCCAGGAACGACGCGATGGTCATCACGGCGACGTCCCGATGGGCGACATGCGACAGCTCATGGGCGAGGACGCCCTCCAGTTCCTCCGGTTCCAGACGGCGGAGCAGACCCGTGGTGACGCACACGAGGGCCGTTCTCTCGTTGCGGCCGGTGGCGAAGGCGTTCGGTAGGTCACTGTCGGCGATCGCCACCCGCGGCTTGGGTATGTCGGCGAGGGCGCAGATGCGGTCCACGGAGCCGTGGAGCCCGGGAGCCTGCTCGGGGGTCACCTCGCGCGCCCCCATGCTGAAGGCCGCGATCCGGTCGCTGAACCAGAACTGCGCGACGAACAGGACGCCCGCGAACAGCAGGATGACGGGCCACGCGTTCTTCAGGAGGGCCAGCAGAACGCCGACGAAGACGACATAGAGCAGTCCGATCAGGAACATCGTCGTCACCATGCGGGTGGTGAGGCCCCGGTCCGGGGCGTACCGCGAATGCGACCGGGTCCTGGGCATCCGGATCACCTCCAGTGAACGTGCACTGCCACACTGCACATCCCTCTCCTGCCAGTGTGCTCCTTCCGCGCACGACGGTGCCTGCCGCGGGCCCCGTCGGCCCGGGCCGAGGTGCACGGCACGAGGCGTCTGCGCCCGCTGCTGCCGTCAGTCGTGCGGGGGACGGCCGCCGATCCGGTGGTCGGCCACGTTCAGCGCCTCGTCCACCAGCCGGCGCAGATGTCCGTCGCGCAGTGAGTAGATCACCCTGCGGCCCTCCTTCCGCGTGTCCACCAGCCCCGCGAGGCGCAGCCGTGCCAGGTGCTGGCTGACCGCGGGTCGCGCCGCCCCGCACGCCTCGGTGAGTGTGCCGACGTCGGCCTCGCCGCCGGTCAGGGTGTGCAGCAGGATCAGCCGGGTGCGGTCGCCGAGCAGGGCGAGGAGCTCCGCCGCGAGCGTGAACTGCTGGTCGCCGGGGGTGCGCGGGTGCGCATCGTGCGCAGGTGACAGGTGCATGCGTGCGCTCATACGCACATAATGGTCCCCTGGGCGGCACCCCGTCCACCCCGCCCACCGGAAGGGGATCCACATGAGCGTCCGGCACGAGCACCCGCACCCGCACCCGCACCCCGGTACGTCCCCGCGTCATCGTCTCCGCCACCTGCTCACCCCGCACTCCCACGAGACCGCGGACAAGCTCGACTCCGCCCTCGAGTCCTCGGCCCGCGGCCTGCGGGCGCTGTGGATCTCGCTGGTGGTGCTCGGCGTGACGGCGCTGGCCCAGGCGGTCGTGGTGGCCGCCTCGGGCTCGGTCGCGCTGCTCGGCGACACGGTGCACAACACCGCGGACGCGCTGACCGCCGTACCGCTCGCCCTCGCCTTCGTGCTGGGCCGGCGCGCCGCAACCCGCCGTTTCACCTACGGCTACGGCCGGGCCGAGGACCTGGCCGGCATCGCGATCGTGCTGGCGATCGCCGCCTCCGCGGCGTTCGCCTGCTGGACGGCGGTGGACCGGCTGCTCGATCCGCGTCCCGTGGACCACGTCCCGGCGGTTGCCGTGGCCGCACTCGTCGGATTCGCGGGCAACGAGTGGGTGGCCCGCTACCGCATCCGGGTCGGCCGTGCCATCGGCTCGGCCGCGTTGGTCGCCGACGGACTGCACGCCCGGACGGACGGGTTCACCTCACTCGCCGTGCTGTTGGGGGCCGGCGGATCGGCTCTGGGGTGGCAGCTCGCGGACCCGGTCGTGGGACTGGTGATCACCGCGGCGATCGCCCTGGTGCTGAGGGACGCCGCGCGGGAGGTGTTCCGGCGGGTGATGGACGCCGTCGACCCGGCGCTCGTGGACCGGGCGGAGCAGGCACTGACCCGGGTCCCCGGAGTACGCGGCGTGAGTGAGCTGAGGCTGCGCTGGATCGGGCACCGGCTGCGCGCCGAGGTGGCGGTCGTGGTGGACGGCGGGGCGACGGTGCGGGAGGCCCATCGCATCGCGGTCGACGCCGAGCACACCCTGCTGCACGCCGTGCCCCGGCTGACCGCGGCCCTGGTCCACGCCGACCCGGAACCCGTCCCCGGCGAGCGGGACCCGCACCTGCCCCTGGCCCACCACGCGACGGCGTGACCGGCGCGTCCCGGCTCCGCCTGAGCGGGGCGCGACGCCCCGCTCAGGCCACTCCCAGTCCTTCCAGCACGACCGCACCCGGCAGTTCGGCGAAGGCCTTGCCCGGCACGAGGAGTTTGCCCTGCCGGCGCCCGCTGCCGACCAGCACGTACGGCAGGTCGACGACGGCCGCGTCCACCAGCACCGGCCAGTCGGCCGGGAGTCCGATCGGGGTGATGCCCCCGTACTCCATGCCGCTCTCCTCCGTGGCCGTGTCCATCGGGGCGAACGACGCCTTGCGGGCACCGAGCCGGCGGCGCACGACTCCGTTGACGTCGGCCCGGGTGGTGGACAGGACGACGCACGCGGCGAGGGTGGTTTCGCCGCCGCGCTTGCCCGCCACCACCACGCAGTTCGCCGACCGCTCCAGCAGGTCCTGGCCGTAGTGCTCCACGAAGACGGCGGTGTCGGCCCAGCGCGGGTCCGTGTCGACGTAGAGGATCTGCTCGGCGGGGACGCTGCCGTTCCAGGCTCGGACGGCCGCGGCGACCGGCGCGGTGAGTTCGTCGAGGCAGTCGGGAGCGGGGGTGGCGTGGTCGAAGGAGCCGATGGGTGCGCGCATGGCGGCACCGTAACAGCCGCTCGGCGGGCGCCGGTGGGGCGTCTCAGCGCACGGGCGGGACCGAGACCGCCATGACCATCTCCATGGGTTCGCCGCCCTGGTTGCCGTAGGTGTGCGGGGTGTCGGCCTCGAAGGAGGCGCTGGCGCCGGCCGGGACGCGGTGCTCCACGCCGTCGACGGTGAGCGTCAGCTCTCCGGCCGTGACGTGGACCAGCTCGACCGTGCCGACCGGGTGCGGGTCGGAGTCACTGCTCTCGCCCGGCATGAGACGCCAGTCCCACATCTCCACCGGTCCGGGGGCCTCGGTGCCCGCGAGCAGCCGGTTCCAGCTGCCGGCCTCGGTGTGCCAGAGCCGCACGGCCCGGTCGGCGGGGACGATACGGACCCTGGGGCCCCGCTCGTAGTCGAGCAGGGTGGTGATGCTGACGCCGAGCGCGTCGCCGATCTTGACGACGGTGCCGATGCTCGGGTTGGTGCGGGCCTGCTCGATCTGGATGAGCATGCCGCGGCTCACTCCGGCCCGCGCCGCGAGCGCGTCCAGGGTGAAGGCCCGTTCGGTGCGCCAGCGCTTGACGTTGCGCGCCAGCGACTGGGTCAGCAGCTCGAGATCCGACACGTTCCGTCCCATGTTCCGGATGACAGCGTTCAACTCGTTCGACTGCGGTGCGGTGCACCCGACTTCGACTGCGGTGCGGTGCACCCGATCGTCCACCGAACTGTACTGCGCGGCTCTCCGTGACAGCGGCCTTCGCCCTGGCCGCCGGCCCGCTGAGGACGGGGTCAGCCCTCGGGCTCCAGCTCGACCAGCCGGGCTGGTTCCTTGACGTCCTTGACGTCCTCGGCGTCCAGCGTCGCCAGTGCCCGCAGTTGCTCCGGGGTGACGCCCTCCGGGATCGGCACCGGTGCCGGAGTGCGCAGCGGCGGCTGCCATCCGTCGGCCGGGGTCCAGCGGCGTACGACGCGGGCCGGGGCGCCCGCGACCACGGCGTGGTCGGGCACCGTGCCCCGGACCACCGCGCCCGCGGCCACCACCACGTTCCGCCCGATCCGCGCGCCCGGGAGGATCACCGCCCCGGTGCCGATCCAGCAGCCGGGACCGATCTCCACCGGGTCCATCCGCGGCCACTGCTTGCCGATGGGCTCGTGGGGATCGTCGTAGGAGTGGTTGGTGGACGTGATGTAGACGTACGGCCCGAAGTAGCAGTCGCTGCCGATGGTGACGGTGGTGTCGGCGATGACATGGCTGCCGCGGCCCAGGACGACGCCGTCACCGAGGCGCAGGATCGGGGCGGGGCCCAGCTCCAGACCGGGCATCAGGCCGGCGGTGAGGGTGACCTGTTCGCCGATGATGCAGTGGGCGCCGAGGTGGATCCAGGGCTCACCGAAGACGGTGCCGAGCGGAAAGGCCAGCCTGGTGCCCGTTCCCATCGCGCCGAACCGGAAGCGACCGGGGTGCTCGGCGGTCACCGAGCCCGTGCGCTGCGCCCACGCCCAGCCCACGTGGACGGCGCGCTGCGCGAGGCGGCGCAGCCGGGACGAGAACGTGTTCCTGCTCTTCGGCACTCGCTCACCGTAGTCGGCGGGCGTGCCGCCGAAGAGCCGGACGCCCTGTGATCTTCACCCCACCGTGCCGGCGTACGGTGCCTGACAACACCCGACCAGGAGGCGACGATGACGCACAGGGCACTGATCACCGGTATCGGCGGCAGGGAGCCGCAGGTGGACCGGGAGGCCTTCGTGGCACCCACCGCCACGGTGATCGGGGACGTGACACTGCGGGCTGGCACCAGTGTCTGGTACGGCGCGGTCCTGCGCGGTGACGTGGAGAGCATCTCCGTCGGCGCGAGCAGCAACGTCCAGGACAACTGCACGCTGCACGCCGACCCCGGCTTCCCCGTCACCGTCGGCGAGCGGGTCTCCATCGGGCACAACGCCGTGGTGCACGGGGCGACGGTCGGGGACGACTGCCTGATCGGCATGGGTGCCACGGTGCTCAACGGCGCGGTGATCGGCGCCGGTTCCCTGGTGGCCGCACAGGCGCTGGTGCCGCAGGGCATGGAGGTACCGCCGGGCTCCCTCGTCGCGGGGGTCCCGGCGAAGGTCCGGCGGGAGCTCACGGAGGAGGAGCGTGCGGGACTGACGCTCAACGGGACGAGGTACGCGGAACTGGCGAAGGCGCACCGCGACGCGCACGGCACACCCTAGGACGGGACCGTGGCACCGTCCGGCGCCCCGGTCCCGCCTTCTGCCGGATCAGTCGTGCGCGACGACGGCGACGGGTGCCGCGGAGTGGTGCAGCACGGCGTGGGCGATGGGTCCGACGCGGATGCCGAACGGGTTTCGGCGGACGCGGCGCCCGACCACGACGAGCGAGGACTCCCGGGACGCCTCGATCAGCCGGATGGACGGGCTGCCGCCGAAGGACTCCTCCGTCACCTCGACGTCCCCGAACTCCGCTCGCCAGGGGAGGAGTGCCTTCGTCAGCGTCGCGGCCTGCTCCGCGCTGACCTCCTGGTACGTGTCCGGATCGGCCGGCAGTCCGTGGACGTAGTACGGCGGCAGGTTCCAGCCGTGCACGACGCGCAGGCCGGTGCCCCGGCGGGCCGCCTCGGCGAACGCGAACCGGATCACCGCGTCGTCGGGCCGGTCGGCGTCCACGCCGAGGAGGACGGGCCGGTAGCGGGTCGCGGCGGACGGGATGCCCGTGGGGTCCGGCTCGTGCTCCTCGGCGGCCTGCTCCCCGGCGCGGACCAGGACGACGGGCCGCTCGGCACGGGCCACGACGGCGAGGCCGACGGAGCCGACCAGGAATCCGGCGAAGGCGCCCATCCCCCGGGAGCCCAGCACGAGCAGTTCGGCGTCCTCGGCCGCCTTGGCGAGCACCTCGTGGGGCCGACCGGCGGTCTGCTCCGCGGCGACCTCGATGCCGGGGTGGCGCAGTCGCAGACCCTCGGCGGCCTCACGCCGCGCACTGTCCCAGTCGTCGGCGGAGGAGCTCTCCGCGCCGAGGAACGGTGCCCGGGCCACAGGCTCCGGAAGGGGCTCGCGGACCTCGAGCAGCCGGAGCGGCAGACCACGGAGCTTCGCCTCGCGGGCCGCCCATTCGGCCGCGGCCCGGCTCTCGGCCGAACCGTCGAAGCCGACCGTGATGGTGCGGGACATGACGTGCGCCTCCTGTTGTCGGTGGGATCATCCACAGCGTCGGGCGGGAGAATAGCCTGGCGACAGGGACCGCGGGTCCCCCGCGGGTGCCGAAGGGCCCACCCCGTGGAGAGGGGAGCGCCCGGGCCGCCGGGTCCCCTCGGCGTGCGGGACCGGCCTCGCACGGGACGGGCGTGAAGCATCAGGGCCGTACGGCCCATGGCCACGGACGGGGTTCCGCAGGAGGCTGAGATCACAACGGCAGTTCCCGCACCCCGTATGGGAGGTCCGCGATGTTCGCTCCACCGTCCCCCAGCATGCCGCGCGCTCTGCCCACCGAGCACCGGGTGAAACTCCTGCAGACCTCTCGGGAGGTGTCCTTCCCGCAAGGGGCCCGGCTGTTCGAGGAGGGTGGCCACGCGGACCGGTTCTGGGTGATCCGCACCGGCACCGTCGAACTCGACATGCACGTGCCCGGCCGCCGGGCCGTCGTCATCGAACGTCTCGGCCACAACGAACTCGTCGGCTGGTCCTGGCTGTACAGCCCGCACGTCTGGCATCTGGGCGCCGAGGCGGCCACTCCGGTGCGGGCCTACGAGTTCGACGCCGCGGCGGTCCACGCGCTGAGCAAGGAGGAGCCGGCCCTCGGGCGGGACCTCTCCCAATGGGTGGGCAACGTGGTCTCCCACCGGCTGCACGCCACCCGGGTCCGTCTGCTGGACCTGTACGGCCCTTACGGGGCGGGCAGCGGCGTCTGAACCGAACCCGCCACCGCCGCCCGCCGCCGGCCCGTCCCCTCGGTCAGCCGTTGGGACGGAGGGTCCAGACGACCGTCATCTCCCCGGTCACCGCGCCGTCCTCGCGCCGGATGGCGATCGACACCGGGAACTCGGGACGCCGACCCTCGTCCAGTTCCGCCACGACCTCGGCGGTCGGACGACCGAGGGTCGCGGTGGCGGTGACCGGGCCCATCGCCAGCTTCTTGTAGGCGATCTCGGCGCGGACCGCCAGCGGTACGGCTCGCGCGAGCTGGTCCCCGAAGGCGGCGAGCACGATGGCGCCGCTCGCCGACTCACCGAGGGTGAACATGGCACCGGCGTGCGGACCGCCCACGTGGTTGTGGTAGTCGCCCTGATCCGGCAGGGAGACCACGGCCCGCTCCGAAGTGGTCTCCAGGAACTCGAGGTTGAGGGTCCGGGCCATGGGCACCGTGGCGGCGAGCATCTCGCCGATGGTCATCTGGTCTTGGCTCATGGCCGCATGTTACCCATGAGTAGAACACGTCGGCCAGGCTCCGGGTCCGCCCCCCGACGGCCCGTACCGGCGGCCCGCCGCGCGGCGCTCCCCCCTGGTTGCTACGTCCCTGTCAAAGGGCGGTGACCTAATCGTTTCACTGGCAGGACTAGGGTGGCTGACCATGTGGCCAGGAAACCAGCCGCCCGGGGGCGAGCAGAACCCGCAGTCGAACAATCCGTATCAGCAGCCGGGATACCAGCAGCCGAATCCGTATCAGCAGCCCGGTGCCCAGCAGCCCAACCCCTACGCACAGCAGCAACAGCAGTGGGGGACGCCGGCCACCGTGGGCATGCCCCAGCCGCCGCAGGGCGGGGGCGGCGGGAACCGGACGAAGCTGGTGGCCGTCGTGGCGGCGACGGCTGTCGTCGTGGCCGCCGGTGTCACCGGTTTCCTGGTGCTGGGCGGCGACAAGGACGACACGGCCGGCAAGAAGGACGAGAAGCCGTCCGCGAGCGCGTCCGCGGACCCGTCCGCGGAGCCGAGCACATCCGAATCCGGCTCCGAGGACAACCCGCGGGGCGGTGAGGCGGAGAAGGCGACCGTCCCGGGCTGGCAGGTCGTCACGAACACCCGTTTCGGCACCAAGTTCGACGTCCCGGCCGACTGGGAGATCGAGACCCCCGGCACCAGTGTGGGCTTCGAATGGGAGGAGGAGGACGGCGAGATGGGCCGCACCACCGTCACCGCCCCGGCCTATCTGAAGTCCAAGTGGTGCACGAGCGACGACGACAAGGACGGCCGCGAGGAGGACACCTCCCTCGTCACCGCCGGAACCCGTGGTGAGAACGGCGCCAAGACCACTGACATGGCGGCGGAGACCCGTGTGCCGTGGTGGATCTTCGGCGGTTACACGCAGCCCGACAAGAAGAGCGTGAAGACGGAGAAGCCCAAGGCGTACACGACCGCCTCGGGTCTCAAGGGCAGCCTCGCCACCGCGCACTCGGAGGGCACGCCGCAGAACGGCAAGTGCGACAGCGAGGGCAAGGCGATCACCTTCGCGTTCAAGAACGGTGCCGGGGACTTCGTCACCTGGAACCTGTACGGCGCCAAGGGCGTCAAGGACGAGATCCCGGAAGAGACCGTGCAGAAGATCCTCAGCACGGTGCGGCTCACCGAGGAAGCGCCGACCGAGTCGTGACGGGGCCGTAGCGGACGGCGGACGGCGGGAAACGGGCGGAGCGGCCCTCGGCACATTTGGCAAGTCGGCCACCCCCCGGCGATAGTCACGGGGTGCCGACCATCGATTCCCGTCGCCGTCCCGCCTGGGCGGGCCGCAACTACACGCTGCTGACCGCGTCCGCGGTGGTGACGAGCCTGGGCAGTCACGGTGCGCTGATCGCCTCCGCGTTCGCGGTGCTGGCCGCGGGCGGGGACGCCGGCGACGTGGGCCTGGTGGCCGCCGCCCGCACCCTGCCGCTGGTGCTGTTCCTGCTGATCGGTGGTGCCGTCGCGGACCGGCTGCCGCGCCACCATGTGATGGTCGCGGCCAACGTCCTGAACTGCCTCTCGCAGGCCGCGTTCGCGGCCCTCGTCCTGGCCGGTGAGGCCCAGCTGTGGCAGATGATGCTGCTCAGCGGCCTGGGCGGAGTCGGCCAGGCGTTCTTCGGTCCCGCCGCCGAGGGCATGCTGCTCTCCTCGGTCGAGGGCGAACAGGCCGGCCGGGCGTTCGCGGTGTTCCGGATGGCGATGCAGGGCGCGACGCTCGGCGGCGCCGCCCTGGGCGGCCTCATGATCGCCGCGATGGGGCCGGGCTGGGTGCTCGCGGCGGACGCGGCCGCCTTCGCGGTCGCGGCGGCGCTGCGCACCTTCCTCGACGTGAAGCACATCCCGCCGCGCGCCCCGGGCGGTGGTCTGCTCTCCGACCTCCGGGACGGGTGGCGGGAGTTCTCCGGCCGGCCCTGGCTGTGGGGCATCGTCATCCAGTTCTCCATCGCCAACGCGGTCGTCGGTGCCGCCGACGCGGTCTACGGTCCGCTCGTGGCCCGGGACCATCTGGGCGGTGCCGCGCCGTGGGGCCTGGCTCTGGCCTTCTTCGGCGGGGGCACGGTGCTGGGAGCGCTGCTGATGACGCGCTGGAAACCGCGCCGCCTGCTGTTCGTCGGCACCCTGTGCGTGTTCCCGTTGGCCCTGCCGTCCGCCGCGCTCGCCGTTCCGGTACCGGTGGCGGTGCTGTGTGCGGTGATGTGCCTGACCGGTGTGACCGTGGAGGTGTTCGGCGTCTCCTGGATGACGGCCCTGCACCAGGAGATACCGGAGGAGAAACTCTCCCGGGTGTCGGCCTACGACTGGTTCGGCTCGGTGGCGCTGGTGCCGGCCACGATGGCGCTGGCGGGCCCCGTCGAGTCGGCGTTCGGCCGCACGGAGGCGCTGTGGGGCTGCGCCGCGCTGGTCGTCGTGGTCACGGCGGCGGTGCTGTGCGTACCGGACGTGCGCAACCTGCGCCGCCGGACCGTGCCCGTCGCCGGGGCGGTCCGGGGCACCGAGTCAGCCGATGCCGAACGCCCCGTCGGGGGGCTCGGGTGACGGTACGGCGTCCTCGTCCCGCACCGGCCGCGCCCCGCCGGTGAAGTCCCGCAGGGCCGCGCCGTGCTCGACGCGGGCGGGGAAGACGTCGGCGGCGGTGCGCCGGGCCAGGGCGGTGATGTCGAGGGGGCGGTGCGCGGCGGCCAGTACGGCGTTGCCGAAGCGGCGCCCGCGCAGGACTCCCGGCTCGGCGATCAGCACCAGCTCCTCGAAGACCGTGCCGAGCGTGGCCAGTTGGGAGCGCAGAAAGGCGAACGGGGCCGCGTCGGCGAGGTTGCCGAGGTAGACGCCGCCGTCCCGCAGGACGCGCGCGGCCTCGCGGGCGTAGGCGACGGAGGTCAGGTGCGCCGGGACCCGTGAGCCGCCGAAGACATCGGCGACGAGGACGTCCGCGGAGGCGTCGGGGGCGGCCTCCAGCCAGGCGCGGGCGTCCGCCGCGTGCAGCGTGACGTTCGCACCCTCGGGCAGCGGCAGCTGCTCGGTGACCAGGTCCAGCAGTTCCCCGTCGAACTCGACGACGTCCTGCCGGGAGCCGGGGCGGGTCGCGGCCAGGTAGCGGGGCAGGGTGAGCCCGCCGCCACCGAGGTGGATCGCGTCCAGCGGCTGCCCCGGCTCGGCGAGGGTGTCCAGGACGTGCCCGAGCCGCCGGATGTACTCGAACTCCAGATGAGCCGGAGCGTCCAGGTCGACGTACGACTGCGGCGCCCCGTCGACCGTCAGCAGCCAGGCCCGCTCACGGTCGACGTCGGGCATCAGCTTCGCGGTGCCGTGACCGACGGCGCGGGTCACGGGTATCGGCTCGTTCACAGTCCCCCATTGTGCCGCCATGACACCGGCCGGGTGCCCGACCCCGCCCCGTGCGCGGGGGCGGGGTCGGGCACCGGTGCCGCCTCTCGGACGGCCGTCGTCACCCGCCGTTCAGCCGACGGTCGTCACCGTCCCGGCACCGACCGTGCGACCGCCCTCGCGGATCGCGAATCCGAGCCCTGGCTCCAGCGGCACCTCGCGCCCCAGCCGTACGGTCATCGTCACCGTGTCGCCGGGCCGGGCGACCGCCGTCTCGCCGAGGTCGACGTCGCCGACGACGTCCGCGGTGCGGATGTAGAACTGCGGCCGGTACCCGGTCGCCACCGGTGTCGTACGGCCGCCCTCCCGGGCCGACAGCACGTACACCCGCGCCGTGAAGCTCCCGCTGGGCACCACGCTGCCCGGTGCGGCCACCACGTGCCCGCGTCGCACCGCGTCCCGCGGCACCCCGCGCAGCAGCAGCGCCACGTTGTCCCCGGCCTGCGCCTCCTCCATCGGCTTGCCGAAGGTCTCCAGGCCGGTGACCACCGACTCCAGCCCGGCGCCGAGCACCTCGACGCGGTCGCCGAGGCGGACCGTGCCACGCTCCACCGCACCGGTGACCACGGTCCCCCGGCCGGTGATGGTGAGCACGTTCTCCACCGGCAGCAGGAACGGCGCGTCCACGTACCGCTCGGGCAGGGGCACATAGGTGTCCACCGCGTCGAGCAGCGCGTCGATCGACGCCGTCCAGCGCGGGTCGCCCTCCAGCGCCCTGAGCCCCGAAACCCGTACGACGGGTACGGAGTCACCGCCGTAGCCGTGCGCGGAGAGCAGCTCTCGGATCTCCAGCTCGACCAGGTCGGTCAATTCCTCGTCGCCGGCGTCGGCCTTGTTGATCGCGACCACGATGTGGTCGACGCCCACCTGGCGGGCGAGCAGGACGTGTTCGGCGGTCTGCGGCATGATCCCGTCGAGCGCGGAGACGACGAGGATCGCCCCGTCGAGCTGCGCGGCTCCGGTGACCATGTTCTTGACGTAGTCGGCGTGGCCGGGCATGTCGACGTGCGCGTAGTGCCTGGTGTCGGTCTCGTACTCGACGTGCGCGATGTTGATGGTGATGCCGCGCGCGGCCTCCTCCGGCGCCCGGTCGATGCGGTCGAACGGGACGAAACCGCCGGAGCCGCGCTCGGCGAGGACCTTGGTGATGGCGGCGGTCAGGGTGGTCTTGCCGTGGTCGACATGACCCATCGTGCCGATGTTCAGATGCGGTTTGGTGCGGACGTACGCCGTCTTGGACATGGCGGTACCTCGAGGCCTCTCGATGGTGATGCGTGATCGGCCCCGGCCACGCGACGGATCGGCGCGCGGCCGGGACGGGGGACCCCAGGAACCTGGCCGACCCTCCCCCTGGGGGTCCGCCGGACGATCCGGGGAGGGTCAGCTTCGGGCGCCGTCGACGGCGGCGAGGAAAGCGGGAACGGCAGCCTTCGGGGCATCCGCGACCGCGGATGCTGCGAGGTGGAAGGCGTACCGGAACATGGCGTCGATCATTGCCGACGGCCCGTCCCGCGTCGAACGGTTTTCCGCGAGGTCACGGGAGCCGGGAGGTCACGCGGCGGTGTTGTCCGGAGTCCTCAGCGCCTCGCCTACGGACAGCGGCGCGAGGCGCCCCTGCTCGCGCGCCAGGAAGGCCCGTACGGCGTCCGGGTCGGTCTTGGCGTACTCGCGCAGGCACCAGCCGATCGCCGTGCGGACGAAGAAGTCCTGGTGGCCGGACCGGCGCAGCAGGTCCACGGCGAAGCAGGCGAAGTACTGGTACTCGCGCTCGGGCAGTTCCCAGCAGCGCAGGGCGATCGCGGCGCAGTCGGCCTCGTCGGGTCGGGGCAGGCCCTCCAGCACGGTGCGGGACAGGGTCCGGCGGACCGGGGTGGCCAGGCCCAGGAAGGAAGCCACGTCCTTCATCTACGCCCGCATGGCGACGGCCCGTTCCGGATCGGCAGCCGCCCCGTAGGCGGCGGTGAGCCGGTCCAGCACGGTGTCGGCGAGCCTGCTCCCCGGCACCCTGGGTGTTCCGGCCCCTGTGACGCTCATGAGACACACACTACGGCGACCGGACACATTCGTCGGTTAATGTCACCGGATGCTCGATGCCACCAACCGCTCTGGGGGCACCGCGACGGCCTCTCCCCGGGCCGTCGCCACGGAACTCACCGCTGCCGCCGTCTCCGTCCCCACGGCCGCCCCCGCACCGGCGTCCGGGCTCCCGCCCGTGCCCGCCACAGGTCTCCCCGCCCGCTGCGCCAGAGCCCTGCTGTCGCCCTGGTCGCGGCTGTCCCTGCTGGTCGTGCTGCTCGCCTCCGCGGCCTCGGCGATGCTGCTCCTGGAGCCGCAGAAGCTGCTGACCGACGGCTGGCCGCCGCAGCTCGGCGGGGCCGCGGCGGTCATGACGTACGCGGCGGCCTACGGGGTGTGCACGGTGGCGTTCGTGCCGCGCCCGCTGCTGAACCTCGCCGCGGGCGCGCTGTTCGGCAGCCAGTTGGGGCTCGGTGCCGCCCTGTCCGGCACGGTGCTCGGCGCCGGGATGGCCTTCTGCCTCGGCCGGGCACTCGGCCAGGACGCACTGCGTCCGCTCCTGCGGGGGCGCTGGCTGAAGGCAGCCGACAAGCAGCTGAGCCGGCACGGCTTCCGCTCGATGCTGGCGGCGCGGCTCTTCCCGGGGGTGCCGTTCGCCGCGTCGAACTACTGCGCCGCCGTCTCCCGGATGGGCCTACTGCCGTTCCTGCTGGCGACGGGGCTCGGCTCGATCCCGAACACCGCCGCCTACGCCGTCGCCGGCGCCCGCGCCTCGACACCGACGTCCCCCGCCTTCCTGATCGCGCTGGCCTGCATCACCGTGCCGGGCCTGCTCGGCGCGGTGATCGCGTGGCGCAAGCGGCGCGGGCCGCGCGGCCGTTGACGCCTCCAGCACTCCGCGAAGATCCGCCGCCGCCACGTCATGGCCGTTCCGGCACCGTCACATCGGCTCCAGGGGCCGAAGGCCCGCCCGGCACCTGGCGTCGGGGGCGTCATCTTGGGGCGCTACGCTTCGATCCCGGCACGCCTGATCACCGCACACCGTGCTTCGGCGTGCCTGCCACCCTTTTCCGCTTTTTCCTCGATCGGCACTTGGACACCGCTGCCTCATGTCTTGGTTCGAATCTCTCATCCTCGGACTCGTCCAGGGGCTGACCGAATTCCTGCCCATCTCCTCCAGCGCGCATCTGCGGCTGACCGCGGCCTTCTCCGGCTGGGAGGACCCGGGCGCGGCCTTCACCGCGATCACCCAGATCGGTACGGAAGCAGCCGTGCTCATCTACTTCCGCAAGGACATCGGGCGGATCCTGTCGGCCTGGACCCGCTCGCTCACCGACAAGGAGATGCGCCGGGACCACGACGCACGAATGGGCTGGCTGGTCATCGTCGGCTCGCTCCCGATCGGTGTTCTCGGCCTGACGCTGAAGGACCAGATCGAGGGGCCGTTCCGCGACCTGCGGCTCACCGCGACCATGCTGATCGTCATGGGCGTCGTCCTCGGTGTCGCCGACCGGCTGGCGGCGCGGGACGAGAGCGGCGGCCGGCACCGCACGCCCAAGCAGGGCAAGGAACTCAAGGACCTGACCGTCAAGGACGGCCTGATCTACGGATTCTGCCAGGCCCTGGCACTCATCCCGGGGGTCTCCCGATCCGGCGCCACCATCAGCGGCGGCCTGTTCATGGGGTACCGGCGTGAGGCCGCGGCCCGCTACTCCTTCCTGCTCGCGATTCCCGCGGTGCTCGCCTCCGGACTCTACGAACTCAAGGACGCCACCGACGGCGGTCACGTCACCTGGGGCCCCACGATCTTCGCGACGGTCGTCGCCTTCGCGGTCGGGTACGCGGTGATCGCGTGGTTCATGAAGTTCATCTCCACCAAGAGCTTCATGCCGTTCGTCTGGTACCGCATCGCGCTCGGCATCGTCATCATCGTCCTGGTCAGCATGGGTGTGCTGAGCCCGCACGCGGCGGAGTCGTCGGGCTGAGGGTCTGCTTCCGTGAGGGTTTCTCACTGCACATTCGCGCCTTGGATCGCGTAGTTTCTCGCAGATTTGCGTAGATGACTGAGGCGTTTTGCGGCTGGATTCTCCCAGTGTTCTCCCACGGGGGGTGCGGGAGAATCGAGAGCCGCCCTCCGGACCGGCCAACTTGGGAGGCGGGACCGGCGGTCTGGAGGGCGGCTCTGCGGTCGATGGGCGGGGTGCTGCCCGTCGACCGTTCATGGGGGTCCGGCGGTGCGGTCTGTGTCGCACCGCCCGGTGATGGCGCGCCCGTGGCGCCGCGGGGCGGCGCGTAGCCGGCGGGTGGTGCGTGGCTGGCTGGGGGCGGTTCATTGCCGGACTCCTGGGGTGGTGTGGGACGTCGCGTGTGGTTCGGTCCGCTGATATCCCGTGGATGCTGAATCGATTCCTCACTTCACCCGAAGAGGTGAACATACTTTCGATTCCTGGACAGTACCTATCGCCCTGCGGCATATGCCAGTCCGCAGGGCTGAGGTGATACCCGAACGGGGCTCATTTCATGATCGAAAAGTGCCTCAAATCTGCTGCTGACTTATGATCATGATCGGTAAACGGTTGGTCGGGTGCCAGCCGATCAGCCTGAGTGGGTTCTTGCGGCCCGCCGGGCGACCGGGGACCGTATCCGCGTCCGACGGCTGCACCAGAACATGACTCAGGAGTCCCTCGCCCATGCGGCGGGTGTGGACCGGTCGACGGTCCAGCGGATGGAGGCCGGGGCCGAGATGAAGCTCAGCCACCTGCTGCTCGTCGCTCACGCCCTGCGGGTCCATGTCACTGACCTCCTGCACGGCTAGGTATCAGCCATGGCCGTTCCTGTCCGATGCTACTGACAGCGAGTCAACAACAGGATGATCGTCGGCGGTAGTGGGTGTCAGCACCCATTAACCGACCGTCGAAGCTATGGCCAGCGATTACCGGCGTTCGACCCGGTGCGGCTTCCCGTGGTGGCAGCGGTGGCTGCACGTCAGCATCGGCACGGGCGTCCCGTTGCCGCACTGGAGGTCGATGTTGCCGTGGCAGTGCCCGCACTCGCCGAGCTGGCACGCCCCCGACACGCTGCCGTCCTTGGCGGCGGGCCGGCCGGTCACGGCGTGCTCCCCGTGCTGGTGGTCCTGGGGGCGGGGCAGACGTAGACGGGGCCGATGGTGGCCCCGGCTGGCGAGAGTGCTTCTCCGATGCGGAGTGGCTGGTGCCCTTGGCTGCCGCAGACGCAGGCGAGTTTCGTCTCGGGGGTCTGGTGCTGGGGCTGGGTTTCCGTAGGCTCGTCCACGTCGACGGCTCCCGTTCGTCGGCCACGCCCCCGGCCGGTAGCACGGCGCGGGGGTCCTGAAATTGCAGGGTACCGCTGCGGGATAGGCGGTATAACCCGACCTAGTCGTCTCGTCTCGCGTGGTCGGGTGAGTCCGCTTAGCGTCCGGATCATGAGGTGGGAGCCGGAGGTGCCGCGTTGGCGGCAGGTGTATGCCGTGATGTCGGAGCGGATCCTCGACGGCACCTATCCGCCTGGGGAGCGGCTTCCGTCGGCGATGGCGGTGTGCGATGAGTTCGGGATCAGTCAGGTGACGGCGAAGCGCGTACTGAAGGAGTTGCGGGCGGCCGGCCTGGCGGAGATGCAGGTCGGTGTCGGCACGTTCGTCACCGAGCTGCCGCAGCCGCCGGAGTCGTAGCCCGCTGTCCGACCCCGCGACTACGCTGGCGTCATGCTTCCCTCTCCTCTTCACCCGGGCCCTGTGCGCCCTGCTGTCGTGGTGAATGAGGAGATCCGCGCGCTGTGGCAGGACCCGAGGGTGCGGCTTTCGCCGGAGGGCCGGGCCCGGTATGAGGTGCTGGTGGCGGAGTGGACGCGGGCTGTCGCGGCAGAGCGGGCGTGCGGGGAGATCGACGTCGCCGCGTAGGCTGACACGACGGCGCCCCCGCCTGTTTCGGTCAGGCGGGGGCGCTCGTCTGGGTTACGGCGCGCCGTGCTCCAACTCGCTGTTCACCAGCACGGAGAGCGCCCTGAGGAAGTTGTCGCGGCGAGCCACCGTCTTAGCGAGCTGCTGCTCACGGTCGCCACCAGGGGGTGTCAGGCCCAGTGCGGCGTCGGGCGTGCTGCCGAAAACCGCCGTCACGGCAACAGCCAACCCCAACTCCACCCCACGCTCGCCCCGCTCTACCTTGGCGATCTGCGACTGCGTGATGGATAGGCCTCGGTTCCTCAGTGCCACGGCCAGCTTGTCCTGCGACATCCCGGCGCGCTGTCGCTCAGCCTTGAGCCAGCCAGCGAACGTCGCATTGACATCGCCGATCACGGACTGTTCATCGCTGCTGGTGGGGCTGTCGCCGTCAAGCACGGCACGGGCGGATCCAGGGGTCCAGCCGAGTGCATCCGCCATGATGTCGATCGACTTCGGCCAGCGGGCGCTTGGGACGCGCCCCTCTTCGGCGGTCTGGATCGCCTTCTCGGATAGGCCCGTCTCCACCGCTAGGGTGCGGCGACTCAACTCGCGCGCCTCGCGCGCCTCACGCAATGACGCGCCGAGTCGTTTCCAGTCGGCATCGGACCACTTCATCGCTTCCCCTCCTTCGGGCATGGTCAGTGTCCTCACTTCTCGTCGGCCATGCGGCGCAGCGGGGCGGCGGGTGCGTCGAGGATCTCGCACATGCCGCACGTGAACGCGGGCGACCGGACGTCGCCCTTGGCGAGCGGACACGTCTCACGGTGCAGCTCCCAGGCCCGCCTCAGCTTGTCCTGGATCGTCTCGCCCATCAGGCGTTCACCGTGGCGGGCGGGGTGAAGTCCTCGTGGCGGCTGCTGCCAGCGCTGAGGATGTACAGGTAGATGGTGGCGCCGTTGTGGTAGGTGATCGTCGCGCCGTAGCGGACGGCGCCGGGGGTGTCGCGGTCCTGGTACAGGCGGACGCTGGCGGTCTCCGCTGGTGCGGCGGCGACGGCAAGCCCGACGAGGTACTGCTCCAGCGCGGCCAGCGACAGGCTGCGGCCGTCGGTCGGGTCGGGGATGGGCAGATCCGGGTGGGGGGTGCTGGCGACGGGTGGGGCCGGGTGGTCGTGGCGCTCCCCGTCGGCGAGCCTGCCGACGATCTGCACGTTGACCGGGGCGCATCCCGGGATGGTGGCGGTGATGCCGTGGGGGGAGCGGGTGAAGCCCGCTTCACTGTAGGTGCGAGCGGTGAGGCGTTTGTCGTGGTTGATGGCGTCGGTGAGGAGACGCTCAAACCGGTCGGGGCGCATAGTTGGTGTCCTTACTGCTCGTCCGTCAGGCTCTGCATGGGGTAGTTGACCGCCCGGGTGAGCGGCGGGTAGTCGGCGTCCGCGCCCCCGGCGAGCAGGGCCAGGGACCATGCGGTCGTGACGTGCTCGAAGTTCTGCCGGGTCCGGTGGTACTCGTCGGCGGCGGCCCGGACGTACCGCGCGGCGGCCGTGCTGTACCGGGTGGCCTCGCTGGTGCAGGTGAGGATGTCCCCGAGCAGCGCGTCGATGGCCAGGTACCAGGTGTTCAGCATCTTGGCGTGCTCGCGCAGCATGTCGCGGGTGGCGTCCTGCCCGAACTCGGTCTCGTGCCAGCGGACGTGCTCCACGTCGAAGGCGTCGAAGCAGCACTTCAGGCCGCTGTTGTGGACGGCGGCTTCGAAGTCGAAGATGGCGCGGGTCTCGCCGGGTGTGAACGCCTCGGTCTCGTGCTCGTAGATCTCCAGGTCGGCCATGGTCGGTGCTCCCGCTTCCCATTGGTGGCTTGCCACCAATAGTCTCGCGCACCCTTTGACCGGTGGCAAGCCACCTGCCAGAATCCATCCCATGACCAGCGGAGAGGAACGCCGACGACAGCACCGCCACCGACACAAAGGCCGGTACGTGCGCGGTGTCTCCGACGAGCTGTGGGCCGACTTCGAGCAGGCCGCCGCCGCGCTCGACAGCGACCGGTCAGCCGAGATCCGCCGCTACATCGAATGGGCCGTGCGCAGGCCAGAAGCCGAGGAACCCCGACGGCCAGCCGCACCCGAACCGCAGGACGACCCCACGTAGACTCCGCCCGTGAGCACCTTCGACTTCCCCTCCGACCTGCTGGCGGCCGAGCGCGCCGCGTGGGAGGCCATCCAGACCGGGACCCTCACCGTCGCCCAGGCGACCGCCGTGCACGACGGCATCACCGCCTACGCGAGCGAGGTTGGAGCCGACCGGCATCAGGTGGAGATGGCGCTCAAGCGGGCCGTGCGGCACCCGGCGGAGGGCTGAAACCTTGCGGACATCCGCAAAGTAACGGCCTGACCTGCGGCGGGGGAAGGCGGCTCAGACAAGACGCCGAACCTGTGCCACCGTCACCCCATGGACAACGTGCAGCGGATCTACCGCCGATCAGAGAAGCGCCACATCCCCCGCCGACCCTGCCCCGACTGCGGCACCCCAATACGAGGCCACTGGAAAGAACACCCCGGGCTCGGCGTCGACCTCGACCCGCAAGGCAGCGTCACCTGGCGATGCCACGGCGAGCAATGCCTCACCGGCAGGGAAAGCTTCTGACAGCAGTCCGCCCCGTCTGCGTGACCAGACGGGGCGGCTTCAGCACAGCGCCAGCATGGGCTGATGTTCCGACCATGCTACGGCGCGCCGCCGACACTGCCGGGGCACGTGGACAAGCGGTACTCGTCGACAGGCGGGGCCTCCCCCACGATGTCGGGGATCTCGTCGTCCTGCTGCGGCTGCTGCTCGTTCTCGTCGCTCATCCCGCCAGCATCGCAGAGGCTCACGGCGTCTCGGGCCACGTCGTCAACACGCGGCCGGTCTCCTCGTCGACGAGGGTGATGCGGGCGCCGGGCTGGCCCCAAGCGCCGACCCACTCCGTGAATTTGCCGCGGGCCGTCGCCTCCGACGCCCACCAGCCCTGTGCCGCCGGACGGCCGGCTGAGGTGAGGGTGAGGTGGTAGCGCTGATCAGACACGCATCACCAGCCCCTCACTCACTGCTATGGTCACTCCGCTTGGTCAAGCGCCGCAGGACTTCTGCGCCACGGTCTCACCGTAGGCGACCTGCCGGACAACCAGGAAAGTGACAACGACAGCCAGGAACGAGACAGCCACGTGTATGGCGCCCAAGAGCGGCCGACACGGGCCGGCTCCGTCCTGCCCAAGTCGGCAACCGGCCCGGAACCCCCGGGACCGGCCAACCACCGGAACCCGCCGGGTACCGGACCGACCGGAAGCAGGACCACATGGGAGTCGAGTTCATCCTCGGTATCGCCGTCGGAATCGCCACGCCGTCAGCCGCGAAGAAGGCGAAGGCGAAGCTCAAGCCGCGGCTCGCCCGGATCGTGAAGTCACTCGCGGAGTACAAGGACAGCTGACACGCAAGGGGCCCGCCTCGACGGGAGCGAGGCGGGCCGCTGTCAGTGCCACCAGCGAGAATGCCCGCATGACGACCACCATGCAGAACTACTCGCTCACCTGGACCGACCCCGACGGCGTACCCCAGGCGTCCGCCGTCGCCTACGACCAGCCGTCCGCCGACCGACGGAAGACCGAGCTCGAGGCCGCCGGCTGCACCGGGGTGGAGATCGTGGCCGTCCGGCCCGGGGAGCTGCCCGAACCGCGGGCGTGAGCTCAGGCAGCCGCGACGGAGGCGGAGTGCCCGCAGTCCTTCCATGTCGCGGTGAACGTGTCGCCGTCCTCAGATGCCACCACCCGCAGCTCGTCGGCATCCCGCAGGCAGAACGGGCACGTGTAGCGGGCCGTGCGAACAAAGGGCCGCTCGCAGGCCCAAGGGGTGATGTCCGGTTCCGGGATGCTGTCGCGGACCTGCTCCATGTACTGGTCCCACGCCTTGCGCGGCCACGTTGCGGCTGCCTGCTCGCTCATGAACCCAGCATCCCACCCCGACGCAGAAGGGCCCGCCGCGACGGGGGTGCGCGGCGAGCCTTCTGTCAGTGTGGCACGGGGAGCGGCGGCGGGGGCTACCTTCGGCGCTGCCCGCCCATCGGGGTGCTGATGGTCCGCGGGCGTGAGCCCTTCCTCAGCTCTCGCCGCTCGGCCGCCATCTCTTCGTACACCTCGTGTGCGTACTGCTTGACCTCGTCGAAGGACTCGCTCTCACCTTCGAAGGTCTTGCCCGTCCCCATCTGGCTCCAGACCTGGGCATGCCAGTAGGGCGCGTCTTCGATGATGGTGCCGTCCTCTTCTTCGTCCGGGTGGTTGACGATCTCCCCGATCTTCTGGTCGTCCTCGTAGAGGTCGAAGTGGTCCGGGTCTGCAGTCGGGCGGATGTCCAGGGTCATGAGCGGTCCCTTCAGGCGCTGGGGCGGAATCGGTCGGTGATGTTGGCGAACAGGGCTTCGGCTGCGTCGACGTGGGCGGCGTTGCGTTGGGCCGCATGGGGAACCTCGGCGACGACGGCGGAGCCGCCCCACGGTGAGCCGTACTGTTCCTCGATGCCCAGCATCACGGCAGGCGGACGCTCCCTGTAGGCGGCGAACGCCGGGGCGTCGCCCAATCCTTCCGCCGTGTTGCAGCTGGTGCATAGCAGTCCACGGACGAGCCCGGTCTTGTGGCAGTGGTCGACGAGGAGGCGGTCAGGGGAGGCGCTGCACATGGCGCACGCGCCGGCCTGCCACCTGCGCAGGGCCTCGATGGCAGACAGGTGGTGCGGCACTTCCCCGTCGGGGACTTGCCAGACATGGCAGGACGGGATGCCCTGCCGGTCGAGGAGTTCGGCCTCGGCGAAGGTGGGGCGCCCCTGCGTCGTGGCGCCCAGCCATTCACGCTCGGCAGTGTCCCGGCGCTTCACTTCCTGCTGCGCCCACTCCAGCGACGCCCGCGCATCCTCGGCGGTCCGGTGTTCGGAGCAGGGGCCGCCACGCCGCATGCATGGCTGGCCGTTCGTCTTCGGGCGTCCGCAGCGCGGGATCTCTGTCAGGTCTCTCGTCACAGGCCGATCCCCCTCATTGGGTTCTCCTTGCGGGCGTCGACGACGCGGATGTACTCCAGGACTTGCGGGGAGCCTTCGGCCCAACGGCCCTGGTTCCTGATGGCGGAGAGCGGCGCCTTGTTCTTGTACGCCTCGCCTGCGCCGCCGGCCCGGAAGCCGTGGGCTGTGTACGTGAGCTTGTCGTTGGGGAGGGCGCGTGCTGCGCGCCGTTGCACCATCTCGTTGATGGCGTCGCCGGACATCGTGTCGTGGGTGATCTGGTCCCACTGGTTGATGGCGCGCAGGAGCCGGCCGGTGGTGATGCCGCGTTCGACGAGGGCTTCCTTGTACACGCGGACGACACGGACGGGGTCGGTCTCGTTGTGGACGCCGCGGGGCACGACGACTTCGGCTCCGTCGCCTTCCTGGTCGGTCTTGGATGAGCGGATGAGGATGGTCAGGTCGCCTTCCTCGTCCTCGCGGACGTCCTCCAGGTAGAGGCCGGCGAGTTCGGAGCGGCGGGCCATCATGGTGAAGCCGAGGATGAAGATGACGCGGTCGCGTAGTCCGGCGAGCGTGGCGGGGTCGCAGTCGGCGATGAGCAGTCGGAGCTTGTCGAGGTTGATGGCGGGCGCCTTGCGTTTCCGTGTGCCGCTTTCGGAGCGCGCCTTCTTGTAGCCCTTGAGGACGCGCAGGGCCGGAGCGGTCTCTGGTTGGTCGCGGTATCCGGCCGCGCGGTGGGCGACTCGGATGACGGCGATGGCCTGCTCGATGCTGGAGGGCGCAGGCGTGCGGCCAGTGCGTGCGGACGGTGTGGTCGTGAGGTGGCGGACGTACTGTGCGAGTGTCTTGGCGGTCGCGGGCAGTGGCACCCTGCCTTCTTCCGTGCACCAGTTGGCGAAGGTCTCCCACTGGCGACCGTAGGCGCGGCGGGTGTTGTCGGGGATGGAGTCTTCGATGGCTTGGCGGGTGTCATCGGAGAGTTCGTGATCCCGTTCGGTGTGGACGGTGCTCGCCGGGGGATGCCCGGCTGTCGCTGGGAGGCGGTCCACGTCCACGAGCTCGGCTTCGATCGGCTCCTCTGAGGTCTCGGTCACCCCCCAATCTTACCGCTGATAAGGAAGGTTATCCGGGGTTAGATTCAACTCGAAGGCCCTCGGTAGCGCATAAGCCATAGGACGTTATGCGCTACGCGTCTCGTGCTCGCACGTTCGTCCGGGAGCCCCCGCTCTCCCGCGGGCCGGCTGGAACAGTGCGCGCAGCCGGGTCGCCTGTTCGGCGCTGAGGGGTGGGGCGTCGTCCACGATGCGGCGGATGTCGTCGATAGCGGTCGGCCCAAGGAGGTTCTCGGCGCAGGCCCGGCAGAAGGGTTCGGTCACGACTGGAGAACGAGGCGGTGCCAGGGTTGGCACCGTCGTCACCCGGCGGCTGCCGTCGTGTCACGGCTCCGTGACGGCCGTTCATCGTTCGTTTATCCGTGGTCTAGCGTGTCCGGGTCCAACAACCTGGGGGGAATCATGCGCGCACGCGCTACCGCGGCAACGGCCGCCCTGCTTCTGGCCGCACTCACCGCATGCGGTGGAGGGGGCGACGACAGCAAGGATGCGGCGTCGAAGCCGTCGGCAGTCGAGACTGTGCCGAGCGAGGAGCCGGCGCCCGGCCAGGTGGAGGAGAGCATGAAGCTCGGCGAGCCGGCCCGGACGACCGGTGACGGCGGCACGGGCGTTCTGGAGATCACCCCAGACACAGTCGTCTTTACGAAGGAGGGCGGCGGGGAGACGTCGGTGAACGGAGTGTTCGCCGTCATCACGATGAAGGACAAGGCGATGACCGCTGTGGCCGCTGACGAGCCTGCCCCGATCAGTGGTGGGGGGTGGAAGTGGATGGCGGCGGACGGGGAGATGATCGGCTCGGGCGGCGGGAACGCGTTCAACGTGGTGATGGACAAGTACAACAACGCCGACCCGGTGCAGCCGGGTGCCTGGCAGTGGCGGTCGCAGGTGTTCGACCTGACGCCAGCGCAGGCGAAGGGCGGCACGCTCATCTACATCGACGGTGAGGAGAAGGCGCACCGCTGGGAGATGCCGTCGACGGACTCCGGGCCGAACGTGGCCGAGGTGAAGCAGCAGCTCGAGTTCTGAGCACGACGAAGCGCCCCGCTCCCCTGCCGCTGATGCGGCGAGGAGCGGGGCGTCGTCGTTCAGGTGTCACGCACTGTCCGCCGCCATCTTCGTGAGCGTGTCGATGACGGACCGGCAGTCGTCCGCGGCCCGGTGTCCGGCGCCGGGCAGGCGCTGCCACCTGTACGAGCCCTGCCGGTGCAGCGGATCGTCGCTGCGTGCGTCGTAGTCCCACTTCCAGTCTCCGTACCATTCGGCGTAGGCCTCCATGGCGCAGTCTTCCCAGGTGTGGGCGGCGAGCCAGGCGCGGGCGGCGGGGTGGATGCGTCGCCGGCCGTGCCGGGGTTTCTCCAGGTTCACGTGGCGGGCGCTGTAATGGTGGTGGAGTTCGATGGCGAGGCGGCGTTTGTCGAAGTCCCGGTTGTAGATGACGACCTTGCGGCCGTGGAGGGCTTCGGTGAGCGGCACGAGGAGGCTGCTGAAGCTGGGGGCGTCCTTGACCGTGTCGTTGGTGATGCCGTGGATGCGGGTCGCGTCGGCCGGGATGGGGTCGCCTGGGTTGACGAGGCTGTCGAGGAGGACGCTCCCGTCGACGCCGAGGACGGCGATCTCGACGATGCGTGCCCCGTCGTGGAGTCCGGTGGTCTCCGTGTCCAGGACGACCACGGTCGGGTCGTCGAGGATCCGGCGCGCCCAGCCGGCGGCGGCCTCGCGGTCCTTGTGCAGCATCGCCATCCACTCCTGCTCACACCACCCTTTGTGGATCTCATTGCAGTGGGGGCAGGCGTGCTGCTTCCACCATGCTTTCCGTCCGGCGGCGAGCGCGGCGAGCTGGGCGGGAGTCGACTCGGGCTGCGCGGTGGTCTGGTCGAGCGTGTAGAGCGGGGCGTGGTGGTGGCGGGGCATGCAGTACAGCCATGCTTGCGGGCGGTTCTTCTGCTTGGGGCGCAGTCGGCGTCCTGCGTCGCGGAGTTGGGCGCGGGTCATGAGGTGGGCGGGGGCGCTGCCGGTGCTGTAGACGGGCAGGTTTTGGTAGGTGGCGGTCACGGTTGCTCCTTGGCGCGAGGCGGGGTGGTGTGGTCGTGATAGTGCCCGGCTCCCCGCATTCCTCGCAATACCCCGCAAACGGCGCCTAGTTACCCCTATAGGGACGCGTGTGCGTGCGGGGGTCTAGCGGCCCCTCGATGGCCCGGTAACAGCTTGATAAAGGGTCGGTCGGCGTCGCGCACCTGGACGCAGCGAAGCGCCCCGCTCCCCTGCCGAAGCAGGAGGGCGGGGCGCTGTCGTTCACGCGTCGTCGGGTGTCCACCCGTGGGGCAGTCCGGGGTAGACCGGTTCCTGGAACGGCTGGATGGCCGGCGCGGGTATCGGGGGCGGCTCTTCGCGTCCGAGGCGGACGAGGCTGCCGACGTCGGCGGCGATGTCGTCGCGCCGCGGCGGGCGTTCAAGAGCTTCCGGCATGGTGGTTCCTGTCAGGCGGTGGTGTTGTTGGTGATCAGGCCGAGCGTGGCCAGTGCACTGATCAGTGAGGCGAGGGCCGCGTTGCCGCCTGTCGATCCGGTGACGGTCGGCTTGGTGGCTGCCGTCGCGCCGTAGAAGCCGAGCGTGTTGCCTAGGTGTCGCAGCATCAGGGAGACGATCAGTGCGTCGTCGGTGGTCCACTCGTTGGCTGCGGACCGGCGCAGGTTGGTGTCGCGGGCGCCGGTTCCCGACCCGATCTCGATCCGGTCGTTCAGGACCCGCACCCGGTCGAACGTCTCGGCTCCGACGTGCAGCGCGAGCAGGGCATCGGTTGCAACCACGGTGTTGACGGTGAGCCCGCCCGTAAGGGTGCCGCCAGTCTTGTCGAACTTCCCGGTTTCGAGGGTCGCGCCGGACGCTGCGGGGTAGGCGCCGATCGCGTTCAAGGTGATCGGGTCCGTGCCGCCGGTGGCGTGGCTGGCGGCATGTGCGGTGGGGGTGCGGGCGTCTGTGGTCGTCGGGTCGGTGGAGCGGAGTGCGATGCCGGGTCCGGCGCCTGCTGCGCCGAGCGGCGGTTGTGGTCCTTCGGGTCCGGGCTTGCCCTGGGCGCCCGGGTCTCCCTTGTCGCCCTTCGGTCCGGGCGAGCCCTGCTCTCCGGGGTCACCCTTGGGGCCTTGCTCGCCGGGCGTACCGTCCTGTCCGGCGGGACCGGGCTCTCCCGGATCACCCTTCGGCCCGGGGGGTCCTTGTGTGCCGTCTGCTCCTGCGGGTCCCGGCTGCCCGTCGGTGCCGGCCGACCCCCGCTCGCCGGGTTCGCCCTTTGATCCCGGTGCACCATCGTCGCCTGCGGGGCCGGGTGCACCTTGGGGTCCTGGCTCGCCGTCAGCACCTGCGGGCCCTTGCGGTCCTCGCGGTCCGGGTGTGGGGATGTAGTCGGGGGTGTCGGGGTCGAGCTGCTGCAGGCGGTCGAGGTCGACTTCGTCGTCCGTGCCTTCGAGGGTGAAGCAGAAGACCCACGGCTGCCCGCCGGCCGTGATGATGGCCTGCCACAGCCAGCCGTCCGGGTTCATGCCGGGGGCGCTGTTGTCGAGGAGCCGTACCCCGATGGTTTCCCCGTCGGCGAGTCGTCCGTCGGTGAGCTGGTAGGTGCCGCCGCCAGTCCAGGTGACGGGCGTGCCGTCGATGACGATCGCGGGCACGTTCGGCGTCAGGCGGACGGTGCCCGTAGCAGGCTTTCCGCTGGCGGGGCTGGCGACGGTCAGATGTACCAGCTTCGTGGGGACGTCGTCGGGGAACGGCATGTCAGGCTCCCGTCTCGTAGTGCTCGCGCTGCGCTTTGAGGAGCATGCGGGTGCGCTGCACCATCAGGGCGGCGACCGCGAGGAGGATGGCGGTGCGGATGGCGCGGGCGACGATGGCGAAGTGCCCGTCGGGCCACATGGTGACGAGGACGGTGTAGAGGCAGAGCATGCCGACGGCGGCGGCGAAGCCCATCAAATTGCGGCCGACTTCGCTACGCCACCAGAACGCCTTGTAGTGATAGGTGATGACGAAGACGGCGCAGGCGAGGACCGCGAGCATCGACGCGCTCACGTTGATCCACTGGTCGGCTCTGAGGTCTCTCATGGTTGCGCTCCTCGACGTGCTGCGAACGCGGCCTCTATGCGTTCGCTCAGGTGGTTCTCTTGGCGGGCCCGTCGGAGGGGGGCGACTGCTGCGTCGACGATGGGCTGGCGTGCCTCTGCGGCACGGCGAGCGGTCCGAGACCGTTCCAGGGCGGCCTCGGACGCTCGCGGGTCGGGCTTCTCACGGCCTCTGCGGAGACACCGTGTCCATGCGATCACCGGGGTTCACCTCCTCCCCGGGGTGTGGGGGCGGGGGGAGGGCGGTGAGGAGGTGCCCGCCGAGGCGGGCCATTTCTAGGAGTTCGCCGGTCTGTTCGTGCTCGACCTTGCGGGCGGCCTCGCTCTCCAGGAAGGCGGCCCGCCAGTTGTCGCGGTCGGCGAGTGCGTCCTCGTGGGTTTTGCGGGGGACGAGCCGGCCGGTGACGACGTAGAGGAAGACGAGGACGAGTAGGCCGACGGCGCCACCGTCGATGATGTTGATCCCAAACAGTTCGCTGCCCACCGCGTCCCCCTCTATTGCGTGTAACGGCACGGGTCAGACGCTGGTCGGGCCCGTCGGGGCCTGCGGGTTGGCCGGGGAGACCTGCGCGCGGGTCAGCAGAGCGAGCCCAGCGAGGACGACCGCATTCAGGGCGCCGACCTTCTCCGCCGACAGCTCCAGGCCGTAGGCGGCCAGCAGCGACGAGGCCGCAGCGACGAGGCCAGTGAACGCGGACGGCGCGATGGGCCGGGTGAGCACGGCGGTCGCGGCGGCGAACACTGCGGAGATGACGGCGACGATCGCGCCCGCCTGTTCCGCGTCCAGGCCGAACTGGAAGGTGACCAGCAGGGACAGGCCGGCGGACACCGAGGCTATGAGGAGAGCCGGTTCACGGCCGAAGATTCTCATGGGGTTCTCGCTTCCTGTTCGGCGAGCCAGCGCCGGACGGTCTGGTTGTGGCGTGCGTCGGCGAGCGCGTTGTGCTCTGCGGAGTCCTGCTGCGGGAGCTCGTCCCATCCGATGCCGAGGCGGCGGGCTTCCTGCTGGATGTCGTGGGTGAACATGGGGACGCCTTCGGGGAGGTCGATCATTCGTCCCCAGAGCTGGGCGAGGCAGACATGGTCGTAGGCGCCATAGTTCGCCCACAGTTCGACGTCGGATCCGGCGGCGCGGATGAAGTCCATGACCTCGTCGGCGATCTGCTTGCGCGGCTTCACCCGGTGGTCGGCGTAGTGGAAGAGCCAGCGCTTCGGCATGTGGATTCGCTGGTCACCCTGCCCCTTCGGCAGGTGCGGGACGACGTTCTCCATCAGCCACTTGTGCTTGCGGATCTTCCGCACGGGCATGTCCCGGTTGACGGCGTAGTACTGGCGGCCGTCGTCGCACACCATGCCGATCGAGATCAGCTCAATGTGCCTTCCGTCCTCGAGGAACTCGAGGTCGTAGTCAATGGCGGTCACGAGGCGTCCGGCCCGGTGACGTCGATGTCGACCTTGATGACGGCGTCGGCGATGGCCTTCTCGACGGCGGTGACGACGGTCTTGGTGTCGACGTTGGCGCCGACCTTCGCGGCGAGCGCGTTGATGGCGGCGGACTGGGCGGCCACGGTGACGGTGAGGGAGCGGACGCGGGCCTGGACGTCGCGCAGGATGGACTGTGGCTGCCAGGTGGGGTTGGTCTTGATGTCGGCCGCGTCCTTGGGGGCGGCGAGTGCGTCCGTCTTCCACACCGCGTCGAAGATGTCGCGCTTGGTCATGCCTGCCATGGGGTCCTCTTCCTCTCCGGGGTTCCAGCCGGGCTCGTGCTCGAGCCGCTCGTCGACGTCCTTGCGGAACTGCTGGGGGGTGAACTCGAACCGGCCCCGGGAGCCGTAGCCTTCGACCGGGCCGCGCGGGTCGACCTTGCCCTCGACGCTCGTTTCCTTGTGGCAGCCGACCGACTCGGCCGTCCAGCCGTGGTGGCGGCAGACGGCGGCGTTGATGCGCACCCAGGCGTCGTACTGGGCGCGCGGGTAGACGTCCTTGTTGTCGCCGAGGTTTTCCGTCTCGATGCCGTAGGCGACGTCGTTGCCGTCGATCGTGCCCGAGGCCCGGGACGGCGCCGGGTGCACGGTCTTCTCATCGCGGAAGGACTGGTACGCGTTGACTGCCATCGGCCCGGCATGGTTGGCGCGGCCGGCGCTGCACATCGTGGCTACGCCGCTCTTGGCGAGGTAGATATGCGCGAGTGGCGCTGGCAGTCCGGGGATGCCGTTCTTGGCCACCAGGTCTCGGCTGTTGCGGCCGGCGGTGTGGTGGTTGAGGAACATGCGGACGGGGCCGAAGGCTAGACCGGTCGCGGCGTCACGTCCGCGGGTGCGCCAGCCGGGGTATTCCTCGACGCGGACGCCTTCGGCGCGGAGGATCTTCAGCCACTGGTCGTGGGTGAGTGGGGTGGCCATGGCGCCTCCGGTTGGGTGGGCTGTGGGGCGTACACCTAGACACAGCACTTGACCTTTGAATCATAGGTCAACACCCCCATCACGCCTACGATTCTCAGGTAATCGGATATGGTGCGGGTGTGAGGCTGACTTCACCGTCCCGGCCTCCGGTGGCGGGTCTCTTCTGGCAAGGGGCAGGCCCGCCACCACCCTTGCCAACAACCCTTGCCGAGGAGATCCGATGGCCGACAGCCAGCAATCCCGCTCGCTCACCGCCGACGAGCGGAAGCATGAGGTCGAGCAGGAGCGAGACCAGCTCCGCCAGGCCCTGCATGTACTGCGTTACGGCATGGCGCGCGCCACGGGTAACGACCTCGCCGCCGACTACATCGTCAACCTGATCGACACGACCGTGGAGCAGGTCACGGGGCGCGCCTTGGAGCCGTGCGACCGCGATGAGCAGTACGCGCGGGCCGAAGCCGCTGAGGCGGAACTCTCCCGGCTGCGTGCGGGCGAGGAGCCCGGCGGGGATCCGGCCGTCGAGCCGACGCCGGGCCAGTGGATCGCCCGATGGAACCAGGCTTCAGCCGAGGAACGTCTGCGCGTCGCGCAACGGGTGCTCGAAGAAAGTGCTCGCGCGGTTCGCTGCTTCCTGGAGAACCACGAGAAGCGGCTCGCCCGCAGCGAACCCCCGATCATCGGCACAACCCGCATCGGGCTGGACGTGAAGCCGGGGTTCGCTGATGGGCTCACCTCTGAGCGCGGCAGCAAGGTGATGCCCTCAGTGGAGATAGCGGGTGCCGTGTCGGAGACTCTGGAGGGCGAGCCTGGTCAGCCGATCGTGTTCGCGGGCGGCGTCGGTTCCCGCCTTTGCATCGACGGGCGCGAGTTCGCAGTGAGTAGCGAACGGCCGGTGGTCGTGGACCGGTTCGGGGACGGTATACGCGGCGGCTACGTCACGCTCACACTCATCGCCGAAAGCGTCACAGTCGACGGGCGGGAGGCCACCGATGTTCGGTGACGACGCCCTTGCGGCGATGCTTCAGCAGGTTGCGGCAGCCTGCATGCAGGCGAAGGAGATGATCGGGCCGATCCTGGAGTCCGCAGAGGGCGTGAAGGCCGACATGATCGGGCGCGGCTGGTCCGAGGCGAATGCGGAGGCGGTTGCCACCTCCTACGTGCAGGCGATGCTGAAGACCGCGCTCGGGGGCACCGGATGAGCCGGTCCGCGCCGAAGATGCGGCTGGCGGACATCGCGCGCGGCCCGAAGGTTCCGGTGACGGTGGCGGAGTGGGATGCGACGCCCGGCCTGCACGCGTGGATCGAAGGCGAGATCCGGCGGCGGGAAGAGGTGGCGCGCGGCGGGCAGCGTGCGTGCGGGACTTGGGAGTACGACTCCTTCGTCCACGAGATCCGCGACAAGTGCAATGCCGGTACGACCGCGATCGTGTACGAGGACGAGGCGGGCCGGTTCATAGAGCTCAACGACCCGGACGCCGCCCTGCGCCGATGCGCCGCCGACCGGAAGATCCTCGCCGCGCACCCGTACACGACCTCGGTGCTCAACCCGGGCTACGGCCCGCACACGGCCGGGTTCGGTTGCGAGACGTGCCACGACTGGGACGGCGTCACCGAAGGGCGCGGCAACTGCCCGACGATCCTCGCCCTCGCCGAAGCCTACGGACTCGACCCGGCAGGCGAGACCGACGTGGAGGTCATCCGTGGCTGACGTGACCGTCAAGCTGTCCGACGGCATCCGTGAGGTCAGTGTCGAGATCCACGGCACCGATGACGACCCCCTCAACCGCGCTGAAGCTGCAGCCATCCGTCTCTTCGGTGTCGCCGCAAGCTACAGCCCGCCCACGCATCGGGCTGGCTTCAACAACTGGGCGCTCAGTAGCGACACCGAACGCAGCCCCGAGGAGTAGGCCGTGAGCAGCACCTACTACGTTCTCTGCTTGTCGCACGATCCGGCGACGTCAGCCCGCGAGTACCGCACGCCGGAGGAAGCGGCGGGCGCCATCAAGGCGGGCATCGAAGGGCACCCGGGCTGTGACCTGCTGATCGAGCGCGTCTCGGGTGGGCCGAGCGAGTACGGATGCCCGCCCCGCGACACACGGCCTGCCGGGCCGCACTGCTACCACCGGGACGTCAGGTGGGTCGACATCGAGTGGCTGCGGCTCCTCGGCCGCGCCTACGAGTCGACGGACCCCGCCGTGGTGGACGCCGTCCGGCAGGGCCGGTTCTTCTGCTGGACGCGGGACCGGGTGCACCGGCTCCGGCACTCCCTCGGCAACGCGCCGGAACTGGAGCAACGGCCGTGACTGGACTGGCCCTGCTACTCGCCCATCTCGCCGGGGATTATCTGTTGCAGTCGGACTGGATGGCGAACGAGAAGACGAAGCGCTGGTGGCCCGCTTGGGCGCACGCCCTCACCTACGGTCTGCCGTTCCTGCTCATCACCCAGTCCCCTGCCGCGCTGACGGTCATCGTCGTCACGCACGCGGTCATCGACCACTACCGGCTTGCCCGGCATGTCGTGTGGGCGAAGAACCTCCTCGCCCCCAAGGCGTACCGGCACCCGTGGTCCGAGTGCTCGGGCACCGGCTACCACCAGGACCGGCCCGCGTGGATGACTGTCTGGCTGATGATCATCGCGGATAACGCGATCCACTTGGCGATCAATGCCGCAGCCGTCACCTGGCTTTGAGGAGCGCCTGTGACCCGCAACAGTCAGCGCATCGTCTACCTCTTCGGCAAGACGTACTGGTGGGACCGGGGCCCCGATGGGCGGCTGACGCTGCAACCCGCCGTGTGGATCAACGCTCCCGCGTCACGCACGCCGAACTGCTGCCGATAGGCCGCCATACTGAAGGGATGGAGACTCCTCGCCGTCCGCCAATATCGATCCAGGGTGCGACACCGGGACGGGTCGAATCCCGCTGGTGCGACAAGTGCCAGACCGACGAGGGGTTCACGGTGCGCTTCTACACCTTCTCGGGCGGCGAGCCACTCCCGCTCACCGACGTGACCGGATGCACCGGCTGCGAGAAGCGCACCAAGACGTCATAGCCGCCCGACCTGCACCCGGAGTTGCTGCCCGTAGGTAGCCCGGTACTGGTCGGGCGTCCACGCGCGTCCGTCGGCGAGGAACACGGGCTCCACCCGCGCCCCGCCCACGGCGCTCGTGTCGGCGACGAGGGCCCAGCCGACCACCACTCCCCCGCCCGGCACCCCAGCCGTGTCCGTGCCAGCGGGTGCCGTCACCTGCACGCGCAGCCCGTCGCATGCGGGCAGCATGCCCGTGATGTCGCCTGCCTCAGAGGAACGCAAGGAACGCCGCCTTCCTCGCAGCACCCGGATCAGCCGGCGGGGCAGGCGCGACGTTGACGTTGTCGAACTCGACATAGTCATTGATCCCGCTGTCGCGGTGGGAAATCAGCTGCAACTGCAGGTTGGTGTTGGCCACCCACGCCGGGCTGGTGGCCAGGGTGCGCCGGTTGGTCCACGTGATCCCGTCCGGGCTGGTGTCCCACAGGAGTGGCCCACCAGTCTCCCGGACCCGCAGCCACGCATGCGCGACAGGATCGTAGGGGATGGAGACCTGGGCAGCGTCGGCGTAGGCGGCCCGCGCCGCCATGACCAGCCGCCCGGTGACCGTGTTGACCTCGAAGATCACGTCGGTTCCTGCGGTCGTCGAGGTGATGAGGATCTGCGCCCACGCCTCGGTGGTGGCACCTCCGGCTGCGGGCGGGTAGAGGCGGCAGTACAGCGACGACCCGTTCAGCCAGTAGGTGGCTGCGGTGGCGTATGCGGCGTAGCCCGCGGTGCAGGGCACGCGGGCGCGGCCGCCGACCTCTGTGGGTCCGCCGTAGTTGTTCGGCCACTTGGCTGGGTCGATCGCGTTGTCGTTGAAGTCGTCGACGAGGGTGGCGAGTGCGGGCATCAGTACCCCTTGACGTAGGCGATCACGCGCCAGGCGTTCGCGGTCGCGCTGTACACGGCGCCGATGAAGTCGGTCTTTGTGGATGCGGTGGCGGTGAGGCCGGTGATGTCGGAGCCGAACACGAACCCACCCGCGCCACCGGCCAGGGCAAGGGCGCGGGCGCCTCCGGTGGCGGTCACTTCCCACACCGCGCGCTGCCCGTCGACCGGATTCGTGGGCACGCCGAGGGTTCGGTTGCCCGCCATGCTCACCTTGAAGTGGGCGCCGCGGCTGGCGTCGGTGGCGATCGTTGCCGCGTCCGTCAGGGTGACGACAGGAGCGGTCGCGGGGCGCCGGACGCGGACGGCGGCGGTCGTCGGACCGACCACGGTCATGATGCTGGGGCCGAGGGAGACGACCGTGTTGGTGCCGTCTTCGAGGAGGCCGGCGGTTTGGGCGTGCAGGTAGGCGGTGTCGAGCATCACCGATGAGGAGCCGGACAGGCGCACCCCGTACTGGGGGCTGTTGGTGGAGGTGCCGCCGTCGTCGACACCGGGGTAGCAGGTGACGCCGTCGATGGTGACGGGGACGGTCGCGCCGATGACGGCGAGGCCCGCGTATCCGCCGCCGCCGGTGCCGCCGTTGCGGCCGTCGCGGCGCGTCATCAAATTGCTGATGCTGATGGGGGTGTTGCCGGTGGCGTCGATGAAGACGCCGTGGCCGCCGTTGCGGTCTGTGGAGCAGCCGGTCATTTGCATGCCGCCGGAGCCCTGCCAGTCGCCCCAGGGGCCGGTGATGCGGTAGCCGTGGGAGCCGTTCCATTCGGTGCGGCAGCCGAGCAACTGGCCGTTGGTGATGTTGGTGAGGACGATGCCTTGCCCCCACGAGCCGATGACCTGCACGTCGTCGAGGGTGAGGTCGGTGTTGCCGGTGAAGAGGATCCCGTTGGCGTGGCAGTTGTCGACCATGATGTGACGCAGCCGCCACGAGTAGGGCCAGACTCCGGCGACGTCGCCGGTGACCATGCCGTTGTTGGGCATCTGGCGGATGCACACGTTTTCCATGATGACGTTCTGGACGTTGCCCTTGGCGAAGATCCCGTCGATGCTGTTGCCGGTGAGTTGGGAGCCGTCCAGCATGAGGTTCACCATGCGCTGCTCGCCGGAGATAGCCGGGTGTTCGCCGTCGTCCTCGCCGATGATCTGGAGCACCGAAGTGCCGGTGAAGGGCATGGTGGGCTGGATGTAGCAGGGGTATTCGGCGCCCGTCATGCCGGGCCCGGTCATGAGGTTGGCGTGGGAGCCGAGCAGGGTAACGCCGTTCTTCCAGTCGAGGGTGGCGCTCGTTCGGTATACGCCGCGGGGGAAGTAGACGATGCCGCCGACCGGGCAGGCGTTGATGGCGGTCTGGATGGCGATGGTGTCGTCGGTGGTGCCGTCGCCGACGGCGCCGTAGCTTCTGACGACGATCCAGTCGAGCTGGGCGGGGATCTGGGAGGAGTCGATGTTGCCGGACCCGTCGAGTTGTGCCCAGCCGCCCGGTTCGCCGCCCTGCGCCATGAACTCGGTGAGGACGCTGCCGACGGTGACGGCGGTCAGTGCGAACCGTCGCGCGTAGCCGAAGTCCACGAAGAGACTGGTGACGCCGTCGGGGCCCATGAAGGTGACGGCGCCATCAGCGTCTGCGGTGACCTCGATGATCGGTGCCCCGGTCAGGTTCGTGAGGTCCGTGATCTGCGTGCCGCCGGTCAGGGCATCCCAGACGGTGCCGACGGCTCCGGGCCGGACGAGAAGTTGGTTGCCGACGCGCTCCATGGCGTAGTCCGCCGGGCTGCCGCCGAAGAGGTAGCGCATGAGGGGCCTTTCGGGGTCAGTCGGTCCAGTAGGAGCCGTCGATGGTCAGGACGTCGCCGTTGCGAATGTTGTGCGGCTGGTTCGTGAGCATGCTGAAGCTGTTCGGCATGGAGGAGCTGGTGGTGCCGTTCGTCATGGAGTAGCGCAGGCGGGCGATTCGGGCCCGCGACGTGGTCGGGAAGACCATGCCGATACCGATCGCGGTGCCCTCCCCGTTCATCGACGAGAAGTTCCACGTGAACAGGCTCCGGTGGGCCAGCGTGGCGGGCAGGCCGGGCGGCAGGGACACCTCGAGCGGATCCGGGTACGCCGGGGGGTTGCCGGTCGGCTCGAGCTGGATGGTCACGTCGACGCGTTTACCGCGCGCCTGGTAGCGGCCGACGTTCACACTGCCGGACCCCCAGTTGACGGTGGAGTTTCCGGCCGTCCATACGGGCGTGTAGGTGGAGTCGTCGACGCCCTGGGTGGCCATCCACCGCCACGCGGCGCCATCACCGACGTACAGCTTGCCGTCCTCGAGGAGGAGTTGCCCCTTGGCGGCGGGCGGTCGGGCTCCGGCGATGGACGGCAGGACACCACGGTCGGTAAGCCACCGCCGGTCCAGCACGTTGGCGGCGGTCACCACCGATGCACCGGCTGCCACCGTGCATTGGGCGAGGGGGATCTCCCATACACCGGTCTCGCTCTGGGTGAGGGTGGGTGCGCTGGTGCCGCCCGCCTTGTACACGGCGGTAACTGTTTTCGCGGCCTGGTCGGCGCGGAGGATGACGAGGTCGATGCGGGCGGCGCCGCCGGCGTTGGCGGGCACGGTCAGGTTCTTCGCCGCGTCGTTGTGGTAGTAGAAGCCGTTGACGAAGGCATGCCCGGCGGCGACGGTGACGGTGGTGGTGCCGGAGCCGGTGACCTTGAGGGCAGTACTGCTGGCGTCGAGGGCGTGGACGCCGTCGAGGCCCCATCGCCTCGCCATGCGTGACCATTGGATCTGGGTGTTGATCGGGGAGCCGTCGAACGGCGCGGAGAACTCAGCCATGGTCAGGCCGCCTTCCTGGTTTTGAGGCGCCCGACGTCACGCTTGAGGCGGGCGATGTACTGGTAGATGCGGGCGACCGCGCCCTCGCCGCCGTCACCGCCGACGGTCGCTTTCACGGTGGAGCCGCCGACCGTGCTGGTGAGGGTGACCTCGCGGACGATGTCCGTGTACCAGGCGCCGCCGCGGAGTTGGGCGGAGACGGTGTCGCCGACGTTGTAGTCGCGTCCGTAGCGCAGCAGCGGCAGGTCGATCGGGGAGATGGCCAGGGACCCTTGCCCGGCGCCGTTCGTCAACGCCTCCTCAGCTGCCTGGTCCATCTGCGCCGCGAGGTCCACGCTGGCGGAGTCGACGGACGTCTGGTCGACGAACTGCTCAAGAACCAAGCCGGGCCACAACGGGTCAGCACGGTCGTAGGTCTTGCAGACGCGGGGGCTGGTGCCGCCGCCTGCGACGACGATGGCACGGGTGCAGGTGGGCGGGGTCGTGCTGTAGGAGGCGTCGGTCAAGTTGCCGAGGCCGAAGGAGAAGCGGGCGGTGCCGCTGAGGTTGGCGGGTTGGAACACCTGGAACTGCAGGCTGCTGCCGACTTGGATGACGCGGAAGCCGAGCCCTGCCGCCGCCGCAATGTCCTGCAAGACGGTCAACAGGTTGTCGAACTGGTTGACCTCCCGCACCAGCGGCCCGCCGCGGGCGCCGTTGGTGGCGAGGGTGAGCAGTGGGTTGCGGCGGCTCGCGAGCGCCCCGGGGCCGGCGTTCAGGTTGACCAAGTTCCGCATGCCGGTTTCCGCCGCCGCGACGTTGATTTTGTAAACGGACGCGGTCTGCGATCCGATGGCTGCGGTTGGGGAGGGCCAGCAGGTGTAGCGGGCGAGCACCTCGTCGTCGGAGATGGCGCCCACGGTGAGCCTGCCCGCGCCGGAGTCGGATTCGGAGCGGGACCAGTCGACGGTGCGGATCGGGCCGGAGAGGACCGTCTCGCCCGTCGGGGTCTGCACGATCAGCCCGTTGCCCTCGGCGAGCAGCGGTGCGGATGGCGAGTCGGCGGAGATCTCTAGGCTCATCGAGCCGATGGCGTTGTGGCGGGGTACGACGGTGAGCTGCGTGTAGTCGGCGACCTGCCCGATCCGCTGCAGCGTGCTGTTGCGGACGTACACCCGGAGCGCAGTGGATTCCATGGCCAGCCCCCTACGACGCCAGGTAGCGGGGCTGGTAGGTCATGGAGACGCTCGTCGCCGACGTCGATCCGTCGACGACCAAGTTGAGCCGGTTCTCGCCCTCGTCGAGCGGCCACAGCTCGGAGGCCGTGGACAGGTCCGGCCACAGGTTCGTGACCCCGTTGAGGAGCGCGGTCTGACGCCGTTCGCGGGTGTCGATGACGATCGCGTCCGCGCCCGTGATGGTGCGAGTCAGGACGATGATGCGGCCGGTCGTCTGGTTGGTGAGCGTGACCTTCGTGGCGGGGCCCTGGATCGTCCACACGGGGTAAGCGACGTCGTCGCCCGGATTGGTGACGGTGACCTCGCCGAGCACCTGGCTGTCGCCCACGATGAGCGGCAGGACCGGGAAGAACTCCGCGTCCGAGCCGGCCTTCCACGAGTGAGTGACTTCGCCGCCGATCCAGTACGGGGAGGGCACGCCGAACGTCAGTGCGTTGATGCACCAGCGCTCGCCGGCCGCGTCGAGGGACTCGTCGCCTTCGAGGCCGCCGGTGTAGTAGGCGCCGATGGAGCGGGTGGCTCCGTCCGGCTCGGTCAGCGTCAACGTGCCGACGCCCCGCTTGGGGTTCAGCGAGTTGATCAGCTTGCGGCGGCGTTCCTTGTACGCCTGCCGGGAGTCCTCAGCCCAGAACGCGATCGGCAGGATGATCTCCTTGCCTTGGGCGCGGACGTCCCGCAGCTCGTAGCCGTCGATGCCCGGCGACTCGTCCGTCGCGAACGTGTACTCCGGCATGTCCAAGCCCTTGGCGCCGGGCTGGAGCAGCCACCCGTTCTCCCAGTCCGAGAAGACCGTGACGACGCCCCGTGGGTCGGTGAAGGCGACCTGCGGCATCTGGTTGATGAGCGTGGGCCAGGGCGGACCCTGCTGCTCCTCGGGCGGGACATGGACGGAGGGAACCAGGATCGGCACGTCAGACCACCACCGTTCGGTTCAGCATGTCGTCCATGGCGAGCGCGTCGAGGACGCTCTTGCGGGAGGCGACCTCGCGGGTTGTCGCCTGGTAGTGGAGGTGCCGGTCGCCGCCGTTGACGGTGCGCTGGCTGGACTGGACGCGAGTGGTGGTGGCTGCCGCGGTGGAGCGGACCGTGTTCGCCATGCGGGCTGCCGCGCGGGCGGCCTGCGGGATGGTGGCTTCGACGCCGCCGGAGAACCCGAGGCCGGTGAAGCGGCCGAGGGCGTGAAGGATCCGCGACGGGGACTTGATTTTCAGTTCGACCTTGATGGTCTTCTGGATCGCCTTCGCGATCTTCGCCATCTGCTGCTCGATGGCCTTCTGCGTCGACGCGAGGCCGGTGAGGTAGCCCTTGCCGGAGTTGGCGCCTGCGTCGTACATGGCGTCTGCGGCATCCTTGCCGAACTGGCCGGTGGCCTTGTCGATGGACGCCTGCACCGTGTTGATGGCCTTGAAGTCCGCCGGGGTCGCGTCGACGAGGGCCTGGGCGTAAGCCGCGCCCTGCTCCGGCCCGGCGCTGATGATCTGCTGCAGCAGGCTCTTGTTGAGGCCGCGCTTGTTGAGGAGTTGCAGGTTCTTCCCGAACGTCTTCAGCTGCCCGAGCCGCACCTTCAGCCCGCCCAGGATGCCGGACGCATCGAACGTGTTCCCCGCGTTCGGCAGGCCGGTCATGCTCGTGAAGCCGACGGCCTGCTCCGTAGCGTCCTTGGCGAGTTCCTTCGCCGACGCCATCTTTGCGGCGATCGCATCCCGCTGCTTGGCCAGCGTCTGGAGCTGCTTGTTCGTGCGACTGATCTGCGCCAACAGCTTGTTGTCCAGGGTGGTCTTGACGCCCTTGAACGCGTTCCGGACTGCCGTCGCGACCTTCGTCATCGACGTGTTGATGGCGGTGGCGGTGCCCGCCAGGCTCTTCAGGAAGTCGCCGCCGACGGATGCGGCGATGGGCCCGGTGTCGATGCGTTTCCCGCCGACGCGGATGATGCCGCCCTTGGCGTAGCCGCGGGGCAGGCCGCGCCGGATACCGACCACGCCGCCTCGGCTGTAGCCGCCGGGCCGGTTGTACGCCTTCGCCAGGGAGCCGTAGCGGGCGAGCGCGTACCGCATCGAGCTGTAGATGTTGGCGAGCGGGTCGACGGAGACGCCGTGCATGAACGGGCCGGTCTTGCGGTACCGGCCTGCGTAGGCGGCGAACGTTCCGCGGATGACCTGCATAAGGCCGACGCTGGGGTGTCCGGCTCGGGCGTTGGAGTCCCACAGGTTGACGGCGCGCGGGTTGCCCCCGCTCTCTTGGTTCATGCGGCGCAGCGTCGTGTTGACCAGGCTCATGGACTGGTTGAGCTGGCCGAGGGCGTTGCGGACGGTTCCCGCCCACCGCTGCACGCCCTTGCCGCCGACGTCGCCGCCGGACAGGTACGGCATGGGGTCGACGCTCTTGCCGTTGAGTCGGGCCTCGAGGTGGAGGTGCGGGCCGGTGACGTTGCCGGTGGCGCCCACGGAGCCGATGCGCTGGCCGCGCTTGACGCCTTCCCCGGCTCGGGCGGCCATGGCGGACATGTGCGCGTACAGCGAGGCGAGCCCGCCGCCGTGGTTGATGGTGAGGTGCTTGCCGTAGGGGCCGCCGCTCCTGGCCGCGCTCACCGTGCCGTTGTCGACGGCCACGATCTTCGTGCCGGTCGCCGCCGGAATATCCAGACCGGTGTGCCGGCCGGACGACCACATGCGGCCGGCCACCCCGAACTTCGTGCCGTAGGGCGCGTTGACGGGCTTGAGCCACTGCCCGGACGCCTCCGGGATGTCCTTGCCGCGGATGTAGTCGATGGCCTTGTCGATCAGGTTGATCGGGGCGGCGCCGATCGCGCCCTTCCATCCGCCCTTGTCCGAGCCGAGCGCCTTCGTGATGCCCTTCTTGACCGGCTTGAAAGCCTTCTCTGCGAGGTCTGCCAACCCACCGCGGACCGCGTCCTTGCCCTTGTTGAGGGCGTCGCCGACCTTGGAGGCGATGCCGGAGCCGATGTCGCTGATCGATCCGAAGATGCCGCCCTCGGCGAAGCCGAACTGCATGCGCGCTGCGGCGGGGTTGCGGCCGGAGATGGCGGCCTGGTTCATGGCGTGGAGGCGGGCGCGTTCGTAGGGGTCGCGCATGACTTCGGAGACGTACACGCCTTCGCCGCGCCGCATGGGGACGAGTTGGTCGTCGCCGTCGCGCCACGTGGACCAGCCGGGGAGGATGCCGCCGCGGGCGAAGCCCTTCGGCATGACCATTTCCTTGAGCTCCGGGACGCCGGGGATCTTCGCTGCGGTCTTGTTCCAGACCTTCACGACGCCCTTGTTGTAGACGGTCTCGATCCAGAACTTGATGGGCTTCTTGACCAGGTCTTTGATGCCGTCCCAGATCTTGCCGATGCCGTCGCGGATGCCGCGGAACATCTCCTTGATCTTGTCGCCGAATCCGGAGACGCCCTTCTTGACGCGGTCCCAGGCGTCGGAGGCGATCGATTTGACGCGCCCCCAGAAGGAGTCCCAGATCTTGACGGCCCCGTCCTTGAGGTCGCGGAAGAAGCCGACGACGCCGTCCTTGATGGTGCGGACAAGGTCCTTGACCCATCGCCACATCTTCTTGAACCAGTTGACGGCGCCGTTGACGATGTCGGGGATGATGCTGTGTCCGAGGAGTTTGTCCCACAGCCAGTAGAAGCCGTCAAAGATCATCTTGACACCCTTGGTGAGGATGTCGACGAACCACGTGATCCCGCCGATCACCTTGTTCATGATCGGCACAAGCAGGCCGATCGCCCCACCCAGCACCTTGGTGAAGAGTCCGGCCAGCAGGACGATCAGCGGCATCAGTGGGGTGATCACCTGCATGGCGAGCGTGATCAGCGACAGGGCGAGTTCCGTCAGCGGCGGTAGCAGCGGCAGCAGCGCCGTCAGGAGTTGCGGGAACAGCGGCACGAGCTGCGCGAACAACTGGCCGACCAGTTGGAAAGCCGGGACGAGGGCCTGCACGATCGGCACGATGGCGGTGACCAGGGCGCCGATGAGCGGGGTGAGGATCTCCCCGAGCGTCGCCATCATGGGGGCGATCGCGGCGACGATCACCGCGATCAGTTCGCCGATCGGCTGGAGCAGCGGCAGCAGCTGCACCGCCACATCCGCGATGACTCCGATGACGTCGCCGATGACCGGCATCAGCGCTTCGATGACCGGCATCAGGGCCTTGCCGAGGGTCTCGAAGATGTCCGCGAGGACCGGGCCAAGCTGCTCGGCCAGCTTCACGATCACCGGGGCCATGGCGGCCAGCAGCGGCAGCACCGCCTGAAGCGCGGCACCCAGCGCCCCGGCCAGCAGCCCCGCGACCGCATTCAGCGCCCGGAAGATCTCCGTGAGCGCCGACTGCACCTCGGGCATCTCGACGACGCGGCGGATCTCCTTGATGGCCTGCCCGATGACGCCGAAGAAGTCGCCACCCGCCTCGCCCGCAGCATCGAAAATCGCGCCGAAGATCGCGCCCAGGTCAGCGAGCACCCCACCGAACTGCACGGCCACATCGAGGGCAGTACTGATGGCTTTCTCGAGACGCCCGTCCTCGAACGACTTGCCCAGTTTCTCCATCGTCCGGTCCATGGCGCCGGCCAGGCCCTTGGTGATGCGGTCCATGGCTGGCTGCGCCGCCACGGACAACTGGGCGAACCCGGTGACCATCTGGCCGGGCACCTTGGAGAGGTTGCCGAGACTGGAGCGGACGCCGTCGAAGACCTTCCCCAGCGTGCCCGTCTTCTCCAAGTTGGAGACAGCACCGAGGGCGTTCTTACCCATCAGGTTCAGCTGATCCGCGGCACCCATGAGGCCGGTACGGACCGTGGGCAGGATCTGCGTCCCCACCTGCTGAAGACGTGCGCCCAGGCCAGAGAACAGGCTGTCCTGCACGTCGAGCTTCATGCCGCGCCAGGCGGGCGCCATCTCTCGCAGCGTGTTGACGAAGCCCCGCGCGTTCGGGCTGAGCTTGTCCATCGCCTCGGAGAACTTCGACGTCTGCGCGGCGGCGCTCTCCTGCGCCTCGGCGACCTGCCGGACCGCATCCGCTACCGCCCGCTGCGCATCAGCAACCTGCCGCTGACCTTCCGCCTGCGCCTGCGCAACGCCCCGCTGCGCGTCGGCCAAGGCGCGCTCACGGTCGGCGACCTGCTCGTTGGCCCCGGCGATCTGCCGCTTGGCATCCGTGACGGCTTTCGCACCCTCGACACCGGCCCGGTTCGCGGCAGCCGTGTCCTGCTCGAGACGCGCAAGTTCGGTGCGCTGCTGGTCGAGGGACTGCATCGACCGCTGGTGGGCGAGTTCGGCCTGCTGGATCTGCAGCTGGGTGGCGGCCGGATCGCTGCGGACGGCCTGCAGGTCGAGTTCGGCCTGCTGTACGGCGAGGGTAGCTTCCTGCTCGGACAGGCGGCCCGACTCGAGCTGCTGGTTCATGTCCTGCAGATCACGGGTGGCCTGCCGTCGTGCGGCGGTCAGATCCTGCTGGGCCTGGCGGGCGTCACGCTGGGCGCGGGAAAGGTCCCGTTCGGCGTCGGTGACCTGCCGGTTGGCCTGCGCGACACGTTCGGCAGCCTGCCGCTGCGCATCCTGCACGGCCCGCTGCGCGCGGGCGAGGGACCGCTGTGCGTTCTCCACCTGCTTGGTCGCAGAGGCGGCTTTCGTGGCCTCGGAGCCGACAGGCTGGAAGGCGGCTTTGATGGCGTCGCCGACACCGCTGGTGCCGACCTTGATGGCGGCGAACCCGCCGATGAGGAGCCCGAGCGCTGGGGCTGCGGTGGCGGCGAGCGGCCCCATCTGGGCGATGACGGACCCGAGGGAGGCGATCGCGGGCAGGGCGGACAGGGCTGCGGTACCGATGGCAGCGATACGTGCCGGGAGGGAGGACAGGGCGCTCCCTCCCCCACCGCCTCCCCCTCCGAGGTTGCCGAGTGCCCCGGTGAGGGCCGCGAGCCCGGTGGAACGCACCCGGACGTTGGCGGTGCGGTCGCGGGTGAGGAACGTGAGGGCCGTGTTCGCGGCGGCCGTGTCTGCGCGCGCCTGCACGGTCATCTGCCTGCGGCGGGTCAGGTTGGCGAGGCTGTCGGCAGCCACCCGGGTATCGACGTCGACACCGATCCGCACCTGCCTGCGCTGGATCAGGTTCTTGATCTCGTTGGCGCCAACACGGGTGTCGACCGAGGCCCGGATGTTGACGACGCGGTCCTTGCACAGCTTGTCGAGGGCGGTCTCGACCTTCTTCGCTGCGGTTTCGTCGTAGACGGGCTTGATCGAAACCGTGCTATCGCGCGTGATCTTCTTGAGTGTGAACTCGGCGGCGGTGATGTCCAGATCGACCTTGACGTCGATGGTGCGCGACGCGACAAGCTTGTCGATCTTCTTCTTCGCCGGGTCGTCATCGACGTCGAAGTCGATGTCGATGGTCCGGGCAGCAGTGAGCTTGTCTATCTTCTTCTTGGCGTCACTGTCGTCGACATCGAAGTCGATGCTGATGGTGCGCGGGGCGGTGAGCTTGTCGAGTGCCTTCTTCGCGGGCTCCGTGTCGAGGTCGATGGTGACCTGGACGGTGGGCTTCAGCTTGGCGAGTTTCTCTTTGATCTGCGCGCTGATGAGGTCGCCGGCTGTGTCTCCGGCGTCGATGGCGGGCTGGCGGATGGCCTTGGGGAGTTCGACCTTGAGTAGGTCGCCGAACTTGGACGTGTCGGGTATGAGTGATACCCGGGTGCGTCCGACGACGGTCGCCTCTGCCATGCCGCCCTCCCCTCTACTGCGCTGTTTCGAGTTCGGCGATCCGTGCCCGCCACTGGTCGATCTCTGCCTGGTCGTCCTGCCGCTGGCCGGGCGAGAAGCTGTTCAGGTACTGCTCGGTGCGCTGCTGCGCCTCCGCACGCGCCTCGTCGTCCACGTCGTGCGCCTCCAGTACCGGCGGGTGGATGGGTTCCATCTCCGGCGGCCGACCCTTGAGGTGGGCGGTCCACAGGATGCGGACGACCATCAGCAGGGCGTTGTACTGGGCTGCGGCGAGGAACGTGGCGCTGTCCCAGCGGCGGCCTTCCGTGTCGCCTGCGAGTGCGGCTTTGGTGGCGGAGTCCTCGGGGAGGGCCTGGACGAGGTCGCGGAGTTCCGCCCAGGTCATCGAGCCCTCCCCCCACGACATGGCCCAGAACTCGCTTAGGCGACGGCCGGGGTAGTAGCGCTGGATGTCGGCGCGGACGGCTCCTGCGTGCTCGTCGAGGAGCTGGAGGAGCCAGATCCTTCCCCCTGCTCGGTGCCCGCCTCCTTGCTCAGCTCCTCGATCAGTTCCTTCAGTTCGCCGACGGTGAGCTGCGCCGTCTTCACCAGCTCGTCGAATGCCTCCGGCGGGGAGGCGACCTTGCGGAGGACGTCGAGGTTGGCGTTCTCGCCGTCCTCTTCGACGCTGCGGATGACCTCGACGGGCCAGAAGTCCTGGGTGAGGAAGGAGCAGACGCGCTCCTCGCTGGTCTCGGGCAGGCTGCCGGGCACCTCGAAGACGAGGTCGACGTACTTGATGCCTGCGGCCTCGGCGATCTGGGCGCGCATCTGCTGGAGGCGGATGACCTTGCGGTTCGGCTTGGACACGGGAGCTTCCTTCTCGGGCAGGGGCGGGGCGGGGGCGTGCAGGTGGCCCGTCGTGCCGCCCCCGCCCAGGAGATGAGCGCGACGGACCACCAGTTCGGGGGGTTACGGAGTCTCGGGCTCCGGCAGCACGACCTCGGTGATCTGGTGCTGCACGCTCTGTGCACCACCCGGCGCCGCCAAGGCCGTGAAGGTCATGCCGAAGTTCGAGGAGTCCTCGGAGGAGTGCTTGATGGCTTCGCGGTCGGACACGCCACAGCGGGCGATCATGATGCGGTGCCGCTTCCCCGACATGATCACGTCCAGGCCGAGGGCGATCTCCACCGTGTCCGCGAGCGAGCCGGAGCCGAAGCTGAGAAACTGCTTCTTGCCCGTGGCCGACGGTGTCGACGTCATGTTGGCCAGGCTGACCTGGTAGTACAACGACAGGAGGTGAGCCGTCGTCTGCCGGAAAACCAACTTGAACGTCTGCGTCCTCTTGCGCGCGAGGTCGATGACCGGGGCGTCCTCACCCCACGCGTCGAGCTGCGTGCGCTCCTCCTCGAGCGCCTCCTCGAGCCCGTCGGGGGTCACAAAACCCATGTCGGTGAAGTCGGAGCCCCACGGCTCCTCGGGGCCGGTCGGAAACGTTGAGCCGACTTCGCCCATGTAGGCCTTGCCGGCGGTGCCGACGATGATGGTGGATGCGTCGCCCACGGTGGGCCTCCTAGCTGATCGGTCGGGGTGGGCTGACGCTCATCCCCAGAGTCATGCCGACGCGCCACAGGTCGGCGTTCGGGTCTTCGGGCCGGTCCTGCGGGCCGGTTTCCTGGCTGATGCCGGTGACGATCCCGTCCGCGGTCATGCGGCCGGGCAGGAGCTCCCAGGCGGCGCAGACGCGGCGGGCGAGGTGCATCGCCTTGTCGTCGCTGGTGGCGTAGCAGTCGATGGAGAAGCGCGGGTTGTCCCTGCTGGCCGGGTCGGCCCAGCCGCGCACGTCCGCCACCCCGCCGATCCGCAGCACCCGCACCGCAGGCAGCGCGGCGTTCAGGGCCGCGCCCTCCGGGAGCTGCCCGGTGACGTGCACGTCCGGCAGGTCGGCAGCCAACAGTTCGATGGCGATCTGCTTGCCGTCGGGAAGGACAACCGGCGCGCTCACGGTCAGGCCACCGTGGTCTTGGAGTCGACCTGCTGCACCCAGTCGATGAGTTCCTGCTTGGTGGCCTTGTTGGCCTTGGACTCGTCGTAGCCGCGCTTGATGGCGTAGGCCCGCCACTCGTCGACCTTCGCCGTCTCGGCGGGCTTGCCGTCGGCGACGGTGGTCGGGGTGGTCGTCTCGGGGGTGGGCTCCGGCTCGTCGACCTGGACGGCGAACCCCTTCCACCTGTGCACCTCGTCGGCGGGTACGTCGACGAGGTCGCCGGGCTGCTTGTCGTCCCGCCAGAACGTGAGCTTCATCTTCACGGTGTCGCCGTCGGCCATCGGTATCTCCTTCATCAGTGATCGCCGCCAGCGGCGTCGAGTGCGGTCGAGAGGGTGTAGCGGGGCGGGTGGATGGAGCGGCCGTTGCGGTCGGTCTGCCTGGTCCCCCACTCCACATAGATCGCGTAGTGGGTGTTGGCCTCGACATGGACGCTGCCGTCAGGGTCGGCCTGCTCCAGGCGGTGAATGCGGGACCGGTACAGGCCCGTGTCCACCGGGGCGATCTGCTGGGCCACCTCGACGACCTTGTCCATGCGGCCCTTCAAGTCCTCCTGCACCTCGTCGATGAGCGGCAGTTCGAACTCGATCGCCTCGTAGTCGACATCGACGTCGACTGAGACTTGGGTGGCCATCAGCCCGCCACCTCCTTGAGGTCGACGACCTGCCCCGACAGCGGGCCCGCCCCCTCCGGCTCGGCAGGAACGCCGTCGACGTCCCAAGTCCGGTCCTGCCACTTGACGCGCATCCACTCCGTCACCCGCGGCGCGCGCGGCGGCATGAACAGGCGGGCCGTCGTCACCGTCTGATCGCTCGCGTTCTTCGTCTCCGACGAGCCCGTGTAGTCGACCGTCACCCGCCGCACCTCGGTCTCGGTCGCCGCATCCCAGTCGCGGACCTGCTTGTTGTAGGCCTCCGTGACGAGCGGGGCGTCCAGCAGGGTGACGGTCTGGCGTCCGATGTGGCCCGGCATCAGCCCACCACCAGCGGATACACCTGCAGCAAGCCACTGGTGCGCAGCACCGACGCGACCTTCGGCCCCACCTTCGGAGCCGCACCCGCACCCTGACCCACCGTCCGCCGCGTGAAGCTGCGCTGGCCGGTCGACATGGACTGCATGTCGTCCTGCGAGCCTGTCTCGTCCCCGCGGTCCATCAGCCAGTGCACCTGCCGCACCACGGCCTTCCGCAGGATCTCCCGCACGTCAGGGTCGTTCGGGTCGTAGGCGACGCCGTACAGCACCTCATCGACCGCATCCGACGCCAGCTCGAGCAGGCGCACGGCGTTGTCAGGCGCAGGCTCAGGTGCGAGCCACGCCTCGAGGTCGCTGACGGACGCGTACATGGCCTTACTCCCCCGACTCCTGGTGGGCGTCCTCATAGGTCGCCACCCAGTCCTGAAGGTCGCTCTTGGTGGAGTCCGCGGCGTCGCCCTCGGGCATGCCGAGGCTGACGGCGTAGGCGCGCCAGTCGTCGACCTTGCCGTTGGCGTTCGGCCGCTTTACCGACTCCGGGGCCGGCGACGGGCCGTCAGGGCTGGCCTGCTCCTCCGGCGCCTCGGCTACCGGCTCCCGCTCGGGCTCCTCATCGACGGGGACGAGGTGGCCCTTGCGGATCTGGTCGGCCATCTGCGGCGACAGCGGCTCGTCCAGGTGCAGGCGCAGACCGCCCGCACCCTGATACTCGCGGGCCGCCATCACAGGCCAGCCTTCGGGAGCTGAAGCACGGTGATGGTGCCGGTGAACCCGGACTCGAAGTCGACGTGCATCGTCGAGCCGCGCTGCTGGAAGCGGGCGCTGGTGAACGGGCCCAGGAGCTCGGAGCCGGTGTTGGCGCCGACGGACTGGACGTAGTCGCCCGACCCGGCCAGCCAGGACTGGCGCCCAGCGCCCGCCCGGACGGTGACGGTCTTCGCGCTGGCCGCCGTGTTGTTGACCCGCAGCAGGGTGCGCTCCGGGTCGACGCCGTTGATGACGACGCCGTTGGTGACGAGGGTGGCGTCGATCGTCGTCCCGGCCGGGGAGGTGAGGTGGCCGTTCGCGACGAGCTTGCTGTAGGGGACTGCGGTACGAGGCATGGGAGGACTCCCGGGTCAGGATCGGATACGGCGACGAGAAGCACGCCGGGAGGTCATGCGGGATCGATGAACGCCACCGCGATACCGGTCGGCCGCAGCAGCTTCGCGCCGTACACGTGCAGCCCGCGGACGCCGTCGGCGATCGTGTTCTGCAGGCGCAGCGCCTCCGTCTCGAGGATCTGCTCCGCATACGTGATCGCACCCGGGTAGCCGGCCTGGATGACCTGCGTGTCACCGGACGGGACCGGGGTGTTGTTCGACTTGAGGATGTCGAAGCCGGCGGCGCGGCCGACCATGCCGTTGCGGAGGCCGGCCTCGGAGCCGCTCGCGTCGACGCGGACGAAACGGTCGTCCTTGAGGAGAGAGCCCTCGAACTCGGGGGAGACGACGACGTAGCGGCCCTCGGTGGGCACGTTGGCCCGGTCCAGCCTCGTGCGCAGCGGCACGAGCACCTTGTCGTAGGCGTCGGTGGCCGTGCCATGGGTGTTGATCGGCGAGCCGGTGGAGCCGAGCACGTTGGCGGCAGCGGCGCCCGTGTACAGGCTGGCGACGTAGGCGTCCGCGCGGTCGCGCAGCGCGTAGGCGGCGTTCTGCGCCATCTTCGTCATCGGGTTGAGGAGGGCCTGCGCCTTGTCGACGTCGTCCAGGCGGAAGGCGAACGCCTTGGCCTGGTCGATGACGAGGTCGGTACCGGCGGTCTCGACTTCCTCATAGTTGATGTTCGAGCTCTTGTCGTAGTCGAAGATCGTCGGGTCGCCGATGGTGGTGATGTGGACGCTCTGCCCCTGCTGGGAGATCTCGCCCTCGTAGTCGCGGTTGACCAGCCCAGGCTGGGCGTAGACGAGGGCGTTCTCCAGGGCGTCCAGGAGCTGGGCAGACCAGATCTCCGGCTTGAAGTTGTTGATCGACAACGGAGGCTCCTAGGGCCATCAGCCGCTGCCGAGGTAGGCGTTGAGCCTGCCCTCCTGCACGGCCTGGGTGATCTCTTTCGGGGTCATCCGCTTCACGTCCGCTGCACCCAGCTGCCGCTTGCCGCCCGGCGTCCCGTCCATCGGCGCGCCACCCGCAGGAGTGGGGGCCGGCTCCGGCTCGGGCACCTTGGCCGCGAGCTTCTTGTTGGACTCGACTGCCGTCTTCACGGCCTTGCCGACGGCCTCGTCGAACCCGGCATCGGACGGGTCGAGCTTGGCGATGGCGTTGGCGAAGGAGCGCGAGTCGAGCAGGGCATCGGGGTCGCCGCCATGCCGTCCGGCCGTCTTGTAGACGGCGAGCTCCACCTGCGTCTGGCGGGCCTGCTCACGGGACGCCTTGGTCTCTCCGCGGGCCTCGTCCAACTGCTTGGCGAGCTCTTCGGGGGTGGGCGGCTTCTCCTCATCGGTCTCCAGCCCGAACGCCTTGGCCACCCGCTTCATGAGGGTGTCCTGGTCGTCCTTGGCCTTCTGTTCCAGGGCTTCGCGCTTGGCCTTCTCGGCTGCGACGTCACCGCGGAGGTTCTCGACGAGGCGCTCGAACTTGGCCGGGTCGAACTCGCCCTCGAACTTCGGGGTCTTCCCCTTGGGTTCGTCGGCGGACTTCGGCTCGGTGGTCGGTTCGGGCGTGGCGGGTGCGGCCGGCGCTGGCGGCGTCGGTGCGGGGGTGCCTTCGGTCGCGGGCTGAGTGGCCGGCTGGGTGCCGGGCTCGGCGGGTGCGTTCTCGGGCTGGGCGGGGGTCGTCATCTGCGGTGCCTCCTTGGGCGGCCTGCGCGGTCGCGGTGCCTTGATCGCGTCGCGTTAGCCCAGATGTTAACCCTGAACCCGCCTCAATGCTGCACAATCAAAGGTCAAAAGGCAAGATAACCTTTGAATCCAAGAGGGAGGGGGTGTGGTGGACAGCAGCAACATCGCCGACAGGGCCGAACGGCAGTCAGGTACGCTCCGCGACCTCGAGCGCCGCGCCGCCTACGAAGCTGGCCGCCCACTCGCCGCCGCGCTCACCACCGCCCAAGCCGACGCCCTCCGCCGCTGGACACTCGCCGCCGGACCCAGCCGCAACACCCCCGCCGGTGACGCGCTGCGCCAACTCGTCGACTACGTCCGCAAGCTGATCCGCGACGCCTTCAACGGACGCGGCAGACAAGCACGCCGGGACGCCGAACGCGCCGCCTACAACGCCGCACAGCTCGGCACCCGGCAAGCGTCCGCGATCGCCGCCGCCATGCGCGGCCAACCCACCCCACCCGTACAGCCCGACATCGGCGACGAAGCCCAAGCCGCCTGCGACCACATCCCCACCGCCATCGAAGAGGAGCAGCAGGGCGCGCTCGCACTCCTCACCACAGCCGGCCTCACCGCAATGGGCATGGCCGGCCTCAACTCCGCCTTTCAGCGGGCTCGTCGTGCGGTGGGCCGCATCGCCCGCGGGATGGCCGTCGCCGTCACCAGCGCGGCAGCGAACGGGGCCCGGCTCGTCGCCCGCGCCCTCGGCAGCGGTGTCCGCCTGCTGTGGGTTGCCGAGCCCGACGCCTGCGCTGCGTGCCGCGCCTACGCCGGACTGCACATCCGGCCCGGCGGGCTCTTCCCCGGCGGCCTGTCCCTCGACCCGCGGCGCACCGTGTTCCACACGGCAATCCCCGGCCCACCCCGGCATCCGCACTGCCGCTGCGTCACCGTCCCGTGGTCGCCGGACTGGCCGGTCACCGGGACGCCCCTGCCCACCCTTCTGCGCCAGCGCGCACGCACCGCACGGAGATCGTGATGCCTCACGGAGTCATGGCCGAAGACCGCTGGAATGAGTTCCGCGACCTGCACGCGGAAGGCTTGGGCCGGAACATGATCGCCCGCCGGATGGGCATCACCGCCTCGGTGGTTTCACGCACCGCCGATCATCTTGGGCTGACTTTCGACCGGTCGAAGATCCAGGCCGCCGCGGACGCCCGGAAAGCGGACGTGGAGGAGCGGCGCAGCCTCCTCGCCTCGCAGCTCCTGGACATCGCCGAAGACTCCCTCGCACGGATCTACCGGCCGACCACCGTCTACAGCTTCGGCGGCGCGAAGAACGAGTACAACGACCACGTCTTCGACGAAGCGCCCGTCGCGGAGCGCGTCAAGTTGATGACCGCCGCCGCCATCGCCGTCGACAAGTCACTCAAGCTCATCCCGCCGGGCGAGAGCAGCGGAGCAGACGACGCCAAGTCCATGCTCGGCAAGCTCGCCGAAGGCATCGCCGCACTCGCAGCGCAGGGCGACGAGACGCCCATCGACGAGGGCGAGTAACCATGACCGTTTACACCCCAACTGCCCCACAAGAAAGTAGAATTGGCAGGTCAAACCACATAAAGGACCCCGGCAGGTGCGCTAACACCTCCGGGGCATGGCCGACACTTACGAGGAGTGCCGACATGACGAAGCGTACCTGCAGCGTGCCCGAATGCGAACGGAAGCACTACGGGCGAGGCTGGTGCAGGCTCCACTACGAGCGCGCGCGGGCCCACGGCAGCGCCGATCTCCCCAAGCTCGACCTGCCCACGTGCAGCACAGAAGGCTGCGAGCGAGCCGCTAACTCCCGTCGCGGCATGTGCGCGATGCACTACCAGCGAGTCTGGAAGCAGGAGCGGTCTTGCGTCATTGACGACTGCACCCGCCCGTATGCAGCCAAGGGCTTCTGCGTCATGCACTACAAGCGCGCCCGCAAGGGGCAGCCGCTTGACGCGCCGGCCCTCGGCTCAGGGAAGGCGGCGGGGTGCCGCGTCGAAGGGTGCGAGCGCCCCTATCACGGCAACGGGTACTGCGGTGCCCATCTGCAGAGGCTCGTGCGCACGGGAGACCCGGAGGGCTTGCGTCGACTGCCACGCGCTGGCTGCCTGATCGATGGTTGCGGGGAACCCCATTGGGGGCAGGGGTACTGCTCGCTGCACTACGGCCGGGTGCGGCAGTACGGGGGCAGCCACGAGAACCGCAAGCCGTGCCGCATGTGCAACGAGTACTACGTGCGCCCGGCAGGGCCAACGGGAAGCTACGTGTACTGCCCGGAGTGCACCGACAAGGTGGGCCCTCACTACTGGGCAGCCGTCCGCCGTATCCGCCTGGCGAGCAACAACGTGGGCATGAGCGACGAGGACAGGTCCGAGGCGGCTGCCTACCGGCAGATCATCGCCGCCGATCCCTGTGTCTACTGCGGCAAGCCGAGCACCGCCGTGGACCACATAGAGGCGGTCACCCGAGGCGGCTCGGACCGATGGGAGAACCTCGCCCCGGTATGCAAGAGCTGCAACTCCAAGAAGCGTGCCCGCTCAGTACTGGAGATGCTGCTTTGGGTCGGAGCTGCGTCGTGATCGCCCCGAACCTTCCGCTGTCGCGGAAGCAGTTGGACTACGTGGCGAACAGTAATGCTCGCCTGAATCTGGCCTCGGGGTCGATCCGAGCAGGTAAGTCCCTGTCGACCCTGCTGCGGTGGCTGATCTACGTGGCGACCGCGCCGCTCGGTGGTGAGCTGGTCGTAGTGGCGAAGACCACGAACACAGCGGCGTCCAACGTGTTCATCCCACTGCAAGACCCGAGCAAGTTTGGTTCGCTTGCGCAACACGTTCACTACACTCGAGGCGCTCCAACGGCGACAATCCTGGGGCGCCCGGTGCGGGTCATAGGTGCCAACGATAGCCGTGCGGAAGAGCGCCTTAGGGGTATGACCTGCGCAGGCGTGCTCGTGGACGAGGCTACTCTTGTGCCGCAGGAGTTTTGGACTCAGCTCCTAGGGCGCATGTCGGTGCCCAATTCGAAACTCTTTGCCAGCACAAATCCGGGGTCTCCTGCCCACTGGTTGAAGCGGGACTTCATTGACCGCCGCGACGAGCTGGACCTCCGCTACTGGCACTTCACCCTGGACGACAACCCGTCCCTCGCTCCCGACTACGTCGCGGCGATCCGTGCCGAATTCGTGGGTCTCTGGTTCCGCCGTTTCGTGCTCGGGGAGTGGATCGCCGCCGAAGGTTCGATCTTCGACATGTGGGATGAGCAGCGCCACGTCGTCGACTCGCTGCCGGAGATCGCCCGCTGGATCTCCTGCGGCGTCGACTACGGCCAGGCCAACCCATTCCACGCAACTCTCATCGGTTTGGGCCGGGACCGCCGCCTCTACGTGGGCTCCGAGTGGCGTTACGACGGACGGCATCAGCGCCGCCAGCTCACCGACATCGAGTACAGCGAGCGGCTGCGCGGCTGGCTTCAGAACGTCCCCGGCGTCGGTTCGGTGCGCCCCCAGTTCGTGACCGTGGACCCGTCCGCCGCCTCCTTCTCCGCGCAGCTACGCCGGGACAAGCTGACGCCGACACCAGCGAAGAACGACGTCCTCAACGGCATCCGCACCGTGTCCAGCCTCCTCGCGGCCGACCTGCTGCGGGTGCACTCCTCGTGCGCGTCGCTGATCTCCGAGATGCCGGGCTACGCCTGGGACGACCGGGCTGCGGAGAAGGGCGAGGACAAGCCCATCAAGGTAGCCGACCATGGGATCGACTCGCTCCGGTACGGCCTATATACGACCCGGACTCTGTGGCGGCACAAGCTCGCCCTGACCGCCTAGAAGGGACCCCTCATGCCGCTCCCCCAGCCGGGTAACACGCCGTGGCCGCCGCCATCGTTGGAGATCCCGCATGCCGACATGGACATGTGGCGGGCCTGGTATGCGGGCAACGCCGACCACCTTGCCGCGGTGTACGGGGGGCCGACGAACTACCGCAGCAACGCGGTCGCCCGCGAGTTTTTCGAGGTGGACCAGCGGCGTGCGGGCGGCGAGGAGCTGCGCATGTTCTGGGGGACGCAGCCCTCCCCCGGCCAGCAGGCGGCGAAGTTGCACGTCCCGATCGCCTCGGACATTGCGGAGACGTCGGCGAACCTGTTGTGGGCGGATGTCCCGACGGTGACTGTCGACCTGGACTCGACGGATCGGGTGACGGCGACGTCGACGCAGGCGCAGATCGGCCGCTACCTCGACGACCGCGGGCACGCGAAGATGCGGGAGGCCGCCGAACTCGCCGCCGGCCTGTCGAACGTGTACCTGCGCGTCGTGTGGGACAAGACGCTGCGCCCGCGGCCGTGGACGGACGTGCTGCAGCCGGAGTCGGTGGTGCCGACGTGGCGGTGGGGTGCTCTGGCGGAGGCGATCGTGTGGCGGGAGCTGGCACCGCTGGTGGATGGGGGTGAGGTGTGGCGGCTCCTCGAGCACCACACTCCTGGCACGATCCAGTACGGGCTGTACAAGGGGCGTGTCGGTGTCCTCGGTGAGCTGATGGACCTGGCGGATCATCCGGACACCGAGTACCTGGTGAAGCGCGTCAACAGCCGGGGCCAGCAGGCGACGGGCGTGGACCGGCTGCTGATCACGCACCTGCCGAACCTGTTGCCGAACCGGGTGTGGGACGGGGTGCCGAACACGGCACCGCTCGGGCGCTCCGACTACTCCGGCATCGAGCCAGCGATGGACGCGCTGGACGAGACGTGGACGTCGTGGATGCGGGACCTGCGGCTGGGTAAGGCGCAGATCCTGCTGCCTCAGTCGATGCTCGACTCGGACGGTCCCGGATCCGGCGGCACGTATGACCTGGACAAGGAAGTCCGGGTGTCCCTGAACATGCTCGACGAGGGCGGCAAGGACACGATCACCCAAGTCCAGTTCAAGATCCGTGTCGAGGAGCATGAGCGGACGGCGAAGGCCCTGCGCCGCCAGATCCTCTCTTCCGCCGGCTACTCCGCGCAGTCGTTCGGCGAGGAGGGCACCGTGGCGCAGACAGCGACAGAGGTGGCCGCCCGCAAGGAGGAGTCGCTGACCACGCGCGGCACGAAGATCCTGTACCAGCGGCCCGCGCTGCTCGAGCATCTGACGACGATGATGATGGTCGACGTCAAGCATTGCGGCGCGAAGGGCGTCGACCCGGCGGCGGAGTTGACGGCGTCGTGGCCGCAGGCGGTGCAGCCCGACCCGGAGGCGACCGCGCGCACCTTGTCGTTCCTCGACTCGGCCGGGGCGATCAGCACCTATATGAAGGTCAAGATGCGGTCGCCCGAGCTGGACGACACGGAGGTGTGGGCGGAGGTGCAGCGGATCCGCGAGGACAAGCGAGACGCGATCCCGGCCGGCGACCCGTTCAACAACCGCGGCGGCGAAGAGCCGAACGACGACGATGCTGGCAGCGACGGCACGGAGGCCGGATCGGACGAGGGCCAGGACGAGACCGAGGACGACGAGCCGGACCTGAAGGCGGCGTGAATGGCGAAGGGCCGCCCCGAAGGACGGCCCACCCTGAGTAGCCTCGCCCGGCCTAGCCAGGCCCCGCCTAGCCGCGCCCGACCGAGCCGTGCTCCTCACCCAGCTTCGAGCCGGGCGAGGCGTTCTTTGAGTTCGGCGGTCTCCGCCTCGCTGCGGTCCTGTCGATCTATGATCTCGCGGATCTGGGCTTCGCTCTTCTGCTGCCGCAGATCGAAGCGAGCCATCATGTCTGCCTCTCGGGTGAGCAGCTGGGCCACCGCAAGAGTCAGACTGCGGGCGGCGGGCTCCATGCCATTGAGGTTGACGTTGACGACCTTGCTCACGCCGCGATCGATGGCGCCCTTCGACTTCTCTTGGTACTCGCGGGCCAAGATGACGTGCTCGTTGGGGTCCGCAATCCGGTAGCCAACGCCAGGCACTGCGCGGAGGGCCCGCTTGTCCGTGACCTCAAGTTCCTCGCCTGCGCGGTTCATGGCCTTCTGGATGGCCTTGCGGTCCTTGTCGGCGTGGAGGCTGAGGGCTTCGGCTGCCTGGTCGTAGGTGACGAGGTCGGCCTGCTGGAAGAGGTCGTAGAGGATGCGCCACCGCGCCGTGGGTCGGGTGTTCACAGCTTCTCCAGGGTGGCGGTGAAGCGGCCGTAGCGGGGCCGGTAGTCGCCGAGTCCGATCATGGCGCCTGCGGTGTTGGCGATCTCGGCGAGTTCGTCGAAGGCGAGGACGGACGTGTCGAGGGTGCCTTCGGCGGCGGTGGTCCACTGCCGGAACATGGGGCGGCATCGCATGATGCGGTTCTGCTGGACCTTGACGCTGGCCATGTGGCGGAAGTTCTCGTCTTCCCACAGGCCGTCGGGGTCGCGGGGGCCCTGGTAGGCGAGGGGGTTGATGTTGGTAGAGACGAAGACGCCTCGGGTGACCTTGACGCCGGAGCGGGTGACCTTGGCGGCGTCGACGAGGCAGCGCTCGACGTTCTGGCCGGGGATGAAAGGGCCCACGTCGGGGTCCAGGTAGAGCCCGCCGAGGTGCTCCAGCCGAGCGAGTTCCTCGAAGTCGTCATCGGTCTTCTTCCGCTTGCTGCTGATCGCCTTCATGGCTTTCGCGGCGGGGTCGAGGGGGTTCGCCAGCCTCGCGTTGTGCATGAGGAGTTCGGCGGTGCCGGTGATCGTGAGACGAAACTGCATGCGAAAGCTCCCAGCGGTGTGCGGAGTTGAAGTGATAGATCCCATGAGTAGCCGCGCCCAACCTCGGCACGCCCAAGCGTGCCCCGGCCTGCCTCGCGGTGCCTAGCCGTGGCGAGCCGTGCGCTGCGTGGGCGTGTGGGGAGTCGAACCCCACCGAAGACCATCCGCCCTGTACTGCCCATGAGTTGCCGCGCCTCGCCACGCCCCGGCGAGCCGAACCTCGCCTCGCCCGGCCTCGGCACGTCGCGCCGCGTCTTGCGTGGGTGGCGGGGAGTCGAACCCCGCTACGACCATCCACCCGAAAACCCTGAGTAGCCCCGCCTGGTCCAGCCCCGCGACGCCTCGCCATGGCGTGCCGTGACATGCCGCACCAGGCCACGCCTTCCAAGCGGTGCCACGTGGATCGTGACCCCGGAGGGCGTGCTACGACGCTAACACACGTCACCTTCAAAGTAGAGGTAGAGATGCACCACTGCCTACGAATCCACGGAGGGGGGTTTCGGGGTGACGTCAGGGCGCACACGGCAACGCGAAGCCGAGGAAGAAGAGGGCGGGGGCTCGCGCGGTCTGGCTGCCGCTTAACGGCGGCGGACACCCTTACGCGCGGGGAGTCGACGGTAACGGACGACCTTGCCACCCTTCGTGGCGTGGGCCTTGGCTCGGGCGTAGCGCCGGAGCTTGGGGTTGGCCCAGAAGTAGCGCCATTGGGCACGACTGCGGAAGCCAGTGTGCCTTCGTCCCGGCATGGGGTCACCTCCTTCCGAGGATCTCCCTACAGTCTGCCCAGACACGCCTGCGGGCCCGCTCCGGACGGTGAGGGCCCACAGGGGGTTGGGCGTTACGGACGACTGAGGGTCGCCCCTATCGGCGGCTTCCGGGCAGGCCAAGCCTGTTCTTGAGGTCGGCGATGGTGCGCTTCCCGGTCCTGTAGAAGATGAACGCTCCTACGAGTCCTGCGGTCCCGCCGAGGATGCCGATCACTCCGAAGGCGATGCGAACGGTGTCGCTCATGCTGGTCACCGTGCCTCCCAGTGCGGGCAGTTGATGATGGGCTGGTCTATCGCGGGTCCGTCGGGGTGGCCGCATTCTTCGGGGAAGCCGGGGTGTTCGGGGTAGGGCCCGTCGGATGTGGCGGGCTCGAAGTGGACGCAGGTCTTGCACCCGCGGGCGCCGGGGTTCTGCCAGCAGCGCGGCATGTGCTCCTCGACCCGCTCCCGCTTGGCGCGGGTGTAGCGGCGGCAGTGCGGGCACTGATGCCGGGACACGACGATCGGGGTGGGCAGGTCGACGGTCATCGGTTCTCCTTCGAAGTGACCCACCGCTCCCATGCGGCGAGTCCGGCTGCTGCGGCTTGTTCGCGGGTGGGTTCGGGCCGGCTGCCGGGTATGGCTGCGTCGGCGAGCCGCCACTGCCACTTGTTCCGCCCCGACCGGCTGGTGCCGCCGTAGGACGGGCTGACCACGACCAGCACCACATCGTCGGCCACGACATGCCAGGCGCGGGTGTCCGACCAGTCGGGGGCCTTCACCAGCCGGGCCTGCACCACGACGGCGCGGGCCCGACGGGCGGACATCGGACGGCGGGTCACGACGGGAAGACTTCCGGGTGGTCCTTCTTCCAGTCGAGCCAGTGCTGCATGGGCTCGTCGCCGATCGTGTGGACCAGGTCCATGACCTTCTCCAGCGGCAGCGGGCCGGGGCGCTTGGCGTACTCGTACTCGGTGCCGCGCGAGTTGGGCGGCGACGGCACGAACGTCGGCCCGTACTGCCACGAGACGCGTCCGTAACCCCAGTCGTCGGCGCCGTACTTGATGAACACGACCGTGTTCCAGCCGCCATCAATGTCCAGCGGTCGCTGATCCATCTTGCGGGCGTAGCCAGCGTCACCGAACCAGTAGTGACGGTGCTCTGCCAGGTAGGAGACGAGCATCTGCGCTTCGGCGTCGGTGGGCCGCTCGGCGCTAGCAAACGGCCACGGCGGGTCGAACGTGTTGCCGGTGTCGGCGCTCGTGCCGAGGTAGGCGGCGACGTAGCACCAGCTGGGCTTGAAGCTGGTGACGACCGGGATACGCAGCACGGTGAGCGGGTCTTTCTCGATGGCGTCCGTACCGAACGGCCAAACGGTGGCGGTCATGAGTCCTCGTCTCGGTGGATGTCGTAGTCGTTCTCGCCCCACCAGCGGTCGTAGCGGGCGCAGGTGCGGGGGTCGTCGTCCCAGTCATGCCGGTGAGGCTCGGACAGGGGCGGCAGAGTGGGGGTGGGAGCGTCCACTGTTCCTCCTACTCGTCGTCGGTGAGGTCGCCGGTCTCCGGGTCACGGGGGCAGTCGCAGCCGCAGGGGCCGTGCTGGCTGACGCAGTGGCAGTAGCAGCCGGACTCGCCGCAGGGCTCGGTGTAGTCGTTCTCGTGCATGGCGTGCTCCTTCAGGGGTTGGCGCGGCGGCGTGCTTGCCGCTGGGTGCAGCGGTGATCGGGCAGGGTTGCGAGGAATTCGGTGTACATGAGGTAAGCGCAGTCGCCGCAGCGGGCGAAGCCGGTGAGGCGCCACAGCTCGTCGGGGTTCATGCCGGTCGGTTCGAGTTCCAGGAATGCGGCACGGTTCTTGGGAGCGGTCATCGCTCCTCCTTCCTGGGCGGTTCGGTGGGCGGGCTCATCCGGTGACGAGCCCGGGGGTGGCTAGTGGCTGGGTTTGAGCAGGTGGTCGATTTCGGCGACGAGGTACACGTGGTGCGGGCCCTGCAACGGCAGGTGCTCGCCGTGGCCCTTCGGCGATCCGGGCGGGCGGATCTCCCACCGCATACCGGCCTCGGCCGGCCACACGTACAGGCGGTCGCCGCGCTTCGCCGCCGCCTGCTGCCCGGACGCTTCGATGGGGATACGGACCTCGATGTAGTCCGGGGTGGCGGTCGCCGACCAGCCGAGGCGGGCGAGGTGGTTGGTGACCCGGACGGTGAACGCGGGCTCCAGGACGGTCAGGGCGGTCATCGGAGACTCCTAGGCGGCGAGGCGGGGCGGCAGCCGGGCGGCTGCCGCCCCGGGGTGGGTCAGGCGGGGATGAGCGTGGCGTCCGGGATGGCCTGCATGAGGGGCAGGTCGCGCCCGCCGGTCGCCTCGTCCCAGTCGGTGAAGATCTCGACGGCGCCGACGCCGGGCAGGTCGACGGAGACGGTGATCTCGGTGGCCTCCCACGTCGACTCGCCGCCGTGGGTGGACCGCTGGACGGTGCGGGTGGTGACGGTGCCGTCGACCCGCTCGTACAGGGCGTTCAGCTCGTACTGCGACCACATGCTGACGCGGCGGGCCGTCTCGCCCTCGTCTTCGCGCATCTGGCGGCCGGGCATGCCGAGGGCGGCGCGGACCCGGGCGGCCAGGGTGCTGTCGGCGTGGGCGAGGAGGAGGGCCGTGCAGGCCGGCAGGGTCGGGGTGGCCGCGGGGGTGGGCTCGGTGTCGCGGAGGGCCTGCGGGTCGATGGGGGCGAGGACGACGGCGGTACCGGCGATGGTGATGGCGAGGTCGATGGCGCTCAACTGGGGCTCCCTACGGGTCGGGCTGGCCGGCTCGTTCGTCTGGTGCGTCGTGAAGTTGGTCTAGGCGCACTCCGCGTAGGCGGCCTGGAAGAGGGCCGGGCGGGCGAGCTTGGCGGCAGCGAGCTTGTAGGCGGGCTTCCGCGGCCGGTACTTCACGGCGATGCGGGCGACGTCGGCGGGCGTGTAGCGGCGGCAGTCGCCGCGCATCTTCCGGCCGGCGTGGATGCGGGCGGGGATACCGGTGATGCCGAGCGCCTTCGCGGTCTTGCGGAGGGTGCCGGCGACGGAGCGGGCTTCCTTGGGGGCGAGGCCGGCGGCCATGCAGTGGGAGGCGAGGGTGCCGTTGCCGCGACGGCGGATCCGGTTGGCGGCGCGGGTGGTGCGGCTACGGGCCTTGATCGTGGCGCGGCGGGTGCGGCTGGTGCGAAGCATTCGGGTCCCCCTTGGTGGTTCTTGGTGCGCCCCTTGCTCGGGGTGTAGCTACACCTTAGAGTCGTGACTACGCCCGACGCAAGCCATTCGACCGAGATTCTGTAGCTACACCAGTAGCTACACCAAGGGAGAGCGAAGATGACGCAGGTAGATACACCTGGATACGCTCGGCGCATGTCGCCGAACAAGCCGAAAACCCCGACCCGACCGATCCGCGTAGACCTCACCGACTGGGGCGTCTTCGGCGAGGCGACCAACGCCATGGGAACCGACCGCAGCGCAGCCTTCCGCGCCTTCATGGAGTGGTACCTCCACAAGCCCGGCACCAAGGCACCCACCCGACCGAACAAGGCCGCCGTCGAAGCAGCCCGGGAAGCACACCTCAAGAAGGAAGCCGAGAAGGCAGCCCAGGCCAAGGAGGCGCAGGATGGATGACCTGACGTGGCGGCTCGGGCAGCAGCTCGACGAGGAGGCGACGGCTGCCTACGAAGTCGCCGCATACCGAGGCACCCGTAACTGGCATCTGAAGATCGCCGACTACCGCAAGACCGTCAGCGACGGAGAGGGAAAGCCGCCCGCCAGGGAGCAGGCCGAGGCTCTCCGTAGAGACCTGGCTGAGCAGTCGTCCCGGAGTCGGCTCGGCTGGACCCACATCGACATCCAAGCAAGGCCGCGCGAGCCGGAGGAGAAGCCGTGACCGCGCTCGTCCCGCGTCGATCGCTGATCACCGACCACTGGTTCCGCGCAGGACCCGTCCAACCCGACGGTTCGGACGGCTACTGGATCTGCGACTACCGGGGCTGCGGCCAGCATCGAGGCGACCACCTGCAAGCCGAGGGCCACTGGCTGAAGCCGCTGCACCCGTTCGTCCCCCTGGTGAACTACCGGCCGTCGTACTGCCGGACCTGCGGCAGGGAACGGCGCCACACGACGCACACCCCGTGGCTGTGGGAGCAACTGGAGCCGACCGCATGACGAAGCGCCCCGCCATCCCGGTGGGGCGCTTCCGCGTTTCCCGCCCCGCCCCGCACCCGGGCGGGGCACACTGCCGTTATGGCGATCCGGGTGAGCGTGCAGGCCGCGACCGAAGACGAGTGCGTCGAAGGCTTGGCGCAGCTGGTCGACGCCGGGTTCCAGCCGGTGATGATGCCCCGGTACATGACCGACGGCCGGTGGATGGCCCGCGCCGTACCCACACGAAAAGCCCCGACCGTCTCGGAAGACGGCCGGGGCCTTGGTGTCGCGGGTTAGCCGAGGGTGCCGGCGAACTCTCCGTTCTCGGCTTCCTCCGCGGACATCTGCACCGTGCCCCTGTGGCTCACCTCGACCTTGTAGAACTTCTCACCCTTGGGGACGTCGGGCACGGCGACGTCGAACGTGCAGGTGCCGTAGCCGATGGTTTCGCTGTCGCCGAGGCGCCCGGTCGCGATGACGTCACCGGACGCCCCGTACACGGTGACCGAGGTGCCTTCGCTGATGTCGTCGTAGCCGCCGGACCCTTCACAACCACTGCCGGTGTCGGAGCCGCCTTCGAGGAGCGCGAAACTCCCTTCGAGGGTGAACGTGGCGGGCTTGCCGGGCCCACTGCTGGCGGTGATCGCCCAGATGCCGCCGACGAGTCCGGCACCGACGACCAGGCCGAGGAGCCCAGCGGCGAGCGGGCTCAGTCTCTTCGCCTCGGGTGCGGGCATGGTGGGCGGTTCGGTGGGCGGCGGCGGAGTGGCCGGCTGCTCGGGCAGGTAGTTACTCATGGTCCCCCCAGGGATGTGATGGATCGGCAGGTTAACGCCGGATGATGTTGATGTAGCCCGGTCGGTTCAAGGTTCACCGATTCGAGACCGGGCGCCTCGCTACTGCTGGTTGTTGGTGCGGGCCCACAGGCCGGTGTTCTTGGTGTGGGTTTCGCGCTGGTCCTGGATGACGGTGCCGTTGTAGTGGTGGTGCACGTCCGGCTCCGGCTTGGCGCGCTTCACCAGCCGGGACAGGGCGAAGATCGGCACGGCCAGGCCGACGGGCGCGACAGCCATCCACGCGATGACCTCAGGGTCGGCCTGCCCGGAGAAGTACAGGACGCCAGAGGTCGCGCCTCCCGCGCACAGGGTGAGGAACCCTGCAGCGATCATGCGGACACTGTCGTCGGTGGCCTTCTCAGACATCGCGGGCCGTCCAGGCTGGGTGACGGGCGGAGTGTTACCGATGACGGCTCGAGGGCTGGCGTCCTGGCGGCGGGCTTCGTGGATGGCGTTGTCGACGGCCGCACGGATCACGGCGTCCTCGAGCGGGTTGGCAGCCTGCCCGGCCGCAGGGGCGGTGGGCGTCGGCTCGGGCAGGATGGTCATGCGGGTCTCCTCTGGGTATCGACGGGGTGGGTCTAGAGATTGAGTTCGGCGCGCAGGTGTTCGGGGAGCTTGAAGGCGTTCCGCACGTAGTCCTTGTCCGACAGGTCGGTGTCGCCTTCCAGCGCGCCCCTCACCCAGGAGGTACTCATGAGGCTTCCGGCGTCAGCGACGCGGAGCCACAGCTCGCGAATGATGGATTGCAGTTCGCTGACCTCCGCGCGCAGGCGCTCGGTCTCGTCCGTGCACTGATCCCTTGTGGTCATATCGGGTTGGCCTCTCTTCAGGTGAGTTCGATGCGGGTGGCGGTCCAGGGGCGCTTGGAGCCCTTGCGGGCGCCGTCCTGGCGGACCCACTCGGCAATGGCCCTCTTGGCTTCGGCTTCGCTGCTGGCGCGGACGGTTCCGGCGGATTCGCCGTCGTCGTACTTGCCGTCGCTGACCTGCGCGATGAAGTGGTAGGTCTTGGGCATGCGGGTCTCCTAGTCGATTTCGCCGGTGCCGTGGCACACGGAGCAGCGGACAGTCGTGGTGGTGTGCAGGCGGGACTCGATGGCGTGGTGGCCCTTGCCGCGGCAGGCGGGGCACGGGTTGATCGGCTCGGGTGCGTAGTCGGGGTCGGGCTCGTAGCCGCCGGCCTGCGTGGTCCAGGCGGCCTCGAGCGCCCCGGCCTGGGCGGCGGCGACACCGTTGCGGGCGGCCTGCTTGATGGGGCTGGTGACGGCGCGGACGGCCCGCCGCTTCTGCTTCCGCAGGGCGGGCTTGATCAGCTTCCGCCAGTAGATGCGGCCGACCGCCTTCACGTCCTCCGGCGTCAACTCCGGGTACAGCACCCCGGCGAGGACCGCACCACCGATGGTGATCTCGAACGTGTCCTCGTCCTCGATGCGCTGACGGCCCGACGATGCGGCCTTGATCCGCTTCAGGTCGGCACTGTCGATGAGCGGGTTTTCCCAGCTGTGGGAGTTAGGGCAGTTGCCGCGCGCAGGCGATCCGTCGAGCCAGTGGCCGTCGAGGGTGAAGGCCGCGGAACCGCACTCGGGGCAGCCGTAGGGGATGCCGTCGATCGTCGCCTGCACAATCTTCAGACTGATGGCCATAGTGGGACCTCCTTCGCTTTTTGACCGGTACGGGGACTGGGATGGTCTGTGACAGTGCAGGTCAGGACCGTGGGGGTGTCCGTGACGGACCGGTACGGCGCCACGGTCCCGGGCACCGAATCACGGTGCGTACCGGTGACCGTCACGGTCCTGACCTGCGGCGTCACGGTGACGCCGCGGCCATTCAGGCGGCCTTGGCGAGGCTCTCGCCGGTGATCTGCTTGATCGTCTCCAGGCGGTAGCCGCGCGTGCCGCCGGTGACCTGGACGGTGGACACGGTGACATCGAGGCTGAGCCAGTCGACCGCGCGCTTCAGCTCGGCGGCGAGCTGCTTCGCCCCGGCGAGAGGGTCGACATCCCAGGCTTCCGGAGCGTGCTGGGTCAGGTAGTCGAGGATCTGGCTCGTGGCGAGGAAGTCGGGGTCGTCGGCCGCGGCGAACGCACCCCGCACCATCATCACGATCTTCGGCAGGTCCGAGCGCAGCCGGTCCGCCTCCGTGGCGCCGAAGTGGCTCAGACCCGCCGCGGCCAGCGACTCGGCGTCGACCGTGGGCCGTCCGGCCGCAGCACGCTCGCGGGCCCGCCGCATGCCGTCCTGCTCATCCAGGAACAGGAACTTGTGCTTCAGCGGCTCGCGGGAGCCGCCGCCGCGGATGTACGCCTGGGAAGCGTCCCGCAGGTCGTCGCCCACGGCGTTGCCCTCGGCGGGGTCGAGCCGGTCCGGCCGCCAGCCCTCCGCGCCGGCTCCGGCGCCGAAGACCTGAACGATGTCCTGATGCCGGGACGGGCCGACGATCTTCAGAGCGATCGAGTCGGCGATGGCCTTACCGATCGCATCCTTCGTCGCCTCCTGCGCAGCCAGGACGAGCTGCACGCGGGACTTCCGGCCCGTCTGCAGGATCTTCACCGCGAGCTCCTTCGCCCGGTCGGACAACTGCGGGTACTCGTCGATGAACAGGACGATCGCCGGCCGGTCCGGCGACGGTTCCCAGTTGGCTTTCATGCCAAGCTTCGTGAACAGGGAGGGCCGAGCCTTCGCGATCTTCAGGGCCTGGTCGAGGATCGCCTCGATCTGCCCCATGTTGTCGTCGCCGATCGCCCGCACCCCCAGCGCCTCGGCGAGCGGGTCAAGCCCGTTGCCGCCCGGGTCGAGGTCGCCGACCATCACGTCGGAGCAGGCCGTGAGCGCGTCGGCCATCGTCCGCAGGATCACGGACTTACCGCCACCGGAGGAGGCGACGACGATGGCGTGCACCCCAAGCAGGGATGCCTCGAACGTCTTACCGTCCATGCGGTGGGCGAGGATCTGCTTGTCCCGCATGCGATAGCTGTTCGGCTTGCGCTCCGGCGCGGACGGCATCTTCGCGAACGGGTCGGACTGCACCAGCCGCAGGATGACCCGCCCGCGGGACTCGCGCACCGGCTGCGGCAGGAGACCGTTCTCCGGCAGGTCGAGGGGGGTCTCGAGGTCGGCAGCCTTCGACACGATGTCGGCGGGCTTGCCCTTAGCGAGACGGACGGTCACCTCCCAGCCCCACTCGTAACGCCGGTTCGCCTCCACCTCCTTCACCTGAATGCCCTCCGAGGCGAGAGCGCGGCGCACGCACTCGGCAGCCTCGGTCCTGTTGCGGGCGTCCGCGATGGGGAACGGGTCACCGTCGGCGGCAGCGATCTCCACCTTGCCCGGGTCGACACTGCGCGGCCGGCCCTTCAGCACGCCGACGGTGACGGCGGCCATCGCATACAGGGCGGCGACCCACAGCCCGCCTTCGATCAGCCCGTAGGCGCCGGCTCCGGCGACCGGGACGGCCACGATGCCGCGGGTGATGAGGTAGCGCTTGCGGCGCTCCTTCAGCTGCTGGGTGCGCCGGTTGACGACCGCGTCGAACTGGGACTCCTTCGCCGCGTCACCGTCGGCGGCCTTCAGTTGGGTGCGGGCGGTGCGGATCATCTGCGGGTAGTCGCCGACCATCTTGTCGTGCTCGATGCGGGCGATGTGCCACCAGCCGCGCGCCGCCCAGCCGATCCACACGACGGACGGGTGGTGGCCGACCGCGCGGGCGGTACGGCGGGCGATCGCTGCCTTCGAGTGGATCCATGCGGGCAGCTGCCGCTGCGGGGTCGCGGGCCGCTTGTCGACGACCGTTTCGATGGGGCCGACCGGAGCCGGCTGGACGGGCACCGCCAGGGTCTGGCGGTCAGTGAGCGGGGTGGCCATGGCGGGTGTCAGCCCTTCTTCTCGGTGGCGGTCTGGACGGCTGCACTGCGGGCGGCGATGGAGGCCTGGCGGCGCGCTCCAGGCGTGTACTGGACGTCGCCCTTGGTGCGCTTTCCGCGACGCGCGGGCGGGTTGTAGATGCGGGGCTTCTTCGCACCGGGCACTTGCGATGCGACCTGCTGTGTTGATCCGCTTACGGGGCGCTTCTGGCGGGCGGCTTCGACCCTCATCTCGGCGGCGTTACGCAGTCGGATAATCGCTGCGGACTCGGCCGGGTCGGCGCCCTCGACATCGCGGTGCGCGCGCTTCCACACGGCCTCGGTGACAGTGGTCTCGCCGAGAGCGGCAGCGATCTTCAGGGCGTGCTCCCACACCTTCGGGAACTCCCGGGCGCGATCCTCCGCAAGCTTCCGCTCGGCCTCACGTTCGGCCTTCTCGCGGTACGCCTGATGCTCGGCCTCACGCAGCTCCTCCGCCGCCTTCTCGGCGGCAGCACGCTCGGCCTCCTTCCTGGCGGCGCGCCGCTCCCGCCACGACGGCTTCCCGTCCCGCTTGCGGAGCCGGCCGTGCTCGTGGAGGTCCCACATGCCGGGGCCGGCCACCGAGGCGAGGGCGGTACCGAAGGCCGTTGCGGGGTCGAAGGCGTCCAAGCCGTGAACGATGTTGATGCTGGCGGCGGTGAGAGCACCGACCCAGGCGACGAGCCGGTAGTGCCACTGGGGGCGGCCGTCCGTGACCGCAGCAGCAGCACCGACGAGGGCGACGAGCGCGATCACCTCGATGAAGATCGGGGCGACGAGGAGGTACTTGGCGTCCGGGTCGTAGAACGCGAACATCTGCACCGGCAGGGCGACCGCAGCGCACAGCCCGTAGAAGCCGAGGGCGACCTTCCGCCACCGCTCACTGGACTCCTTGACCACCTTGGCCTTCGCGACTTCGCTCTGCTGCTGCTCCTCGGCTTCGCGGCGGGCTTCCTTGCGGGCGCGCTCAGTCTCCTCGCGCTTCCGCTCAGCCTCGGCAATCTTGGCGAGCTGCTCGGCCTGCTCGCGCTTGAAGCGGAGGGCTGCCCGCTCATTCGCCAGGGCCGACTTCTCGTTCTCCAGCCGCTCCTTCTCGGCCTTCTCGGCGGCGAGGATCTTCTCGGCCTCCGCCTTGCCTTCGGCCTCGATGCGCAGGGCGTCGGCCTTGGCGTCGGCCTCGGTCCGGATCGCGTCCGCCTTGGCCAGCGCGACGGCGTCGAAGCCACGGTCGGGCACGTGGCCGTTGACCTTCTCGATCGACGTGGCGGTCACGGTGAATCAGTCCCTTCAGATGGTCAGACGGTCAGGCGGTGGCGGGCTTGGGGGTGGCGGGCCGGTGCTTGAGCCAGGCGGCGATGCCGGCGAGCAGCCACACCGGGCCGGGGATCGCGGCGATCACGGCGGCCAGCCCGGCGAGCGCGAGCGTGACGGGGGCGAGCGCGGCCGGGGCCAGGCCGACGACCAGCAGGTACAGGGCGAGCAGCGCCCAAGCGATGTAGCGGAACATGACGACCTCACACAGGGTCGGGGCGGATGGTGGGGGTGGTGCTGCGCCAGTTCTCCTCGACCGGGCCCGTGCGAGACGGGCCCGGCGGACAGCCGGTCAGCGGCGGGGGTAGGTGTGGCCGGGCGGGGGGTACTCGGTGCCGGCCTGCGGGACGGCCGCGCTGATGACGGTCTCCTCGAACTCGGTCAGCGGCCCGCCGTCGACGGGGTCGCCGGTGCGGGTGGCGTAGGCGGCATCGACACCGCCCAGAAGGCGGAGGGTGCGGGCCCGGTCGTGGGAGGCGGTCTCAGTGCGGCGGAAGAGGCTCATCGGCGGTGTCCCTTCTTGTGGGCGCGGAGGGCGGACTTGCAGGGCGGGCGCTTGCGGACGCGGACGGGGCCGTCGCCGACCTCAGGCGGCGGGATGATCTGGCCGCAAATGGCGCGGGTGACGCCACGCTGCAGGGGCCCGCAGTCGGGGCAGTGGAAGTGCGCGTCAAGGACGACGGTCATCAGGCCTCCTCTCGGGGTTGGTCGGTGAGGCGGGCGGCCTCTTCGTAGCGCTCCCGCAGTTCGGCCCTGACCTCGTCCATGTCGGCGCCGCGGGCCTGCCAGCGGTCCAGGACGGCGGCCCTACGGTCCGCGTCGACCTGGTCGATCCAGCCGAACCGCCGGTTCTCTGCGAAGCGCCGGTCGCGCAGCTGCTGGACGGCGAACAGGACGTCGTCGAACGCGGCAACGGGGAACCGGCGGGTGCTGGTGATGGGCCGCCCGTACCAGTCGTCCACAGAGAGGGACACCCGGGTCATCGGGTCGTCGCTGCGGCCGTCGCGGATGTCGTAGGCGCCGGCTATGCCGCCGATCGCCCACTGGAGGTCGTAGAACGGCTTGCGGCGCCCGATCCAGAGGGGGCTGAGCCTGGGGTCGTCGTCGGCGAGCATTCGGGGTTCTCCTTTCTCGGGTTGATGCGCAGTCCGGGCTGTCCCGGCTCCCCTCACCGCCCGTGCGAGACGGGCGGATCGGGCAGCCGGTCAGTCACCACCAGCTCGACTTCTCCTTCGGGACGATCTGGCCGTCGTGGTCGCCGCCCATGTGGGCCACGCACTGCGGACAGTCCTGGCCCGGCTTGAGCCGCCGGTGGATGTCCGGGTCGTAGGCGTGCGTCCAGCACTGGCGGCACTCACCCGGCGGAACCGGCCTGCGCAGCGCCATCAGGCGGCCTTCGCGGTGCGGCTGGCCTGCTCGGTGAGCTCGTCGACGAAGAAAGCGCGGGTGTCCGCGTCCTCCGCCTCGGCGACCAGGCGGGCGGTCAGCTCCTGCGCGGACGCCCCCTCGGGCAGTGCGCGGATCTCGGCGACCAGGCGGACGATGTTGTCCAGGCGGCCGTGCAGCCACTGGCCGTTGGCGGCGGCAAGGTCGGCGGCGGGAAGGCTGCGAGTGCTGCGGCGGCGGATCGTCTTCAGCATTCGGGGGTCCTCTCGGATCGGTGGGTGGGTGGGTGGGTGGGTGGGTGGCGGTCAGCCGAGGGCGAGGTCCGACTTCGCCTCGTAGAGGGCGTTATCGACCCACTTGAGGAGCTCCTGGGTCTTGGGGCCGTCGTCGCCGAGGCGGGCGACCGCGTTCAGGTCGTCGGCCGCCTCCTCCAGCCAGTCACGGCTCTGATCGAGGGAGCCGAGGGCGTCGGCGGCGTCACGGAGGAGGGTGGCGAGGCCGTCGGCGGTCCGCGGGTAGTCGGCGTGGTCGAGGCCGACGGCGTCGGCGATGGGCTCGGCGTACTCGGTGATCAGGTTGTCGGCGGTGATGTTCGTGGCCTTGGTCGGCACGGCGTGGTCCTCTCTCGGGCCAGATGATCGGGTTGCGGTGCGTGCCCCGGCCTGCGTTCGCGGCGTAGGCCCGGTTTCGGCCGGGCCGGGGCTGGGGGGGCAGCGGGTCAGTCCTCGTAGAGCACTCGGGCGCGGCGCCAGACCGGCTGCTGCCGGAGCTTGCGGTCGAGTTCGGCGTTGACTGCCAGCGCCTCGGGCGACTCGTCACCGTGCTTGCCGTTCGGGTCGGGGCGGGCGGCCATCAGCCGCTTGATCTCGGCGCGGTCCTTCTTCCAGCCCATATCGGGCTCCTCTCGGTTGGGGTTGGTGGTGGTGCAGCGCCCCGGTCTGCCTTTGCGGCTACGCCCGTGGTGGCCGGGCCGGGGCTACCGCCGCACGGGACGGGGGGTGACCGTGCGGCGGCGGTATCGGGGTCAGGCGGCTTCGGGGCGGCTGTCGATGACGTGGAGGATCTGCGCCTCGGGGATCCAGTCGACGATCCCGCCGCTGTACTCCAGGGCGAGGTAGTCCCCGTCGTGGTCGTAGTCGGCCAGCGTCTCGGTGCGGTCGAGGAACGCGAACTCGCGCTTGTCGCCGCCGGTGTAGGTCTCGCCGGTCGCGGTGATGATCTGGAACGCGGGCGTGGAAGTTCCGTCGACAGTGGCGGTCCGACGGCGGCCCTCCAGTGCGGCGACGGTCTGGCGGAGGCTGCTGTTCTCGTTGTCCAGCGCGCTGTTGCGGGAGCGCAGGTTGCTGGCGGACGTTTCGAGGCGTTCGGCGTGGTCCGACATGCTGCGGAGCGTCTCCGTGAGCCGCACCAGCAGCTTCACGGCGGTCTGGTGCGGCATGTCCGGGTTGGTGATGTCGGCGGCCCCGACCTCCGCGATCACATCGCGGCTGTCCTGCACGTAGCGGGCGGTCAGATCCATGAGGGGTCCTCTCGGGTGGATATCGGGCGGGCGGACGGGTCAGGCGGCGGCGGGCTCGTTGAAGCCGTCCAGCTCGGCCAGCAACTGCGGGTCGGCGGCGAGACGGAGTTCCGCCACCCGCACCCGGTCACCGCGGGCGATCGCGGCGGCGTAGTCGGCGAACAGGTCGGAGATCGACAGCACCTGCAGCGCGGACACCAGCGTCGTCGCGCGAACGTGCTGGCCCAGGTCGGTGTGGGCGTGGTCGGCGGAGAAGAGGTACGGAGACATGACAGGTAGGCCCTTCCGGGTCGAAGTGGGTGGAGTGGGGGGTTGGAACCGCGGCGGTAGGGGGGTTAGCGGGGCCGGGACTCGCTGCGCTTGTTGACGGCCTTCACCTTCCGGCGCAGCTCCTCGCGCTCGGAGTCCGTCAGCCAGCAGACGAAGCCCCACAGGTACGGGTGCGGGCCGCGCGGGCGCTGCGGAAGCGGGTCCTTCGTCTTCTCGTGGTCGCTCACGACGCCTCCCCGACGAGCCGCAGGGACGGGCGCGACTGGGGCTGGGGCGCTGCGGTAGCCGGAACGAACCAGTGGCCGAGCCGCAGCCGGGTCACCGGGTCGGTGAACGTCACCAGCACGGCCGGCGACTCGTTGTCCCACGCGGGCAGACCGGCCACAATCTCCTCGGCCGTCGCCCGCAGCGCCTGCAGACGCTCCCGCTCGCCGGTCACGACGCCAAACCGATCAGGTCGAGGCGGCCGGCCTTGGCGAGCTGGCAGCGGCACATCGCCAGCTCGTCCTGCACGCACAGCAGCTCGTCGTAGTCGGCGGTCGGCCCTGCGGACAGTCGGCGGCAGTGGCCGGCGGCCTGCCGGTAGCGGGTCGCGGTCTGCGCCGGATCGATCAGATGCAGCTGCCCGGCCTTGGCGAGGATCCCGAACGACTCGGCGATCACCTGCTGCGCGGTACCGAGCGCGTCGAACTCGGCGGGCGACAGGTCGCGGGCGTCCTTCGCGGACAGCTCGTCGAACCGGGCCGACGCCACCTCGAAGCGGGTGACAGCACGCACCAGCTCGGGGGCGAGCGGGGCGGTGGGGTGAGCGACGCCCGCGGGCGCTTGTACGATCTGGGTAGCCACAGGGTCTCCTTCACAGAACCTGGTGGTCAGGGCCGGTGCGTGCGCGATGTAGGAGTCGCAAGCGCCCGGCCCGTCTTCTTTTGTGTGCCGTCCGCGGACTGGGTCCGGTAGGAGTGGACGACGAAAGCCGTTCTCAAATCGAGATTTGAGCGGCTGACTGATACGACCGTAGAGCCGCCGCCGGAGCGAGTCAAGCGGAACAACCCGACTTCTCCAATCGAGTCTTGAGCGGGCGTCGGATCGCCCGTACTCTCACGACATGGCCGACTCCTCCGACACTCCTTTCGCCCCCTACGACGAGCAGCTGCGCGCGATCACCGACCTGCACGAACGGTGGGACGCCTACGTCGAACGAGCCGACTTCCTGGAACAGGAACTCGAGGCGTTCCGCAAGCGGCACCGTCGGGAGATCGCGCGGGGCTTCAAGGATCAGGGCAAGACCTGGAAGGAGATTGGGGAGATCATGGGGCGCGTCACGTACCAGCGCGCCCACCAGTTCGGCAAAGGTGAGTGACCGGTGAACCATGGGGTCCAGTCTTCGCGCACCCCTGCGCCCAGACCATGAAGACCCCGTGCAGCGCCATGCAGTGATCTGAAGCGGACCATGCAGTCCCATGCAGACCCGCTACGGCAAGGCCCACAACGGCGGCCCGGAGGTCGATAGTGGACGGCGTTCGACAGTGGACCGGGCAGCAAGCGGCCCGGCTCCAGGACGCATTCGAGATGACGCAGGAGCAGTTCGCGGGACGGCTCGGGGTGTCGGTGCGCAGCGTCGCCGCATGGCGCGCCAACCCGACGATGATCCCCCAACCCGAAACGCAGCGAATCCTCGACACGGCATACGAGAGGGCAGGTGATGCGGTGCGCCGCCGGTTCATCCACTTGTCGCGGCCGGCCATACCGCGGCCAGAGGCGCAGGCGCTGCGGGTAGCGATCGCGATCGTCCGCCGCGGCGGTGACGTGCTCCTCGTGTGCAGGCAGGACGGCGAAGACATCAGCTGGCAGTTCCCCGCCGGCATCGTCAAGCCGGGCGGGAGCGCGGCGAAGGTCGCGGTGCGGGAAACCCTGGACGAGACCGGCGTGCACTGCCTGGTCCGCGAGCATCTGGGTGAACGACTCCACCCCGTCACGCGCGCCGTCTGCGACTACTTCATCTGCGACTACGTCCACGGCGAAGCGATCAACGGGGACGCCTCCGAGAACGTCGCCGTCGCCTGGGCTCCGATAGGCGAGCTCGCCCGCTACATCCCCACCGACCGCATCTACCCACCGATCCTCAGCGCCTTGGAGGCCACCGTATGACCGAGACCAAGCCGGACGTGTCCGCCGCGATCATCACCGACGGGGAGCGTGTCCTGATGGTGCGCCGCCGCGTGAAGGAGGGCGAGCTGTCGTGGCAGTTCCCGGCCGGCGGCGTCGAGGACGGCGAGACGGCGGAGGACGCCGCGGTGCGGGAGACGCTCGAGGAGACCGGCCTGACCGTGAAGGCCGTGCGCTACATCGGCGACCGGGTGCACCCGAAGTCCGGCAAGTTCATGGCGTACACAGCCTGCGAAGTCGTCTCAGGCACGGCGCGCGTCGCGGACGAGGACGAGCTGGACGCGGTCGCCTGGGTCGCCCACTCGGAGATCACCGACTACGTGCCATACCCGCTGTACGACAAGGTGCAGGCCTACCTCGACGACGTCCTGCCGCACTGACGAGTTCCGGCCGCTTCCACCTTTGGCCACTGATTAGCCGCGCGAGGGGACGGATGCGCGACGAATCCTACCGGCCCGGTCAAATCAACGATCCCCGCAGGTGAGATGGCGGATGCGGCCAGGTCTTGATCTGGCGCCAATGCCACGAGAGGAGGCCAGAACTCGCCTAGCGTGTGCCCCAGAAAGCGAACGGCCGGGCGGTCATCACCCGCCCGGCCCGTTCGACCAGCGAGTCATCACCTCGCCGATCCCACCCACCCTCGCCAGAGAGAAGGTCTCGCCATGCAGAGTAGCGGCACCACGGCCTTACTGCGCCCCGCTTTGTCGACACGTCGCCTGTTCGATGCACCACTGGCCGAACTCCTCGAGGAGCTGGGCGTCGAACTCGTCGACTCGGCGATCACCGACCGCACGTACTTCGGCGCGCTGGTGGAGCACCGTGACGGCTCCCGGATCCTGTCGATGCCGACGGGGCGCAGCGCCTTCGAGCGGGACACGGCGGCCCGCATGCTCCTCGCGGAGGGGCTGAGGCTCGACGCTCCGCCGGTGCCGACGCCGCTCGAGGTGGCGCACGTCTGAGCGAGTGGTGATGCCCCCGGTCGTGCTGCGGTCGGGGGCTTCGTCATCCGCCGTTCGGGTCCTCGCCGAGGATGAGGAGCTGGTGCGACTCCTGCAGCCCGTCGGGAAGATCGTCTGGGGCGAACCATCCCGCTTCCAGGATCTCGAAGGGGTCGAGCTTCAGTTCGCCGCCGACGAGCTGGGCTTCGTAGGCGACTTCGGCACGCAGCCGGTAACCGCTCTTGAGGTGCACCAGGCGGCCGGCCTTGACGTCGAGGCCGGTCTCTTCGCGGACTTCGCGGACGATTGTGGCGGCGAACTCTTCGCCGGCCTGGGCGTAGCCGGTGGGCAGGCCCCATTGGCGGTCTTCGGGCCACATGCGGTGGCGCAGCAACAGGACGCGGCCCTGGTCGTCGCGGACCACGCCCGTGACGCCGATCATGAATTTGGAGTGGGCCAGCCACAGGACACGCCACTGCCACGAGCCGCGCAAAGCCCGCCACACACGGGCGACGATCCGCTTCATCTTGCCTCCTGCTTGAGCTGCGGGTTCGAGCGCAGAGGCTCACCCTCCCGCATCTGCCGTAGCCAGCCAAACACGCACCGTGCGCGTCCGCCGGCGCGGGGGCTTCCTGCGTGCGCCCCCGCCTGCGCCCTTGCTGCACTGCCGCCCGCCACCGACCGTGGACACGTCGGATGACGGTGCACTGACAGGGGGGTCTTCGTGCGGCGACGGTGGGATGACGTGGTGGGCTGGCTGCTGCTACGCCTGGCGGTGGTCCTGCATCGGACGGTGTCGGGCCGGACGGCGGTGGAGCGGCGGCAACGGCAGCGGAACGCGGCGTTGCGGGCGGCCCACCATCGTGGGGTGTCGGTGCCGGAGTTGGCGGCCGGGCTCGGACTGTCGGAGGGCTGGATCCGGCAGGTACTCAACGGCAGGCGGCCACCAGAGACGGGCGCGGTCGAGGAAGCCGCCTGACGGGATGACGAAGCCCCCGGCCGCGGTTGCGGCCGGGGGCCTTGTCGTGCGGGTCGGGCAATCCATCCAACCCCCTTGCATCCGTATCGTTCGATATGTTACTCTCGCATCACTCGATACGAGCAAGGGGGATTCGATGAACACCACCGCCGCCGCCACCCAGGCCAACGTCACCGTCGCCACCGTCCGCACCTGGTGCCGCCGCGGAGTCGTCACCGCCGCCAAGGTCGCCGGCCGGTGGGTCATCGACAACGTCTCCCTCGCCGCCCGCATCGCCATCGGCGCCATGAAGCGCCCCGCCCGCCAGGAGACCGCGCCCGTGCTCGACCTCGCCGCCGTCACCATCAAGACCCGCACCAAGCCCACCGGCGAAACCCTCACCAAGGTCACCGGCTACTCCGCCCTCCTCGCCGACAAGCTCGCCCACCACGCCGACGCCGGCGACCGCATCCACGCCGCCAACGTCCTCGACCAGACCGTCATCATCCTCAGCGACACCCCCGACGCCGACTGGGACGGCGAGCCCGGCGCCCGCCACGCCGGCACGGTCCGCACCAGCTACCGCGGCGGCGCGGCCGGTGTCACCGTCGACGACGTCCTCGACCTCGCCGAGCAGCTCCGCGCCCAGCTCGCCGCCTGACCACCCGCCCTGCCGCACAGGAGAGAGACCATGGATATCGCCACCGCACCCCGCGACAAGGGCGTGTACGTCATCCGCACCGTCGGCACGCAGAAGTGGACCGAGGACACCGGCACATGGCAGGCGCACGGCGTCCGCCTCGACCTGATGGACGGCCACAAGCGGCTCGCCATCTGCAAGCTGGAAGTCCCCGGCACACAGGACGCCGAAGAGCGCGGCACGCTCGAGGCCACGCGTATCGAGCCGTGGGTGAGGACGCTGCGCTACCTGTCCGTCGTCCGCGACCTGCGCTCCACCCTCGCCGCCGTGGAAGACATGACGTGGCGCGCCGCCGACGACGCCGCAACGTTCGGCGGACCCAGCGACGCCGCGGACGAACTCCTCGCCTACGCCACCCAGGACGAGGCCGACACGCTCCAGGGCGCACCGCTTGGCCGCGCGATCGCCGACCGGCTCCAGCGGCAGATCGGGGAGGGCCTGCGTCGCGCGCTCGCCTTCGCTCCGGACCCGGCCAGCGACCCGATCCACCCGGCGTGGGAGCAGCCGGCCCTCCTGGGGCAGCAGGGCGAGAGCCTGGCGCAGGCGACTGCCCGGGAGTTGCTGGCCGGCTGGGCCATCGGCCGGGATCTCCGCGATCCGCTGATCACGTGGGCCGTCCAGGACGCCGGGCTGACCCGGACCGAGGTGCAGCAGACGACGAGCGTGTCCCGCAGCACCATCAACCGGCTCCTGCCTGCCTGACCGCAGCAGAACGCCCCCGCCGCCTCGAGTTGAGGGGCGGGGGCGTTGCCGTCTACAGCCACTCCCCGACGAGCTGCACGTCGACGGTGCGGTGGTACTGATCCGCGGTCATGCCCTGGTGCCGCAGGTCGAGCCAGGTCGGGTCGCACGGGTCCGCGAGCTGTTCCGCGCCCAGGTCGCAGAGTTCGTCGAAGGTTGGCTCGTCGGCCATCAGTCGCCCGCTTTCTCGAGCGGGCCGCCGTCGCGCCTGCCGAGGATCCGGTCGAGTCCGTGGAGGGCGGTGCCGAGTCCGGCGGCGATCCCGTTGTGCGGGCTGATCTTCAGATGGTCGGGCACGCCCCCAACCCGGTCGGCGCGGACGGCTTTCGCATGCTGGGCGGCAAGCCATTCCCGGTAGCGGTGCAGCGGCTCGACGGCAGTCTCGCGGACAGGCTCCCCGTCGATGGCGTCGAGGGCGGCCTGCCGTGCGCGATCCCAACCCATCTGCATGCCGCGGCTACGGTCACCGAGGATCGGCCCGGAGTAGGGCGGGAGCGCGGCGACGACCCGGACGAGGGCGGCTTCGAGGTCCCGGACGCGGGCTTCCGCGCGCCGGAGTTCCCCGATGGTGGCCTGATGGGCGTCGGTCAGCTTCTCGACGACGGCCCGGCTGTCGGTCATGAGCTGCCGGTTGGCTTCGGTGTCGGGATGCCCGGGGCAGATCCACGGGTACGGCAGGGCCGCCGTGTCGCACAGCGGGCAGTCCTCCGCGTTCCCGGAGCAGCACCAACGGGACGGCTCCGGGGCGGCGTCCAAGTCCTCGAGGGTGAGGTGGTCGGGCCCATCGTGGCCGAGGCAGTGGACGGGATCCATGCCGGGCTGCGGCTCCCACGAATGCGGGCCATGCGGATGCAGGCGGAGAGTGGCGGTGGAGCAGAGCACCAGCGGCTGGTGAAGGTCGGGTCGGGCGCAGCAAACGTCGAAGCCGCCGTGGCAGTCCGACTCGGTCTCGCCACCGGTCGGGCAGTAGTAGATGCTGGCGCCGGGCTTGCAGACGTGGCGGTCTACGTCGTCCGGCTCGGTCGCTTGGGTCGCTGGCTGGTCGGTCATGGGGTCTCCTTCGGTTCGTCCCAGGCGACGGCACCGCACTCGCGGCCGTCGATGATGAGCGGCCCGGCATGCGGGTCACGGTCGGGCCGGTAATGCCCGGCGGGCTCGGTGCACAGGGTCTGCGGGTGGTCGTAGTGCGCGAGACCGCACGGGTTCGGCTCCCACACGGCGCGGCCATTCCGGATGGCGGTGATCCCGTTATGGCCCACGGTCATGCGGCTTCCTCCTGGGTGTGGGCGCCTGCGATGGCGGCGAGTTCGGGCAGGGTGATGTGGCCGTGGTAGATGGCCAGGGCGACGGCGTGGCTGCGGTCGTTGGCGCCGAGACGCTGGTAGATCTCGGCGAGATGCCGGTCGACGGTGTTGCGGTGGATGCCGAGCCGGCGGCCGATCTGGGTGCTGCTGTAGCCGCCAGCGATGTAGCGCAGGACTTCCCGCTGCCGGGCGGTCAGTTCTCTCACGGCCGCCTCCCGCCGCTCAGGAGCGTGACGCCCGCCCAGGTGGTCAGGCCGAGGAACGCGGCGATCCCCACGCCGACAGCCATCTCGGCCAGTTGACCGGCGAGAACGGCGAGGGTGACGAACACGAGCGGGATGAGCGACAGCACAGCCCACCCGGCGATGCGGCGAACGGTCGACCGGTTCACGGCTTCCTCCTGGTCTGATTGCTTGGCGCGGTGAGTCGTCCTTCGCGGATGGCGTGCTGCCGGACGGCCTCCTCGACGACGGCGGCGGGGACCATGCCGGGGAAGCAATCCCGCAGCAGGCGTTCGGTGGTCGGGGTGATGTACTTCCGGCGGGTGGACGGCTTGGCCGGGATGTTCGCGCCCGGCTTCGCCGTCGTCACTGCGCCGTCCCGGGGGTCTTGCGGGCGGGCTGGAACGTCCACCAGCCGTCGTAGCCGGGCGGTATGGCCGGGTAGTTGGCGAGCATCGGCCGCAGGATCTCGAGGTGCTGCTCCTGGTCGGCGAGGGTGACGCGATCGCCCCAGTACGAGTCGCCGTCCCACCGGCCGTGGCAGTCGCCGCCGTACCGGCCGTCGTCGTGGCGGCGCAGGAACTCTTCGGCGCTGGACGGGGAGGGGTCGTCGATGATCGTGCGCAGGGTGCCGATGCAGGCGACGGTGATGGTCTGGCGGTCGGAGCCGTAGCCGACGGTCCGGCGGCGGAACCAAACGGCGTCCACGGCGTACCAGCCCCACGCCTTGGCCGGGTCGCGCTCCATCTCGCGGAGTGAGGTGAGGTCGACGGCGTAGGGCTTGCGGGAAATCAGGAAACGATCCTCACGGATCACGGGTTCCTCCGGTGGATAGTCGGTGGGGTGCGGGGCCGCTCCCGAGGTTGAGCGGGAGCGGCCCCCGGCAGGGGTCAGGTTGAGGACGGAAGCCCTAGGAGCCTCCGTGGGGCCCGTTCAGGGCTTGAGGTGAAGCCGGGGAGCGGGGCGGGCTGTTCAGCGCTCCAGCGGGCGCACAGCCCGCCCCGCGGCCCCATGCGGGCTACACACTCGGGGTGGCCGTCACGGGCGCGCCCCGTCCTGGGGCGCCTCGGAGACGTGCCCCGTGAGGGTGAACGCTTCGCAGCCGGGGCAGTCGTCCACGTGCTCCGGGTCGTCGCTGTCGTCGGCCACGACGTGGGCCTCCTCGGCGGGCCCCTTACAGCAGTGGTCGCCTGCCGAGCACGGGGTAGCCATGGATGCCGGGCGTCCGCACGCGGCGGTCGGGGTCTCGTCAGGCACGTAGCCGCAGTGCCCTTCGTGCTGCCCTTCTGGGCCGGGCGCGCAGGTGCAGCCGCCCACGTAGGCCAAGGCGGGCTGCGCCTCGGTGTCCAGCGCCCCGTCCTGCCGCGCCCCGATGCAGACGGCGCGGCAGGGGCAGTCGGGCGGGCAGTCGGGGATGTGGCGCGGCTGGGCGGCCGGGGGCTCGGCGGCCATGCGGCGCAGCTCGTTCGCGGCGTCGGCCAGTTCCCGGACAGCGCGCGCCTCCTCGCCGAAGTCCGAACTGGACAGCGCGTCGATTCCGGTAGCGCGCCGGTCCAGCACGGCGATGGCTTCGCGGAGGACGGCGGCCCGGTCGGCGGGCGCCCCCTGCGCCAGGGCAATCACCTCGCGGGCGTAGGCCCGGTAATCGGCACGGAGACTGGCGTCGTATCGCTGCCAGTCGCTGTCAGTGATCCAAGCGCCAGCGAGGCGCCGGGCGACACGCTCCTCGGCGGCCCGGTCGGCGGGCGGGGACGACACCGGGACAGCGGCGGGCGCATCGAGCACCTCGCACATACCGCACTTGAACGCAGTCGGCGGCACGGAACCTTGGGCCAGCGGGCACGTCTCCCGGTGAAGGCCCCGGGCGCGCTTCAGCTTCGCGGCAAGGTCGGCGGTCGGGTCGGTGGTCATCGGTTCTCCTCAGGGGTGGAAGGGTTGGCGGGCCGGCCGCCCCGGTTGCTGCGGGGCGGCCGAGCGCGCGGTCAGACGGCTTACTTACTCGCGGGTCAGATGGTTTCCCGAGGCAACCGGTCCCCCTCCGGCGGGCGTCTCCCGGCGCCCGGTGATGTGCAGCCAGCACACGTATCCGTCGGGCTGCTGCGACCCGTCGAACACGCTCCGGTCGGTGCGCGCCGTGCCGTCGAACCCGGCGCCACGCAGGTGGTCGAGCCAGCGGGCCAGCAACTGCCCGCGCACAGCAGGGGTGGTGAGGGTGCTGCCGTGACGGCGCCAGGCGATCACCGCAGCATGGTCGGGGTCGCGGGCGACCTCCCAGCCGCCGAACTCCGTGGTCGGGAAGTGCGCGGTCATGTGGGCTGCCACCTGCTCCGCGAGGTCGGGCGGGGTCATGCGGCACCTCCGGGCGTCTTGTGGATGGTGAAGCCGCCGTCGGGATGCCGGATGATCCAGTCGCCGAACCGGGCGACGACGTGGTTGGGCTTGACGCCGATGCGCATGCCGACGACGGTCAACTTGCCGTCGACGTACTCGGTGTAGCCCTTGGCGAACACGTCCAGCCGGTCAAGCTCCCAGTCGATGCGGGGGAAGCTGCGCGGGGTGAGCTGCCACGTCCGACAGCCAGCCGCCTCCAGCTCGACGAGCGGCGCGCAGTTCGGGCATTCGCCGCGGACGTCGGTCGTGTTGCCGTCGGCGTCGACGTCCCGGCCGTCCAGGTCGCCGAGCAGGTGACCGCAGCCGTTGCAGGCACGCTTCAGGGCGAACGTCGTCGACTCACGGCCGTCCGCGTCGACCGTGGTCCGGTCCGGGGTGTGGGTGCAGGGTTGCATGGGGTCCTCCGGGTGGGCTGGGTAGGGTTCGGGCCAGGCCCGGGGCGCGATAGGCGCGCGCCCCGGGCTGCTGGCGTTCACGGGCGCAGGGCCTCGAGGGCTTCCCGCATCGACACCTGGGGTCGGGCGGCGCGCTCGGCTTCCTCGGCGGCGGTGAGGGCGTCCTGCTGCTCGACCTCCCGCTCGGTCGCGGGCCGCCAGACGGTGCGCTCGGCGACACGGACGCCGGTGTCCTTGCCGTGGTCGACGAGGAGCCAGCGGCCGCAGTGCTCCTCCCAGGTGAAGTCGGGGCGGATGTTGGCGCCTTCGTCGTCCTCGTCGGGGTGGCCGTACTCGTCGCCCTCGTAGTCGTAGGCGGCGTGGACCTTGGCCGCGCCAAGGTCGAGGTACAGGGCGTTGCCGTCGAAGTAGTCGCTGTCCTCCATCCAGGCGTGGAAGACGGTGAGGGCTCGGGCGAGACGGGGCATGCTGGTCATCAGATGCTCCAAAGGGTTGGTTGGTGATCTACGAGGGGCAGTTCGGTCTGCCCGGGGCAGTGCTCGACCGGCGGGTCGGTGCGGACGGCGGGCGGCCGGCGGGTGGTGGCAGACGGGCGGCGGGCAGGCGGGGCGACGAGGATGCCGAGACGCTCCGCGCACCGCTTTCCGAACTTCCGGGCGATCGATACCGGGTCGGTCAACCACCGCCCGCAGCCGCCCTCGCACAGCCGGCGCTCCCGAGACATCAGGCGGCGGTTCCTTCCTGGGGTCGGTGGACGCTGCGGCTGGCCGGGTTGCCGCCGCATTTGGCGCAGGTGCACACGTCCGGCGGCGGGGGCGAGGTGGAGGCGGTCATGCGGCGGCCTCGTCTTCCTGGGCGCTCCATCCGCAGGTCCATCTGGTGCCGCAGGTGGGGCAGCGGTAGGTGGCGAGGACGGAGCCGGGCCCGTTCGGGGATATGTCGATGGGGGTTACCGCGGGGCTGTCTTCGGTGAGGCAGCGGTCGCACGTGTCGAGGTAGGGCACGGGAGTTCTCCTCTCGGGTCAGGTCTGCGCCATGTCGACGAATCGGGCGTAGTGCCCCTGGAAGGCGACGGTGATCGTGGCGGTGGGCCCGTTGCGGTGCTTGGCGACGATCAGGTCGGCCTCACCGGCGCGCGGGGTTTCCTTGTCGTAGGCGTCCTCGCGGTGGAGCAGGATCACGATGTCCGCGTCCTGCTCGAGCGATCCCGACTCGCGGAGGTCGGACACCATCGGCTTCTTCTCCTGCCGCTGCTCCGGCCCGCGGTTCAGCTGCGACAGGGCGACGATCGGCACCTCGAGGTCCATCGCGAGCGTCTTGAGGCCGCGGCTGATCCGGGACACTTCCTGCTGCCGGTTGTCGCCTCGGCCGGTGGACTCGCCGCCCATCAGCTGCAGGTAGTCGATGACCACGAGCCCGAGACCGCTCCGGCGCTGCACGCGACGGCAGTGCGAACGGATCTTGGCGAGGGTGATGCCGGTGTCCGCGACGATGTGCAGCGGGGACGCCTGCATGTCCTTGCCGGCCTCGATCAGCTTCATGACCGCGGCGTCGTCCACGGGGCCCTTGGACTTCATCCAGTGCAGCGGGTAGCGGGCGTGCGCCGACAGGAACCGCTTCTCAAGTTCCTTGCGGCCCATCTCCAGGGAGAAGAACACCGTCGGGATGTCGTTGCGGATCGCGGTGTGCCGGGCGAAGTCCCCCGCGAGGACGCTCTTGCCCATGGCGGGCCGGGCGGCAACGAGGACGAACTGGCCGGGCTGCAGGCCGCCGGTGAGGGAGTCGAAGTCGGTGAACCCGGTGAGGAGGCCTTCCTTGGGCCCGTTCTCGCGGATGTCGACGACTTCGGCAACGGTGTCCATGATGTCGACGCCGATCGACAGGTCGTCGGCACCGACGTCGGTGAGGCCGGCCAGGCCCTCGAGGGTGTCGAAGGCGCCCTGAATGATCTCGTCGGGCGAGTGCTCGCGGCCGTGGACGTTGTGCGTCATGCCGTTCGCGGCGTCGAGAACCTTCCGCAGGATGGCCTTCTCACGGACGATCTCGGCGTGCCGGCCTGCGTTCGCCACGGTGTGGACGGCGTTGACGAGGGCGAACACGTAGGGCCGGTCACCGCAGCGGGTGAGGTCACCGTCCCTTTCGAGCCGGTTGCCGAGGGCGATCGGGTCGTGCGCCTCGCCCGCGTTGTGCAGGTCGACGAGGGCACGGTAGATCGTCTCGTTGGCGGGCCGGTAGAAGTCCTCGGGCTGGACGATTTCGACGACGTCTTCGGTCGCCCGCCCGGAGAGGATCATGGAGCCGAGGACGGCCATTTCTGCGGCCTCGTCGAACGGCGGCTGCTGGCGGGCGGCCATCTGGTCGAAGCCGTCGTCGGCGGGCGGGGCGTCGTAGTCGTGGGTCACGCGTGGGCCTTCCTGTGGTCGGTGCCGGTGAACTTGGCGAAGGTGGAGCCGCCGTCGGCGAAGCGGGACATGGTCCGCGGGCCGAGCGGCTCGAGGGTGGGCAGGTTGGTGGAGATCAAGGTGGGCAGCTGGTTCTGCCAGCGGGCGTCGATCAGCTGGGCGATCGCGTCGACTGTCCACGGGTACAGCTGCGTCGCGCCCAGGTCGTCGAGGGCCAGCAGCGGCGCCTCGGACCAGATGCGGAGCTTCTCCCGGTCGACGGGCCGGTCCGCGACGGCCTTGAACTCGAAGTCGCTCACGAGGTAGTAGCGGCCGAACCAGCCGCGGCGGATCAGCAGCTCGCCGACCTTCCACAGGTGCCAGGTCTTGCCGGTGCCGGGCTCGCCGAGGAGCAGCAGCGAGGCGTGGGAGCCGGCGAGGTAGCCGTCTATCCACTCGCGGACCTCGGTACGGACGATGCCGTCACTGGCGAACGCCTTGGGCCGGCGGGCGAGGTAGCGGTCGAGGGTCTGGGAGCGGATCTCGGCGCGGGCTGCGGCCTGTTCGGCGTCGTGGCGGGCTCGCCGCTGTTCAGGGGTCGTCATCAGAAGGGCCTCGCGTTCTTGTAGTCCTCTGCGGTGGGCACCGGCGCAGCAGCGCCGGTAGCCGGGTGAGGGCGGTTCGGGGCGGTCCAGCCGCCGGAAACGGCGCGGAGCGGCGGCCGGTCGGGCTCGTCGTCGTAGCAGCCCTTGTTCAGCCAGTTGGCCGGGAACTTCGTGTACTGGGGGTCCTTGCCAGCGCGCTCGCGGGCATAGGTCTGGGCGGCGTCGACCATGTGCTTCGGCTCTACGCCGCGCTCGATGGCGGCGATCCACGCCTTCTTGGCTTCCTCAAGGTCGCGCTTCTTCGGGTAGTTGCTCCAGAAGGCACCGAAGGCCGTGAGGTGGTGGTCCGTCTTCTCGTCGCTGACCTCGCGGATGGAGGCAGCACCGGTAGAGGAAGTGTTCTTCCCAGTGTTCTCACCGTGTTCTTTAAGAGACGTACCACCGTGTGGCACGTCGGAGTGAGCTGGGCGGATGCCCGTTTCCGCAGGTGAGGCCGGGGTGCCGCCATGCGGTACGTCGGTGCCGCCTGCGCTTTCGCCTGTTTCCGCAGGTCGCGCCGACGTGCCACCTGCTGGTACGTCGGTGATGTCCTCCGACGTACCACCGTGTGGTACGTCGGTCCCACCTGCGGGAATGCCCGTTGTCCCAGGTCGCGCCGACGTACCACCGTGTGGTACGTCGGTCTGAACTGCGGAAACGTTCGTGAGGGTGAGGACGGTGCCGTACTTGCCGCCCTCAAGGAGCTCTCGGCTCGCAGTGAGGTAGCCGTACTCCTTGAGTTCGGCGAAGGCGGCCCGGAAGGCTCGCCGGCCGGGGCTGTTCTTGCCGTGCTTGGCGACCGACGCGCGCCACATGTCGTCGGCGGTCGCCTCCCAGCCGTCGGGGCGGCTGAGGAGGTCGACGAGGATGCCGCGGGCCATGTAGCTGAGGCGGTTGTCTCGCACGGTGGCGTTGGGGACTTGCAGGAAGTCCCTTGTCAGCCTGGTGTGCCGGATCCTCACTTGATGCCTTCTCTCGAGAGGGGTGTCTCTGGGTGTTGCAACTGCGTTGGGACAGCCCTCATGGGGGCAATGTGGCGCGGTGGCCAACTGCACGGGTACGAGAATACCGTTCGCATACGCTGTGCGCGAGTCCCCTTCGCGCATAGGTGGCGGAATGGTGTTCGCGCATGGCACTATGTGCCTCATGACGACAGCCGAGGAGGAGATCAGGGCCGCCGCCCGTAAGCGCGATAGGTCGAAAGCGGCCTTCGAGCGCGACGACGCAGCCCTGCGTGAGCTGTTCGTGAAGTGGCGTGCCGACGGCTACGGCCCCTCTGACATGGCCCGCTGGTCCGGCATGACCCGCGAATGGGTCGCGAAGATCGCCCCGGACCCGAACGCTCCCAAGAAACGCGTCGTTCGCATCAAGCGCAGTAAGCCGGCCGACTCCGACTGACATCCGTCCCCTCCTCTCCTTCTGGGCCCCGCTTCGGCGGGGCCTTTGTCGTGTCCTGCTACTGGGCGAACCAGTGGCTGCGGGGGCGGTGGCCTTCGCAGCGCCATCCCGCGGCGTAGAAGCGCGCAGGCTGACCGCACAGGGGTCGGCCGGTGTCGCAGATGCCGGGGGTCGGATGCGGGGTCGCGGGCGCCACAGGTCGACTCGGCTTCTCGGCAGCGGGCAGGCCTGGGGGCGGCGGCGAGAGGACGACGGGCCGTGGGCGCATCGCCTCGAGTTCCTGCTCCTTGGCGCGGGAGTGCCCCTTGCGTGGCCCGCTTCGACTCTTCGGCTTCTCCGCTGGCGTGCCGTTGAGGATGGGCATCGGGTCGAGGGCGCCTATGTAGGCGAGGTACTGGACGTAGGACTCGGCGTCGGTCCAGAAGAATCGGGGTGCGCGGATAACCTGGACGTCGTACATGGGCATGAACTTGCCGATGGGCGCGCCACGTATGACGTCGTCCAGGTGGGCTGTGGTGAGCTGTCCGCGGGCGTGGGGTTTGCCGCAGCCGCTGAACTTTCGGTCCGGGCACTCGTGGCCCCAGCGCACATCGCACCTGTAGATCTCGATGCGGTAGATGCCGCCCTCGAACTCGTGCCGGTAGTTCAGGTTCTCGATCACCTCGAGAGGCGGGTTCTTGGTGCGCAGGATCGGCACCTGGCCTCGGACCTGCCGATTGGTGGTGTGCCACATGCTCGTGCGGCCGACTGCGGCGGCGAGACGTGTGCGCTCGGGTGCACTGAAGCGGTGGCTCGTGCTGAACAGGGAGTGCTGGTGCTGCATGTCGATGGTGCGGGTGCCGGTGAGGGCGACGTCAGAGACGGTGCGTCCGTCGAGCGCTCGGGACTCCACTTCGTAGATGAGGCCCGCGTCTTCGCCGACCTTGACGTAGTGGGCCTTCCAGGCGCGGTGTTCGGGTCCCTCTACGGCTTCGTAAGCGTGGTCCGGCCGGCCCTCACCTCGCTGGTGGGCGAGGACGCGAGTGCCGAGGTGGTTCACTTTGGGGCTCAGCCACTGCTCGGATCCGTACTCAAGCCAGCACTTGGCGCACTTGATCAGCTTGGCTTTGGTCGCTCCACCCAACTTCGCGTTCCGAGAGCGCAGCTGCCTCCACTCGCGCTCGGGGAGGAGCGCAGCATCGACGACGCCGTGGTCTTTCCTGTGGGCGCAGGCGTCTAGACCGTCGTCCGTGATGATGATCTGGTTGTTCAGCACAGCTGCGCGCTCCTCTCCTTCCTCCGGGGCCCCGCGGTTGCGGGGCCCTTTGTCGTGCGGGTTAGGCGGCGGCTTGCTGCCGGCGTCGCTGGTTCTGGCTGAGTCCGCCCCAGATGCCGCGGACTGTGGTGCCGTCGTGCTGCTCGAGCGCGGCGGCGTGCGCGGTGCAGGCGGGCTTCACGGGGCAGCGTCCGCAGATGCGTTTGGCGGCGAGTGCGCCGCCTCCGGCGAGGTTGTCGGTCCACTCGTCGGGGTCGACCTGGGCGCAGAGCGCGGACGACATCCACGCGTAGCGGCCGGCGCTCATGCGGCGGCCTCGAGTCCGGCTTTGGTGGCCCGTTCGCGTTCGGCTCGCTCCTCGCGTTTGCGGAGGATCTCGGTGAGCTGGTCGCCGATGTACTTCTCGCTGCCGCCCAACTGCTTGGCGATGGACGGCACGGACTCGCCGAGGAGGTACAGGTGCTCGATCTCGTGGGTACGGTCGTTGTCGCGCTTGTACTTGTCGGCCGGCTTGTACGGCGCGGCCGTCTCCGGCTGGCAGGCGGGGTCGTCGATGTCGTCCCAGTCGAGCGGCCCGTGCCAGCCTTTGTTTCGGGCTGCGGTGGCGATCTGCTTCATGCGGCCCGGGGTGGTCGACAGGGTCCGGTAGGCGGCGGCGATGCGCTGCGCCTCGTGGGGGAAGACGGTCTCGGTCTTGCCGCGGGCGATGAAGCTGAGCCGGTCGTCGGTCATGCCGGTGGTCTCGCCGACATCGAGGAAGGGGTGTCCGAGGATGGCGAGGGCGCGCAGGCGGCGGATGCTGCCGTTGGCGTCGACGCGTTCGCCGCGGTCGGTGCGCAGCATCGGTGTGACTGGCACGGACAGGATGGCCAGTGCGATGCGCTTGTTCGTGGTCTGCTGTCCGCCGACGATGACGCCGACCGTGGAGCGGGACACGCCGGCGGCTCGGGCGATCTCGGCTTGCCACCAGCCGTTGTTGAAGAGTCGGTCGATGTGGGCGCGGACTTCGTCGGCGGGGTGCAGCCGGTGCTTGCCGCGGACGTGTTCGGTGGCCAGCTGTTTGCCGTACCGGTAGTTGGCGTGGCAGCACTCGGGGTGGCGGCAGCCGCGCTGGTAGCAGGCTCGGGACGGGGTGTGGACGGTGGTGGTCACGGCTGGTCCTCCTTGCGGGTGTCGGCGGTCCAGGCGCCCCAGTGGGCGTAGAACTCGTCGTCGGGCTCGATTGCGGCCTCGGACTCGGTCGCCTCGGGCTGGGTGGTGGGGTAAATGCGGCTGGCGATGCAGCGCCACGCCCAGGCGGCGAACACGCCAGCCCAGTAGCCGAGGGCGATGATGATGAAGGCGGCCATGGCGGCGATGACGCCGAAGCTGATGACGGCGCCCCAGATGACGGCCTCGACGGTCTCGATGGCTTCGTGAATCACGTCCGCCTCCCGCTGGTGCGTGCCGGGCGGGCGATGAGGGCGAAGGCGACTGCGGCCAGACCGACGGTGAAGCCGAAGGCGGCGAGAAACAGGGCGGCGGCGAGGTGGTTCATGCGGCCCGCCTTTCGGCTGCGCGGGCGGCGGCCTTGGCGGCGCGTTCTTCGCGGCGCCTGCGTGCGACGGCCTCACGGTGTGCGGCGGGCACGCCGATCCAGACGTGGACGAGGGACTGCTTGGCGCGTGCGGAGCCGCCGTAACCGTGGTGGCGGATGATCCCGTCGTTGAGGAGACGGCCCGGCAGGCTGCCCCACTGCGTCTTCGGCAGGGGCGGATCCGGCAGCTGGTGGGCGCGGGCGACGGCGTCGACGGTGAACGGGATGCCGGTGTCGGCGGCGGCCACGTAATACGGGGTGACCTCGTCGACCCACGCCTCGTAGTCGTCGACTATTCGGCGGGAGACCGCCGGGGCGGGGGCATCGAGGTGCATGCCGTCGAAGGCGGGCTGAATGTGAGACATCGTGTTCTCCTGGTCCCGGGGGCTGCCGCAGGTTCGGGCCGCGGCAGCCCCCGATCGGGTCGGGTCAGAAGGGGAGGTCCCGGCTGAGCGGGGGCTCGTGGTGGTGCAGGAGGCGGGTGTCGCCGATGCCGTGGTTGTCGAGGACGAGGTTCACGGCGTCTCGGACCGCGTCGGTGAGCGCCTCGTGCAGGTCGTCCTTCAGGCCGGGCCGGTGGGCGATCTGGATGGCGAGGTCCCAGGCGTCGCCGCCACGCCCCCAGGCGAGTTCGCTGGTGTAGTGGAGGCCGTTGGCGCCGAGATCTACGGACCAGCGGGCGAGGTCGACGGCGTACTCGACGTGTTCGGAGATCTCGCGGTCAGCGTCGTGGAAGTCGTCGCCGTTGAGCTGGTCCCACTGGAAGTCGTCCCGGCTGGGGATCTTGTGGCCTTCGATGGTGACCTCGAAGTTTTCCGGGTCCCGTGCGGCGCGGAGCTGGGTGGCGGCCTCGGCGCGAGCGTCGTCGTCGGTGTACGGCTGGTCGGTCATGTGTGATTCCCTTGGGGTGAGGGGCCGCCCGCATTGCCCGCGGGCGGCCCTTGGCGTGTGCGGGCTACTGCTCGGTGGTGTCCTGGGTGGCGATCTGGTCGGACCACGGGGTCGGCATCTCGGCGCACCACCGCGCGTGGTCTTCGCGCTGGACGGTGGGCGGCTTCCACACGGCGCGCGGGTCCTTGCCGAACTGCGGGGTGATGGCGTCGACGTCGGCGGTGATGTCGAGGCCGGCCTGCTTGAGCTGGTGGGCGAGTTCGGCCCACGGCTCGTGCTGCTCGTCGGTCTCGGAGAAGGACAGGTTCCAGGCGACGGCGTGGGAGACGATGTTCCGCCAGGCGATGAGGGCGGCGCGCATGGCGCTCACGTCAGCCGACGCGGTCTGGCCTTGGGCGATGAGCGCGTGGCCGAGGGCGCGGTTGGTGAGGACTCCGGTGAGGATGGCTGCGTGCTGCTGGTCGCCGAGCGGCAGGGTCTTCTCCAGTGCTGCGGCGATGGCGGTGTCGGCGGAGGCGAGGAGCCTCTCGGCTTCGGCGCGGTGGTCAGTGGTCATGGTTCGTGATCTCCTTGGGTGGGCCGGGCTCCCGCCTGATTTGGGCGGGCGGGAGCCCGGTCGATGGGTGGGCTACTTGGTGGGCTGTCCGGCCCACGGGTCGTCGTCCGGCGGGCCCTGCTTGCGTCCGCCGCCGCTCTTGCTGGTGATCTCGGCTCCGGTGATGCGGGCCTGCGGGAACGCTTCGTCGACGGCGATCTCGCGGCGCTGGATCGACTTGTGCGTGATGAGGAGCTGGGCGATGTCGGCGCCGTTCCACTGGTCGCGGGTCCGGCCGAGCTTCTGCTCGAGGCGGTCGGCGTTGACGCCGAGCTGCTGGAACACCTTGACGGCGCCGTCGATGCGCTCCGGGAGGGGCTTGCCGTCGCCCTTGTGGAGGGTTTCCCGGCAGAGCTCTTCGGCCTCGCTGATGAAGAAGTCTGGGATCACCGCGAAGATCGCTTCACGGAGTCGGCGGGCGCCGTTGTTGGCGTTGTTCTCGTAGATGTCGCGCAGGTCGATGAGGGCTTCGACCTTGCCCTTGGCGAACTTGGCGTGAGGGACGACGAAGGTGAGGACGTGCCGGGTGTTCGCTTCGACGTCCCACGCCCATGCCTGCATCTCGGACTGGCGGTAGCTGTCGTCGCGGCGCATCTCGGAGACGCCGTACTGAATATTTCCCCAGGCCTGGGCGAGGGTCTTGGCGAGGTGGATGGTGGAGCCCTCGACGGCGCCGCCGGCCCGCGGGAACTTGTAGAACGCCTTCTCGGCGAGGGCCATGGAGCCGCAGGCGGCCTGCATGGCGGCGCGGGATCGGCCGACGTCGCGGGGGAACTGGCGGGCTACGTAGATGGCTGCCTGGACTTCGGCGACGGCGCGGGACTGCTCGACGGCGGTGGACTGGCCGACGCGGTCCGGGCCGGCAGCGGCGGGGGTCTGGGCGGGGAAGCTCACAGGTAGATCTCCTTGTCGCGGTTCTCGGCGTAGCCGGGGAGTTCGAGGTAGTTGGGTTCGTGGTCGGCGTAGCCGGGCCAGTAGCCGGTGCTCTCGCACTGGGCGAAGGTCTCGATGGCGTGCCGGTTCTTGGCGCCGGCTATGACGCGGGAGCCGAGGGTGATGCCGATGACGTTGACCAGGTACGGGGGCTTCTTCTCCTGTGCGATCAGGAGGAGTTCGGCGGTGTGGTCGCCGAGTCCGAGGGCTCGGGCGCCGGTCTCGTACCAGTCGGCCTGGCAGTTGTAGCCGTACTTGTCGATGTCCTTCTGCATCGCCTCGTTGCTGGCGTCAGCGGTGGTCTTGTAGTCGGGGATGATCAGGCGGCCTTCCTGGTGGGAGGGCAGCCAGTCGAAGCGGACGCGGCAGCGGATTCCGCTGGCTTCGTCGATCCAGAACCCGGACTGTTCGGGGGCTCCGTAGGCGGGTTCGAGGAGTGCGGAGGCGAGGGGGTGGCGGCGGATGGCGGCGGCCATGTCCTTGACCATCTGCATCTCGTGCTGCTTGAGGGGTATGCCGCCCTCGGCTCGGGCGTCCGCGACTGCAGCCTTGGCTTCCTTCGTGTTCCACGTGTCGTGGTCGATGACGATGAGCTTCGGCCCGTTGCCGAGGACGAGTTTGTGGGCGGCGTTGCCGTAGTCGAACGTCTTGGTCGGCGGCTGCGGGTTGTCCTGCTCGTAGCGGAACTTGGCGGGGCAGGACGGGGGCAGGAGCTTGCGGGCGCCGGAGGAGGAGAGGGACGTCTTGTCGGCGTGGTAGTCCTCGTTGGAGAGGTCCGTGTGCAGGCCCAGTGCGGGCGCCTCAATGGCCGGCGCCTCGACCTCGACGGCGGCGGTCACTGCTGGTCTCCGTGCATGCGCGACAGGGCGTCGCCCGCCATGGCGGCGAGCTGCTCGTCGGAGGCGGCGAAGAAGGCGTCGGGGATGGTGACGGCGTCCCACACGTCGCGGGCCCATCGGGCGTCGCCGAGCGCGGTGTGCGCGACGGCCTTGGCCGGCGGCTCGACCTCGACGTGGCGGGAGACGTCGTAGGACTTCCACGGCCAGCCGACGGCCTTCGCGACCTTCCGGTACCAGGCGGCGTCGCAGTCCTTGCGGGTCCATTCGCTGGCCTTCCCGTACAGGGCGCCGACGGCGAGGGTGGTGGTGTCGATGGTGCGGTAGTGCCAGGGCTTGGGCTGGTCGTAGTAGCGGCCGAAGAGGTGGGCGATCATCTCGGCGTCGAAGGCCGGGTTGGAGCCGACCATGACGGCGCCGTTGAGGAGGGCGTACAGCTGGTTGGCGACGGTCTGGCGGTCGCCCCACGTCCAGTCGGGGTTGCTGGTCCGCTCGAAGTACCGGTTGATCTCCAGCGCCTTGGGCTCGGCGTTGGTCAGGTCGGGCTCGATGTGGAAGACGTGCTCGGTGTCGTTGCCGTCGCGGCGGAGGATGACGGCGATCTCCCACGCGTCGTGCTGGAACGGGTCCAGGCCGGTGGTCTCCGTGTCGACGAATGCGAGTGGCGGCGCGGGTTTTGTGGTGCTTTCGATGCTCATGTGATCTCCAAATGGGTGTGTTGGTGGGCGGGCCAGCGCCCCGACGGGGGGCCTGGGGCGCTGGCCCTGGATGCCGCGGAGCCCAGGGGGCGGCTCTACGCGGCCGATATGGGGGTGTTGGTCAGGCGGCCGGTATCGGCTGGGTGTCTTCGACGCCGAGGTCGGGGACGTGCCCGGGGTCGGTGACGGGTCCGAGGAGTCCGGCGTCGGCGGCGTCCCAGAGGGGGCGGACGTCGATCGGGGCGGTGTCCTGGTCGGCGCCGATGGGCATCATCGGCGGGACGTCGACGCGGTTCGCATTGGCCTCCGCAGCGAGCTCGGGGCCGAAGCGCTCCGTGAGGGCGGTGACTTGGGCGAGGAGTTCGTCGCGGTGAACGGTGAGGCGGTCGAGGTTGGCCAACTGCGCGACGATGATCTCCTCCGTCTCCGTCTTCTCCCTGCGGGCTTCGGCGAGTTCCTGGTGGAGGAGGGCGAACGCGTCGTCGACGCCCACGAGCTTGGCGAGGAGGCGCCGGTTCTCGTCCCGCAGTTCCTCCACCTTGTCGATGGCGCGGCGCCGGCCGGTGCCCTTCAGGGCGGGTATCAGGTCGCTGAGGCTCTCGGTGATGCTCACGGCTGCTCCTTGCGGGCTCGGATGCGGGCGGAGATGAGTTCGCCGAAGAGGAGGAGGAAGAGGGGGGCGACGAGAATGAACGCCGCCAGGACGATCACGACGCGGCCCGGTGGTGCTGGCAGTCGCCGACCAAGCAGGGCTCGGCGCGGCGCTTCCACTCGGCCCGGTCGACGCGCTCGTGACGCCAGCCGTGCGCGGCCTCGTACAGGCGGGTCGGCCGGTCCGGGACGAACTCGGCGTGTGCGCCCTGGGTGCTGTCCTCGTCGAGGTAGGAGGCGTACACGGAGCCCTCGACGCAGCCCTGCGGGTTGATGCGGATCCAGAACTTGCGGGCGGCGAGCCACTCAGCTCGGATCGCCGCGATGCAGTCCTTGTGACCGAGGGCAGGCAGGACCCAGGCCCGGTTCTCTGCCATCTCGCGGCAGTCGGCGCAGACGGTGGCGGTGGTCATGCGGGCTCCCCCATGAAGTCGTCGTCGATGTCGATGAACCCGAGTGCGATGGATTCGCGGGTGTCCGGGTCGGTGACCCAGCGCGGTACGGGCCGGCGGGTGATGCCGAGGCCGGGCTCGGTGACCGGCGCGACGTCGGCCGGGACGGGGGCGGTCACGCTGCCTCCAGGGCTTGCCGGTACATGGCTGCGGTGGCCTTGCGGGGGGTGGGGATGAGCGGGCCGTGCCACGCGTACAGGTCGGGCAGCGACACGAGCGGGCCTTCCGGCATCGAGCAGCCGCGGGGTACGGACCCCATGAGCGGCTCGCCGGCCTGGTTGTGCTGGCCGGTCCACTGCCATTCGATGCCGGTCACGTCGGCGTAGGCGATGCCGAGGTCGAAGACGGTGCCGTCGTGAAGGTAGGTGCTCATATCGTGATCACCGATCCGGGGTCGATGCGGGCGGCGTCGAGGCGGAGCAGGTACTCGCGTACCTGGCCGGGCGTCCACGCGGCTTCGTCGGGGCCGAACTCGCGGTGGGCGTCGGTCCACACGTGGACTAATGCGTCCTCGATCAGGTCGGCGGGCTGTACCGCGGTCGCCATGTCAGGCCACCTTCCGCAGGGTCTGCCGCTGGGTCCAGGCGGCGAGCTGTGCGGCGGCTTCGGCGAGCTGGGCGACGGTCTCCGGGCTGGAGTTGGAGACGGTGATGGCGATCGACGCGTTGTCCTCGCCGATGACGAGCCGGGCGAGCGGCTTGCCGTCGTAACTCCGGTCGTACTCGGTGCGGATCGGGGCGTCGTTCAGGTCGACGGTTATCCCGCCGTAGATGTCAGCGCTCATCGGGCCGCCTCCTCGAAGAGGTTGTTGACCAGCGCGTTGTGGGCGTCGACGGCGGTGTTGTAGCAGTCGGTGCACAGGAAGCTGACGGGCGGCTCGTAGTCGGGCTCGTGCCAGGGCTGGCCGGGCGGCTGGAAGCGGAAGAGGCGGCGGGTGTGGCCGCAGTCGGGGCACTGGCCGTCGTGCGCCGTGCCGACGATGAGGGCCTCTTCCTGGCGGAGGAGTTCGGCCTCGTGCTGGGCGTAGGTCAGGCCGCAGTCGCACGGGCCGGGCCGGAAGATCGAACCGTGCGGCGGCTGGCACGGGAAGCTGTGCTTACAGAGGGAGTGCTTCATCGGGACGCCTCCTCGGCGGTCGGGTTGGTGGTGGGGGCGAGCAGGTTCCGCAGTCGTTCGGCGGACTGTTCCGCGCGCTGCTCGCGCTGCCGGGCGACGAGATCGGCTATCTGCTGGCGCAGCACCGGCAGCGGCACGTCCAAGTCGGAGATCGGGCGAGTCACCGGACCGCCTCCGTCCGCTGCTCGCCGGGGTGGGTCAGGTTGCGGACGGGCTTCCACGGCGGCTTGCCGGCCCCAGGGCAGGGCTTGGACCAGCGGAAGGTGCGGGACCCCAGGTAGTCGCGGCCACTCCAGTGGTGGCGGCCCATCACTCCGTCTGCGGTCATGGCCCGGTCCTGCATGCAGTGCTTGCACCAGCCGCGGGGGCGGGCCGGCTCGGGGACGGCCGGGTAGACGATCCGGTAGGTCGGGTGGTCGGCGGTGATGCGCTTCTCGCCGTCGACACGGAAGGCGAGATATGGGCCGCGGGACCCGACGATCGTGGCGGGCTTGCCGTCGTACTCGATGCGCATCCCGTGCCGGGCGGGCACGTCGTAGGTGCGGCGGATCCACTCCATTCCGCTAGTCACGACGCCACCTCCGCCTGCTTGCACGGCCAGCGGTTTCCGCACGCGCACCAGTGGCATCCGTCCGCCGGGTCCGGCACCTTGTCGTAGTGGTCGGTCCAGCCGCAGCAGGCCCAGTCGGCGGCGTCCAGCGCGGCGATCTCGTGGCTGCGGGCGCCTTGGTCTTCGGGCGGGCCGAACCGCCAGCCGACGGCCAGCGTTTCCCGGGTCGCCGGGTCGACGCTGATCGCAAGGCACTCGAAGCGGAGGTTGGCGTGCCGGCTGCTCTGATAGGTGCGGCCAGCCTCGAAAAACCCGGGGTCGGGCAGCATCAGCAGATTGTTCGGGCGAACTGCACCGCGAGAGATCTTCGAGGCGAGGACCGCAGCCGTGTCGGCCTGCACTCGCCCCTCGCGGGAGCCGTCGGCGCGGAACTCGCGAGCCTTCTTCACCAGCCACGCGGTGACCTCGGGATAGGCGTTCACGACGACACCTCGGTTCCCTCGGCTGCCTGGTCGGCGAGCTTCTCCAGGTGTTCGGCCGCGTCCTTCAAGGCGTGCGAGTAGCCGTTGAGGTACTCCCGGGAGTACTCGCCGTCCGACGGGCGACCGTCCATGCCCTCGACGGCCTTCGATGCCTCGGAGAAGACGCTGGAACGGAAGGCGCGCGGCTGGGTGAACGGGTCGTCCACATGCGGCATCGCCTGGTGGTAGAGCCACTGGGCACCGAGCGCGTCCGCGCCGGGGTCGTCCGAGTCGAAGATGAACGACGACAGCGATCGACCGGTGGCCGCCAGGGCGTTCTCCAGCTCGGCGATACGGGCGGCCTGCTTCTTCTGCACCGTCTCCGCCTGGTGCTGCGGGGAGAACACCTGCGTGCCGTACTTGGTGGCGGTCGCGCACGGCCACCCCGTGACGACGCCCTCCTCCTGACAGACCGCGCACAGCCACGAGTTCGGCTTGCCGCAGTCGTCGAAGACGGGGACGTGGAAGCGGGCCGGGAGCTTCGCGTTCTCCTCCAGGGAGAAGCCCGCGAGGATCTCGTAGTCCGGGTGGTCGGGGGCGTGCAGGAGAGTGGCGCGCTGTGCGCACTCGTCGTGCTCCACCGGCTCGCCGGCCTCGGTGTTGCCGCGGCAGGTGCCGCACGCGGACGGGTCGGCGCTAGTGCTCTTCTCGGCGAGGAACTTGGCACGGTTCTCGACCCAGAAGGGGTCGGTGTCGGATGAGATACTGGGAGCCACGTGGCTCCCTCCTTTCACTCAGGTGGGAGGTTGTTCGCGTCGAGGTCGCCCGGACTTGGCCGTTGGGGCGGCCTCTTTGTTTGCCGTCAGGCGGCGATGGAGGCGCGGGCCGGCTCAGGCGGCGGCGCGGGCCGGCGTCTTCGCCTTGGACATGGAGCGGCGCAGGCGGGAGATCTTGGCGGGCTCGGCGGGGATGCGGCAGAGCTTGCGGATCTCTTCGCGGTCTTCCGGGCTGAGCCACTTCGCCCTGCCCATGCGGGTGTGGGGGAAGCCGTGCCGGTTGAGTCCGTCGAGGAGCCAGCGCTTGCCGCAGCCGAGGTCTCGTGCGGCCTCGTCCGGCGGCAGGTAGCCGTCGCGGCGCATCATCGTCTCGGTGTCGAGCGTGGGGGTTTCGGGGGTGGACATGGTCACCTCTCTTCGGTGGGTATCTCTGGTGGGGGTGAGATCTGGTCGTCTGTTGCTTGGAGTGCGGTGCGGAGCCGCGTGTAGCGCTTGGGTCCCATCCGCTCCCGGATGCCTGTTTCCAGCCGCTGGAGGTAGCTGCGGGATATGCCGGCCTTGTCGGCGGCTTCCTGGACGGTGAGGCCTTGACTCATGCGGTGCTTACGCAGGGACGGCCCGTGCACCTGGAAGGTGGCTGGGGGTCTTTCCATGCAGAGAATCTACGTGTTTCTACGAGCTTTGGCTAGCTGTACCACGCAGTAACATGCGGGATCGCGTAGATACTCGTAGATGATTGACGGGCATGATCACGTAGAAGTCTCGGTTCCAGCCAGATGGGTGAGTGTTCCTAGCTGTTCCTGCGTGATCCTGCGATGATGTGAGCCATGGCTGCCCGACACGACAACGCTGCACTTCAGAGGCTCGCAAACCTGGTTATCAGGCGTCGCTCTACCCTCAAGTTGCACAAGGTGGACGTGGCGCGCGCCGCAGGCATAGAGGTCAACACGTACAGCAAGGTCGAAGAGGGTAAGCCGGTCCGGTCCACGACCTACACGAAGATCGAGCCGATCCTCGGGTGGGCGGGCGGCAGCTGCCTCGACATCCTGTCCGGCGCCACGGACGCCACGCTCACGGAGGGCACCTCAGGGCCTGCAGTGATCTCGCCGATCCGCGCCGAGGATCTGGCGTCGGATGTGGGCAACGCCGTGCAGGATGCCGCGGTGGCCGTCAGTGACAGCATGACGGCCGCGGAGATCCGTGAGTTGAAGCGTCGGGTCGTTGATGAGCTGCTGGAGCGGTGGGGGCAGCGCGGCGCCGACCGCGGTTGACCGGTCTCGCCGCATAACCGCCCTCGTGCGTCGTTTCGTTACCCATCTTGTTTGTGTGACTTGTGGGAAACCTGATCACAGCAGCGCGTCAACGTGGCAGCATCTAGTAGTACTTGGGAGGTTCCCTCTCACCCGAAAGGGGGAGCCCATGCACGAACTGCTCACGGCCGACCTGGGCCCGGACTTCTACGGGTTCCGCGGCAAGGTCACTGGGAGAATCGTGTGTGTTGCGACGCCACGGGTCGAGCACGACGCAGAGGCACGACGCATCGTGCGAGACCTCATACAGCGTCAAGGAGGCGACTGCGCCGCCTGCCGGTCATGCATCATCGGCCGGCACACATAGCGCAGTCGAGGCGGAGGGGGCCGGCGGCAGGGGTGCCAGCCGGTCACCCCGCACCAGGCACCCAAGGGGCAGCACATGGCCTACACCGAGTGGCGCGGGAACACCTGCCGCGTCGTGTGGAACACGCGCAAGAAGGACGAGCGCGGCCGGTGGATCTATGACCAGAAGGGCGGGTTCACCGACGAGGTCGAGGCGAAGAACTACGGCCTCGACCGCGAGGCCGAGATCCGTAACGACGCCTACATCTCCCGCCGCGACGGAGCCGTCACCATCGGCGAGTACGCCAAGACGTGGGTGGAGACGCTCGACGTCGGGCATCTGCGGGACAAGGCGATCCGGTCCATGCTGCGGCTGTACATCGAGCCGCGCTGGGGAGAGACCGCGGTCGCCGATGTCCAGCCCACCACCTACCGGGCATGGAAGAAGCAGCTCAAAGCCCTCCCCAACGTGGGCGAGAAGTACGGGGAGGAGATCCTCACCGTCTTCTCCATGCTGATGGACGACGCCGTCGACGACGAACTCCGCAAGACCTCCCCCGTCCCCAAGGGGAAGAAGCAGCGTCGCGGCCGGTACAAGAAGAAGCCGCGCGAGCGGAAGCGTGAGATGCGCATCGAGGACGTCCACCAGCTGGCCTGCAACGCGCTCGCCTTCTGGGGCCTGGACGGGTTCGTGTTCGTGTGGACGATGGCCTGCACCGGCATGCGGCCCGCCGAGCTGTACGCCCTGCGCCGCGTGTACTCCCATCCGACCTGGCCGGCCTCCGATCCGCTGGACGACCCGACCGAGGAGGACCGGGAGGAGCGGCACGCCGAGGATCTCGAGCGGTACGGTCCCGATCTGATGCCCGCGGTCCGGGTGCAGTGGCAGCATCAGCGGGAGAACGGCGTGCTGAAGCTGTTCCCGCCGAAGTACGAGTCACGGCGGTCCCTCGTCCTGCCGCCCTTCCTGGCGGAGCTGCTGGAGCTGCTCCTCGACAGCCACGACGGCGAGTTCGTGTTCCGGTCGATCTCGGGTGGGCTGCTGGCGAACGCGAACTTCACCTACCACTACTGGCGGCCGATCGCCGACGGCCGGCCCGCGTCGGAGGAGTTCGAGCGGGTGCGGCTCGGGCAGCGGCAGACGGTCACGTCGCGGCGTCCGGTTCCCGCGATCCCGGCGACGGCCTACGCGGGCAAGCGGCTGTACCTGCTGCGGCATGGCCACAAGGAGTGGATCGACGAGGCGGGCGGGGTGCACTCGAGGATCGCGGTCGAGACGCGGATGGGCCACGAGGTCGCGGGCGTCGAGGGTCTGTACGCGAACGTGACAACGGCGATGGAGCGGCGGATGATGGATGCGTTGCAGGAGCGCTTCGAGTGCTTCGTGCGGGAGACGGTGTGGGAGACGGCGATCAGTTCTCCCAGTTGTCTCCCAGATGGTCTGGCCGAGTGGTGGAAGCGGCAGGTCACAGCGGCTGAGGGTGCCGGTTCATGCACTGGTTCATGAAGTTCATCTCCACCAAGAGCTTCATGCCGTTCGTCTGGTACCGCATCGCGCTCGGCATCGTCATCATCGTCCTGGTCAGCATGGGTGTGCTGAGCCCGCACGCGGCGGAGTCGTCGGGCTGAGGGTCCTCACGGGGGACGTGACCGAACCCATACCGGACGGGTAGCCGTCCGGTAGCGCGCTGTCAGTGCGTGGCCCTAGGCTGGTCGGCATGTCCCCCGATTCCATGACCCCTGGTTCCGTGCGGTCCGCCGCTGAGGTCAACGAGCGCATCCGAGCACTGTGGCTGCGCGCGGGCGGATCCCTGTCGGCGCATGAGCGCGCGGAGTACGAGCTGCTGGTGGTCGAGTGGGCGGCGGCGATCCGAGGCGAGGTCGTCAAGGCGGCCTGAGCCCCCGCGCCACCGGCTCTCGTACCGACGCCCCCGTCCACGCCCCGGAACGAGCGCCTCAGCGCCCGCCCGCCACCCGCAGCACCGCCCCCGTCGTGTACGAGGCGTCCGGCGACATCAGCCAGGCGACCGCCGCGGCGATCTCCTCGGCCCGCCCCGGGCGGCGCAGCGGGACCGTGGCGGCCACCTCCCACGCCCGGTCCGGGGCACCCATGGCGGCGTGCATGTCCGTGTCGATCGCACCCGGAGCGACCGCGTTGACGCGGATGCCCACCGGACCGAGTTCCTTCGCCAGTCCGACCGTGAGGGCGTCGACGGCGGCCTTGGTCGCCGCGTAGTGGACGTACTCGCCGGGGCTGCCGAGGGTGGCGGCCCCCGACGAGATGTTCACGATCGTCCCCTCGCCCCGGGGTGTCATCAGCTGTGCGGCGCGGCGCGAACACAGCAGCGTCCCCATGAGGTTGACGTCGACGACCCGGCGCATGGTCGCGGTGTCGACATCGGTGAACCGCCCCAGCGGCCCGGTCACCGCGGCGTTGTTCACCAGCCCCGTGACCGGCCCCAGTTCCCGCTCCGCCACGTCGAAGAGGCGGTCGACGTCCCCCTCGTCGGCGGTGTCCCCCCGCACGGTGACGGCCCGTGCGCCGGCCGCCCGCACCCCGTCGGCCACGCTCTGTGCGGCCGAGGCGTCCCGCACGTACCCCACCACCACGTCGTGCCCCTCCCCCGCGAGCCGCAGACAGGTCGCGGCCCCGATCCCCCGGCTACCACCGGTGACCACGGTGACGAGACGTTTCATGAAGCCCTCCTGGCCTGGAGCCCGAACCGAAGATCCCCAGGTTGCCAGACCCCGCGGGAACCTCCTCGCGGGGATGCGGATATCCGCGCACGCCCCTTGGTTCAGGGCGGGTATCGGCCGAGACGTGGCCGGTGACGCAGCGTACGGGCCTTGCGACCGTGAGGGACCGACTGGCCGACTGGCCATCGGCGGGGTGGTCACCGAGTACGCGGTGGCGGCGTGGCTCACGGAGAGCCTGCGGGGGTTTCCGGTGCGGCAGCACCTGATCGTGAACCGACGGGTGCGCTTCGGGGTCCGGGGGCCTGGGAGCGGGACACCGGCGACACGGCTCGGGTGCAGACCGACCACGTCAACCCGGTGGGCCCGGCGGCGGACCGGCCGCACCGGACTTCGTGTGCGGGGGGGGCGATACGCGTTCGCGATGCTGCGCACGGACGACGGCCGGCGGTCGCACGAGGTGGTCGTGCGGGAGAAACGGCGGCGCCCGCCCGGCCGGCCGACGGCGCCTGTGGTCCACTGAGCCCGACGCGCCCTGTCCCTGATCTTTCCCGGGGCGCACACTGGAGGCACACGCGGGACAGGGAGGCGCCGTTGAAGTCGACCGGCCACTGGCTCGTCTCCCCGTGGCGGCGCTCGGCCCTCGCCACGGGCGCGGGGGCCCTGCCCGTCCTCGCCTTCCCCGCCCCGTCCCTGTGGTGGTTCGCCTACGTCGCGCTGGTGCCCTGGATTCTGCTGGCGCGTTCCGCGCCCACGGGCCGCCGCGCCGCGTACGACGGCTGGTGGGGCGGATTCGGTTTCATGTTCGCGATGCACCACTGGCTGTTGCCGAACCTGCACGTGTTCACGTTCGTCCTCGCGGCCCTGCTGGGCGCGCTGTGGGCGCCCTGGGGGTGGCTGGTACGACGGCTGCTGGGCGGGGCGCCCTCTCGGGGAAGGGTCGGGGCCGCGCTGGTCGTGCTGCCCTCGGGCTGGCTGGCCGTCGAACTGGTGCGTTCCTGGCAGGCGCTGGGCGGCCCCTGGGGCGTGCTCGGTGCGAGTCAGTGGCAGGTGGGTGCGGCGCTGCGGCTGGCGTCGGTCGGCGGGACCTGGCTGCTCAGTTTTCTGCTGGTGGTGCTGAACGTGGCCGTGGCCGTGCTCCTCGTGGTGCGGCAGGCCCGGGTGCCGGCCGTGGCCGGTCTGGTCGCCGTGGGCGTGGTCGCTTCCGCCGTGTGGGTGGGGATGCCCCTCCCGGACACCGACGGCCGGGCCAGGATCGCGGTCGTCCAGCCGGGGGTCGTCTCCGGGCCGGACAGTGCGGACCGGCGCTTCGACCTCGAGGAGCGGCTCACCCGGGAGCTCGCCGGCCGGGACGTCGACCTGATCGTCTGGGGTGAGAGCAGCGTCGGTTTCGACCTCGGTGCCCGGCCCGACCTGGCGCGGCGTCTTGCCGCGCTGTCGCGCGCGACGGGCGCCGAGCTCCTGGTCAACGTGGATGCGCGGCGCTCCGACCAGCCCGGCATATACAAGAGTTCGGTGCTGGTCGGCCCGGACGGACTCACCGGTGACCGGTACGACAAGATGCGGTTGGTTCCGTTCGGGGAGTACATCCCGGCCCGTTCCCTGCTGGGCTGGGCCACCTCCGTCGGCAAGGCGGCGGGCGAGGACCGCAGGCGCGGTTCGAAGCAGGTGCTGATGGACACGGGGAGCGGGCTGCGGATCGGCCCCATGGTCTGCTTCGAGTCCGCGTTCCCGGACATGAGCCGGCATCTGGCCGGGGACGGCGCCGACGTGCTGCTCGCCCAGTCGTCGACGTCGACCTTCCAGCAGAGCTGGGCACCCGAGCAGCACGCCTCGCTCGCCGCGCTGCGCTCCGCCGAGACCGGCCGTTCGATGGTGCACGCGACGCTGACCGGTGTGTCCGCCGTCCACGGCCCGGACGGCGAGCGCGTGGGCCCGTTGCTCGGCACGGACGCGAGCGCGGCGCAGGTGTACGACGTCCCGCTCGCCCACGGCACCACGCCCTACGTCCGCTTCGGCGACTGGCTGCCGAAGGCGTCGCTGCTGGTGCTGGCCGTCTGGGGGGCGGCCGAGGGCGTACGGACCCTGCGGCTCAGGCGGCGGCCCGCTCCCGCACCGCACGCACCACACGCTCGCACAGCTCATGGGTCGCCAGCGCGTCCCGGGCACTGAGCGTCCTGCCCTCGCCCACCGCGTCGAGGAAGGCGAGCACCACCTGTTCGATGCCGCGCTGCCGGGCCACCGGCACCCAGTCCCCGCGCCGCCGGACGGTGGGCCGGCCCTTGTGGTCGATCACCTCGGCGAGGTTGACCACCTGCCGCTTGCGGTCCTGGCCGGAGACCTCGAGGATCTCCTCGGCCGAGCCGCTGAGCCGGTTCATCACGCCGAGCGCGGTGAATCCGTCCCCGGCGAGCTGGAGCACCACGTGGTGCAGCAGTCCGTCCTCCGTGCGGGCCCGCACGGTCACGTCGTCGATCGGCCCGGGAACAAGGAAGCGCAGGGTGTCGACGACGTGGATGAAGTCGTCGAGGATCATCGTGCGCGGCTCCTCCGGCAACCCGATCCGGTTCTTCTGCAGCAGGATCAGCTCACGCGGATGGTCGGCACACTGCGCGTAGCCCGGGGCGAAGCGCCGGTTGAAGCCGACGGCGAGGCTGGTGTTCCGCTCCTCGGCGAGGGACACCAGCCGCGCGGAGTCGGCGAGTTCGTAGGCGAGTGGCTTGTCGACGTAGGTCGGTACGCCCGCCTCGAGCAGCCGGGTCACGATCTCCGGATGGGCCTGGGTCGGGGCGTGTACGAAGGCGGCGTCGAGATCCTGGGCGAGCAGGGCGTCGAGGTCGGCGTGCCGCCGTCCGCGCGGCAGGTGGAGGCCGTCGGCGACCCGGGGGAGTGTCGCGGGTGTGCGGGTCTGCAGGTGCAGCTCCACCCCGGGCCGGGTGGCGAGCACCGGGAGGTACGCCTTCTGTGCGATGTCGCCGAGTCCGATGCAGCCGACCTTCACGGGGTGTTCTCCTCCAGCGGTCGTCCGTCGCGGGTCCGGTCCGCGGTCCGGTCTCGGTTGTCGTCCGCGGCGCGGGCTCTGTCCTCGTCCACCGGAGGGGACGCCGAGGACGCCGGAAAGGATACGGCCTCCCCCGCCGGGGGCCGCCAGGCGGCGATGTCGTCGAAGCTCCGCAGGAGCAGCGCCGGTCCGGCCTTCGACAGCGCGGCGATCGCGGTGTCGCGTACGGCGGTCCCGGCGCGGTTGGTCATCATGCTCAGGCGGGCCGCCCGCACCGCCCGGCGGGCGATGGCGGTGGTACGGGGCAGCCGGGCGGCGGTGTAGGCGGGCAGGTCACCGCAGTAGTGGGCGAGGGTGACCGCGTCCTCGACGGCCTGGTTGCCGCCCTGGCCGAGGGTGGGGGGCATGGCGTGCGCGGCGTCGCCGACCAGGGCGACCCGGCCGTGGTGGTAGGCGGGCAGCGGCTCGGTGATGTGGTGGACGTCGTGCCGCAGCACGTCCTCGGGGCGGACGGCGGCCAGTACGGCGGGGATCGGATCGTGCCAGTCGCCGTAGCGGCGCAGCAGTTCGGCACGCTCGTCGTCGGGGGCGCGCCGACCGGCGGGGGCCAGGGCCGCGGCGTACGCGTAGACGCGGCCGTCCTTGAGTGGATGGGTGCCCCACAGGCGGCCCCGACCCCAGGTCTCGTGGGAGGCGAACCGCCCGCCGGGCAGCGGGATCACCGTCCGCCAGGTGGTGAAGCCGGCGTACACGGCCCCGGGATGGTCCGGGAAGAGCAGGTGGCGTACGGCGGAGTGGACGCCGTCGGCGGCCACCACCAGGTCGGCCTCCAGTTCGCCGTCGGGAGTGTTCACCCGGGCGGGCCGGGCGGGGTCGCCGGGGTCGCCCGGATCGACGAGGTGCGCGGCGGTGGCCGTGCGGACGGTGTCCGGTGGGAGCAGCCCGGCCAGCCGGTCGATGAGAGTGGCGCGGTGGAGCAGGACGAGGGGGCCGCCGAAGCGCTCGGTGGCGGCCGCCGCACTGGACCGGGAGAGCCAGCGCCCGCCGGGTGCGCGCAGTCCCCCGTCGCCCTGCCAGGCGGACAGCGCCCGGACGCCGTCGCCGAGTCCGATGACGTCCAGCCCGCGCAGCGCGTTGGGGGCGAGGGAGATGGCCGCGCCGGCCGGCTCGAGTGAGCCGGCCCGCTCCAGCACCGTCACCCTCACCCCGCGCCGGTGCAGGGCGGCCGCCGCGGTCAGGCCGCCGATCCCACCGCCGATCACTACGGCTTTCCCCATCGCCTGTGCCACGGCTCCTCCTCGGTTCCGCTGTTCCTCGGCCTGTCGGCCTGTCGGCTCCAAGACCCCGGTGACTACAGCTGTAGTCACCCCACGGGCCGACTGTACTACGGCTGTAGTGCTGCGGGTAGTTTGGCCCTCATGTCCGTACGCACCGCAGGCGCCTCCCGCGCCGACCTCGTCGCCGACGCCGCTCTCGCCCTGCTCGCCGAGCGCGGGATGCGCGGCCTCACCCACCGTGCGGTCGACCGGGCGGCCGGACTCCCCCAGGGCTCCACCTCGAACGTGGCGCGCACCCGGCAGGCGCTGCTGGAGCTGGCGGTACGACGGCTCGCCGAGCGGGAGGCCCGCGTCCTCGCACTGCACGAGATGCCGGACCCGCGGGCCGGGACCGACGCGTTGCTGGACGCGATGGCGCTGGCCACCCACCGCGCCCTGACGCGCCATCGCGAACTGACCCTCGCCCGCTACGAACTGGCCCTGGAAGCGACCCGCCGCCCCGAGCTACGCGCCCACTTCGACGCGGCCGGCGCCCGGTTCCGCGACCAGCTCACCGGCCTGGTCGTCGGGCTCGGCTCCACCTCCCCGGACCGGCACGCGCTGTCGCTGATCGCCTGGGCCGACGGGCTGATGTTCTCCTGCGTGGCCGGGTCCTTCAGCACGCGCGTGCCGGCCCTGGAGGAGGTACGGGCGGACCTGCGGGAACTGCTGCACGGGATGCTCTCCGTCTGAAAAACGTGTGGCGTGGGGCGTCGCCCGCCGGAAAGGATGCGCCCATGACAACCGAGCGCCGTGAACCCGCCACCACCGCCGACGAACGCACCATGCTGGAGGACTGGCTCGAGTACCACCGCCAGACCCTCGCCCACAAGTGCGAGGGTCTGACCGACGAGCAGTTGCGCACCGCCTCGGTGCCGCCGTCCGACCTGTCCCTGATGGGGCTGGTACGGCACATGGCGGAGGTGGAGCGCCACTGGTACCGCAAGGTGCTCGCGGCGGACGACCCCGGCCCGATCTACTACAGCGAGGCCGACCCGGACGGCGATTTCCACCCCACCGAGGCGGACACCTGGCAGGAGGCTTACGCCACCTGGCAGACCGAGATCGGCATCGCCCGGCGCAACGCGGCCGACGTCTCACTGGACGACCTGGCCAAGGGCAGGCACCGCAGCGGCAAGCAGTTCAACCTCCGCTGGATCCACATCCACATGATCGAGGAGTACGCCCGTCACAACGGCCACGCCGATCTGATCCGCGAGCGTCTCGACGGCGCCACCGGCGACTGACGTCACCCCCGGCACGCCCGCGACCCCCCGAAAGGGGGCGGAGATCACCCGTGCGGGGGATCCTCCGCCAGTCCACCGTCCCCCGGACGGTCAAAGCCAGCAGAGTGACGTGAGTGCATCGAAAGACGACCACTGCAACGCTTCTGGTGACCGTGGCGGTCACGGCTCTCGCGGGCTGTGTGACGGTCCAGCGTCCCCCTGTGGCCGGCCCGCCGGCAGGCGTGTCCCACCCGGCGGCGCCACACCCGGACGGCAGGGCACGGCCACAGGTCGTCCAGGCGCCGGCCCGCGAGGCCCTGGAGATGATCGCTCCGTCCCGGCCGACGGAGCCGCCCCCGTCTCCCTCGCACCGCACCACCCCCGCCGCACCCTCGCCCGCACCGGAGCGGACCGCGCCGTCCGACGTCCGCGACCGGCGGACCGTCCCCGCCCTCCCGGCCGCCGGGAGGACCGCACCCCCCAGAAGGCCCGCCCCGGATGCCTCCGAAGCCTCGGAGGCGGTGCGCCGCGAAGTACGGGAGCAGGCGGATGTCTGCGCGCTGGGCAGGAAGTACGGCCGCTGGCAGGCGGACAGCCCGCAGTCGGCCATCTGCGAGCAGGCATACGGGCGTTGACCTGCTCGTCGACACCGCCTACGACCGACGGGGCACCGGGCCGCCGGGCACCCTAGTGCTGCGTTCCTCAAAGGAAGTAAATAAAACGGCGGCGTAGTGTGCGGGTCGGTGGTGCGGGGCGTCCCCA